>NZ_CP011502.1:3321929-3629239 GCF_001509405.1 Aeromicrobium erythreum
GCCGGCACGAGCGGGTCGTCGCGGGCGTGCATGACGGTGAGCGGGGCCTGGACGACGGCGTCCGCCGACCCGCGGTAGGCGCGGACGATGCGGTAGTCGGCCCGCACCGCGGGCAGCACCAGGGCGCGGATCTCCGGGTCGTCCAGCACCGCGACGTCGGTCCCCGAGAGGCGCAGGAGCTCGGTCAGCAGCGCGTCGTCGTCGAGCGTGACCGGCGCCGCCTCCGACCACCCCGGCGCACCCCGGCCGGACACCACGAGGTGCGCGACCGCCGTGCCCCGACCCTCAAGCCGTCGTGCAACCTCGAAGGCCACGACCGCGCCCATGCTGTGACCGAACAGCACCAGCGTCCGCGCCGCGGCACGGGGGGCGAGTCGCGTCGAGACCTCCTCGGCGAGCGCCTCGATCGACGGCAGCTGCGCCTCCCGGTGCCGGTCCTGGCGGCCCGGGTACTGCACCGCCAGCACCTCGAGCTCCGGCAGCAGGGCACCGAGCGGCCGGTAGTAGGTGGCAGACCCGCCGGCGTGCGGGAGCACCAACAACAGCGGCGCGTCGCGCTGCCCCTCGTTCAGCCTTCGGAACCAGACGTCGTCACCGCGGTCGATCATCCTGCGCTCCCCTGGAGGTCGTCGATGCGTACGGCGGCCACCAGGATGCCCCGGTGCCGCACCCACGACCCTTGCAACGTCGAGGGCAGCCCGAGCGCGGCGAGCTCGGGAGCCGGGCGCAGCAACGTCGCCCGGAAGGTCGCCGAGCCCCGGTCGACCACCACCGCCGCGTCGTCGAAGTCGAGCCAGCTCCCGGCGAGCGGGTACCACACCTTGAAGACCACCTCCTTGAGGCAGAACACGAGCCTGTCCCATGCAGGTCCGGGAGCGCTCGCCGTCAGGTCCGCGACCATCGAGACCTCCGTCGGGTCGGCGATGCTGTGCAGGATGCCCTCGGGCAGCGGCTCGTCCGGCTCGGCGTCGATCCCGACGGCGCGCACCTCCGTGCGGCGGCCGACCGCGACGCCCACGTAGCCGCTGCAGTGGGTGATGCTTCCGACGACGCCCACCGGCCACATCGGCTCGCCCCGCGGTCCCGAGAGGATCGAGTCGGCGCGGACGCCGAGCTCGTCAAGCGCCGAGCGCGCCAGACGGCGCCCCGCGGCGAACTCACGTCGGCGCGCAGGCACGGCCCCCACGACCAGAAGGCGCTCCGCCGGGGTGAGGCCGTCCTCGTCCCCGTGCGCGAACGCCTCGCCGACGACCAGGCGGGCGTCGAGGAGCCGACGCAGCGGTCCGTCCCCCACGGGACGTGCACCGACGAGACCCACGACCTAGACGTGGACCGGCATGGTGCGCACCCCGAGGACGATCTGGTCGAACATCGCGAACGACGGGTCCTCGCGGTCGACCACGAGCCGGCCGCGGGACCGGACGATCTCCTCGAGCGCGACGACGTTCTCGAGGCGCGCGAGCGGTGCCCCGAGGCAGAAGTGGATGCCGTGGCCGAAGGAGAGCTGCGCCGCGCCGCGCACCCCGCGGTCGGGGTCGAAGCGATCGGGGTCCTTGTGCGCCTCCGGGTCGCGATTGGCCGACAGCACCCACACGTTCACCATGACGTCGGCCGGGAGGTCCACGCCGCCGACCCGCGCCGGGGCAGTCGTCGTGCGCTGCATCTGCGGGAAGGGTGGACGGAAGCGCAGGACCTCCTCGACGATGGCGGGGATCCGGTCCGGGTGCTCGCGGGCGAGATCCCAAGCCCAGGGATGCTCATCGAGCGTGTTGACGATGTTGCCGAGCAGGACCGTGGTGGTGACGTGGCCCGCGAGGAGGAGCGCGGTCGAGAAGTTCGCCGCCTCCACGTCGTCGAGCCCGCGCCCGTCCACCTCTGCAAGGACGAGCTTGCTCACCAGGTCGTCGGCGGGCGCGGCGCGGCGCTCGGCGCACAGGCGCTGCAGGTACGACGTCAGAGGATCCAGGATCGCCGCAATGCGCTCCGCCAGGGCCGGGTCGGTCGGGTCGTCCATCTGGATGTCGATGAGGGAGGCCGACCAGGAGCCGAACTGCTCCTGGTCCTCGCGCGGCAGGCCGAGCATCTCTCCGATGATGGTGACGGGCAGCGTGAAGGCGATCTCCTGCACGAGGTCGAAACGCGGTCCGGCCGCGTCGAGCAGATCGCGTGCGACCTCGCGGACTCGCGGCTCCAGGTTCTCGACCATCCGTGGGGTGAACGCGCTGCTGACCACCTTGCGCAGCGCGCGGTGGTCCGGCGGGTCCATCTCGTGGATCATCCCCGGGGTCGGCTCGGAGCCCTCGATCACCCGGTTCGGGTCGGAGGAGAACGTGGCGGTGTCCTTCAGGACCTCGCGGACGTCCGCGTGGCGGAACACGTGCCACACGCCGTACTCGTCGCGCCAGACCGGTTCGTGCGCGCGCATCTCGGCCAGCCAGGCGAGCAGGGCCTTCTCGTCGGACATCGGCGGGACCACGTGGGACACGACTCCTCCTCGCGTTGACGGCGTCAGGCGCACCGCCCGACGCGTCGGACCGGCGCGTCCCCACCGTATCCTGAGACGTACCGACGGGGCCCGTCCCGCCGGCGCACCGACGAGGAGCAGGAGCCCATGGCAGGTCCGCAAGACCGTCCGCGAGGGCGCGGACCCTCCTCCGGTCGCCCGCAGCGGCCGGTGGGCGGCCGCAGCCAGCGCGACCGCGACCGGCGGGTCCTCGGCCAGAACTTCCTGCGCGACCCGGCGACCATCCGGCGCATCGCCGACGCCGCCGACGTCGACCCCGACGGGCTCGTCGTCGAGGCGGGTCCCGGCGAAGGGCTGCTCACCCGCGAGCTCGCCCGACGCGCCGGGCGGGTACGCACCTACGAGCTGGACCAGCGCCTCGCGCGACGACTCTCGACCGACCTGGCCCAGGAGACGAGCATCGAGGTCGTCCACGCCGACTTCCTGACCGCGCCTCACCCCGAGGAGCCGTTCCAGTTCGTCGGCGCGATCCCCTACGGCATCACCTCCGCCATCGTCGACTGGTGCCTGACCGCCCCGACCCTGACGTCGGCGACCCTCGTGACCCAGCAGGAGTTCGCGCGCAAGCGGACGGGTGACTACGGACGGTGGACGGCCCTCACCGTCACCACGTGGCCGACCTTCGAGTGGCAGTACGTCGCCAAGGTCGACCGCACGCTGTTCACACCGGTGCCGCGCGTGCACTCCGCGATCATGCGGCTGCGCCGCCGCCCACAGCCCCTCCTGCGCGACGCGGCGGCGAGGTCGCGCTTCGCGGACATGGTGGAGATCGGCTTCGTCGGCAAGGGCGGCAGCCTCTACCGGTCGCTGACCCGGGAGTGGCCGCGCTCGAAGGTCGACAGCGCGTTCGCGCGCGCCGACGTCCACCACGACGAGATCGTCGCCTTCGTGCACCCCGACCAGTGGATCACGCTGTTCCAGCTCCTCGACGGGTCCCGTGGCGGCGCCGCGCGCGGACCGGGCGACCAGCGGGGGCGGCGCGGCCGCCCAGGCGGAGGCCCCCGGCCGGACGGTCGCGCGGGCGGCGGCCCGCGCCGCGACGCGGGCGGGCGCCGCACGGGTGACGGACGCGGAGGTCGCCCCCGTCCCCCGCGCGGCGGCCAGGCCTAGCGGCGCTTCTCCCGCACCATCACCTCGGCGCTGCGGCGCAGGTCCCTGGAGGACGACCCGACCTCCACGGTCCGGCGGCCGGTGCCCGTCACCCAGGCGTCGCGCTCGACGTCCCAATGCTGCAGGGCGCGCGGCTCGATGCGCACCGTGACCCAGCGCGACTCCCCCGCGGCCAGCCGGACCTTCTCGAAGCCCGCCAGCTGACGCTCCGCCTGGGGGAGGTCGACCCTCGGGCTGGCCCCGAGGTAGGCCTGGACGACCTCCGAGCCGGCGCGGTCACCGGTGTTGGCCACCTTGACGCGGGCGACCAGGCCCCCGTCGCGGGCCGGCCGCACAGTGAGCGGCCCGTACCGGAACGTCGTGTACGACAGACCGTGCCCGAAGGCGAACAGCGGGTCGACGTCCTGCTGGTCGTACCAGCGGTAGCCCGAGAAGATGCCCTCGTCGTAGTGCACGGTGCCGTCGACGCCGGGGAACCGGCGCGCGTCGGCCCCGACCGGCGTCTCCTCGACCGAGCGGGGGAACGTCTGGGTCAGCCGTCCCCCCGGCTCCGCGTCGCCGAAGAGCAGCGCGGTCGTCGCCTCGGCACCGGCCTGTCCCGGGTACCACATGTCGAGCACGGCCTGCGTGGAGTCGAGCCACGGCATGGTGATCGACGACCCGGTGTTGAGCACCACGACCGTCCTCGGGTTCGCGGCCGCCACCGCCGCGATGAGCTCGTCCTGGCGTCCGGGGAGGCCCAACGACGTGCGGTCGGCCGTCTCGGCGCCGTCGTCGTAGCCGAAGACCACCGCGACGTCGGCGTCGCGCGCTGCCTCGACGGCGGCGTCCTGCGCCTGCTGCGCGGCGTCGGGCGTGACCCACGTGAGGTCGACGTCGACGGTCGGGTCGCCTCCGGGCGGCGCGGTCCCCGTCAGCTGCAGATCATGCTCTCCGGCCTCCAGGCGGATCGGGACGCTGGTCAGGGGGCCGAACACGTCGCCGACACCGATCGGCGCGGCGCCGTCGACCACCAGGCCGCCGTTGCCGCCGTCCATCCGGACCGCGAGCCGGTACACGCCGGTCTCGGGCACGGTGAGCGTCCCCTCGTACAGCACGCCGCCGGCATCGGGGGTCAGGCGCCCGCCCTCGAACGCGGGCTGGAGCGCGTCGGGCCCGATCGGCGTCCCCCGCAGCTCCTCCCCGACCTCGTAGGTGACGTCGGCGCCCTGGGCCCGCTCGCGGATGGTATCGACCGGGGCGTTGGCGTAGTCGGGCTCGACGTAAGAGCTGCCGAGGCCGGTGACCTTGGGTTCCTTCGCCGTCGGCCCGATCACGGCCAGGTCCTGCTGCGCGTCCGGGTCGAGCGGCAGCACGTCGTCCTCGTTCCGCAGCAGCACGGCGCCGTCCTCGGCCACCCGCTGCGCGACCGCGACGCCACCCGCGACGTCGCGCTCGGGGCGGGCGGGCGGGTCGGCGTCGAGCAGCCCGAACCGCTCCATCTGGGTGAGGATGCGCGTCACCGACGTGTCGAGCCGCGACTCAGGGATGCGACCCTCCTCGATCGCCCTGCCCAGCGCGTCGCCGAAGAACTTTCCGGGCGCGAGCGAGCCGTCGGGGTTGACGTCGACCCCCATCTCCTGGTCCAGGCCCGCCTCGATGTCCTCGGTGGCGTGCGCCGCGCCCCAGTCCGACATGACCCAGCCCTCGAAGTCCCACTGCTCACGCAGGATCGAGGTCAACAGGGTCTCGTTGCTGCAGGCGAAGGTGCCGTTGACCTTCGGGTAGGCACACATGACCGAGGACGCCCCGGCGCGGATCGGCGCCTCGAAGCCGGGCAGCTCGATCTCCCTCAGGGTCCGCTCGTCGATGTCGACGTCGGTCGTGTAGCGGTCGGTCTCCTGCGTGTTGGCCGCGTAGTGCTTGACCGAGGTCATCAGCCCCTGGCTCTGCACCCCGCGGACCTGCGAGGCCGCGATGCGGCCCGTGAGCAGCGGGTCCTCGCTGAACGTCTCGAAGTTCCGGCCGGCCTGTGGCACCCGGATGTTGTTGACCATAGGACCGAGGATCACGTCCTGTCGCGCGGCACGCCCCTCTCGTCCGAGCACCTCGCCGTACTTTCGCGCCAGGTCCTCGTCGAAGGTCGACGCGAGCGCCACCGGCGCCGGCATGGCGACGGCCGGACGACTGATCGTCACACCGGCGGGGCCGTCCGTCCCGCTCAGCTGAGGGATCCCCAGCCGAGGGACACCAGGGAGCCAGAGCTTTTCCAAGGGGTCGTCCAGGTTGTAGTTCCAGTAGACGAAGGACAGCTTCTCCTCGACCGTCATCTGCGTCACCAGACGATGGACCTTCCGGTCGTCCCAGGACTCCTCCGGCCCGGCGGGCCTCGCCTCGACCGCAGCAGTCGAACCGGCTGACAGCACCATCATGATCCCGAACAATCCCCCAAGGATGCGCATGTGCCATTGTGCCCACAGGCCCGGCGCGCGACGCAACCGAAGGACGCCCCGACCCGTGCGCGAGCACCTCCACGGACGAAATCCGCGCTTCTCCGGCGGCGCGGGCGTCGAGTAGGGTCGTCGACGTGAGCATCTCGGCCTGCCGCATCTGCGGACACACCGACCTCGAACCGATCCTGTCCCTGGGCGACCAGGCACTCACGAGCGTCTTCCCGGACCGCCCGGACGCTGCCGTGCCGTCCGTCCCGCTCGACCTCGTCCGGTGCACACCGCCTGGCTGCGGTCTCGTCCAGCTCCGCCACACCGCAGACTTCGGGCTGATGTTCAACGACGGCTACGGATACCGCTCGGGCATCCGACCCTTCATGATCAACCACCTCGGCTCGCTCGTCGCGTCCGTGCGCGCCAAGGTCGACGTCGGCCCCTCCGACCTCGTGGTCGACATCGGCAGCAACGACTCGACGCTTCTGCGCTCCTACCTGCCCGACGCGCCCACGTTGGTCGGCTTCGACCTCGTCGGCGAGAAGTTCCGGCACCTGTACCCCGACGGCGCCGACCTGGTCGCCGGGCCGTTCTCCGCCGAAGCCTTCCAGGAGCGGTACGGCGAGCGCCGGGCGCGGATCGTGACCTCCGTGGCCATGTACTACGACCTGCCGGACCCGGTGGCCTTCATGCGCGACGTGCGCGACGTCCTCGCCCCAGACGGCCTCTGGGTGGCCGAGCAGAGCTACCTTGCCTCCATGCTCGACGCCGGCGCGTACGACGTCGTCTGCCACGAGCACCTGGAGTACTACGCGCTCGCCCAGTTCGACTGGATGGCTGAGAGGAGCGACCTCGTCGTGATCGACGCCGAGGTCACCGACGTGTACGGCGGCAGCCTCCGGGTGACGCTCGGGCACCGCGGCGGTCCGCACGCGCCGAACACGGAGGCTCTCGACCGGATCCGGGCTGCGGAACGCGCTGCCGGGCTCGCGACACCGGCTCCGTACGAGACGTTCGCCCGGCAGACCGAGGAGCACCGCGACCGGCTCGTGGACTTCCTCGACCGGTCGCGCGCGCAGGGCCGGACCACCCTCGGGTACGGCGCGTCCACCAAGGGGAACGTGATCCTGCAGTACTGCGGCCTGACCGCGGAGGACCTGCCGTGCATCGGCGAGGTCAGCCCGGAGAAGGCGGGGACGTTCACGCCGGGGACTGGCATCCCGATCGTCTCGGAGGAGGACGCGAAGGCGCGCCGGCCCGACCAGCTGCTGGTCCTGCCGTGGATCTACCGCGACGGCTTCGTGGAGCGCGAGGCCGAGTTCCTGGCAGGGGGCGGATCACTCGTGTTCCCCCTGCCGCGGTTCGAGGTCGTGTCATGACGGCGCTGCCGGAGGTGCCGGACCTGGACTCCGACGCCTTCCACGTCGACTGGTACGACACGTACGCCCAGCTGCGCGAGCGTCGGCCCGTCACGCCCGTCCGGTTCTTCGGCCAGGACGCGTGGCTCGTGACCGGGTACGAGCAGGCCCGGACCGCCCTCACGGACCTGCGCCTGAGCAGCGACCCGAAGGCCCAGTACCCCGACGTCGACGTCGACTTCCCGGCCTACCTCGGCTTCAGCGACCGCGCCAAGCACTACTTCGTGAACAACATGGGCACCAGCGACCCGCCCAGCCACACCCGGCTGCGCAAGCTCGTCGCGCGGGAGTTCACGGCGCGCCGGGTCATGGCGATGCGGCCCCGCGTGCAGCAGATCGTCGACGGTCTGCTCGACACGATGGCCGAGACCCCCGACGCCGACGTGGTGGCCTCGTTCGCGCACCCGCTCCCGATCCAGGTGATCTGCGAGCTGCTCGGCGTCGAGGAGGGCCGGCGCAGCGACTTCGGTCGATGGAGCGCCGAGATCCTCATCATGGACCCCGAGCGGGCCGAGGCGCGCGGGGCGGCCGCCGAGGAGGTGGTCGACTTCATGCTCGACCTCGTCGAGCGGCGCCGGGCCGCGCCGGGCGACGACCTGCTGTCGGCGCTCATCCAGGCCCGGGACGTCGACGAGGCCCGCCTGAGCCAGGACGAGCTCGTCTCCGTCGCCCTGGTGCTGCTGCTGGCCGGGTACGAGGCGTCGGTGAGCCTAATCGGCATCGGCAGCTACCTGATGCTGCGCCACCGCGAGCAGCTGGACGTCCTGAAGGCCGACCCGACGTTGTGGCCGAACGCGGTGGAGGAGGTCCTGCGCCTCTACGCCCCGCCGGAGACCACCACGCGGTTCGCCGCGCAGGACGTCGAGATCGACGGCGTGAGCATCCCCGCCTACAGCATGGTTCTCGTGGCTGGGGCGGCCGCGAACCGCGACCCCGCGCGCTTCCCGGACCCCGACCGCTTCGACGTGCGCCGCGACACCAAGGGACACCTGACGTTCGGCCACGGCATCCACCACTGCCTGGGCCGTCCGCTGGCGATGCTGGAGGGCGAGGTGGCCCTCCGGTCGCTGTTCGAGCGGTTCCCCGACGTGCACGCCACCGATCTCGACGCGGTCGCGTTCCGTCGCTCGCTGCTGCTGCGCGGCATCGACAGCCTGCCAGTCCGTCTCGGCGGGTGAGCCGTGACTGACGCCGACGGCTGGTTACGCTGCCTCCGCCGCGAGGCTGGGGCGTCCGCGGACCTGCTGTGCCTGCCGCACGCCGGCGCGGCCGCGGACTCGTTCGTGGCGCTGGCCGCTGCCCTCGCCCCGGACGTCGAGCTGTGGGCCGTGCAGTACCCCGGACGTCAGGACCGCAGCACGCAGGAGCAGCTGCCCACGGCCCAGGCGATCGCCGAGGTCGTGGCCGACGCCTGGCGCTCGCGGGCGCGGACCCGACCGTTCGCCGTGCTCGGGCACAGCATGGGCGCCCTCGTCGCCTACGAGGCGACGCGACTCCTCGAGCCGGCCGCCGTCGACGCCCCGGTGCGTCTCGTGGTCTCCGGCCAGACGGCACCGGAGCAGCACGCGGGCCGCACGGACCTGCCGGACGACGACGGCCTGCTGGCGGAGGTCCGGCGCCTGGACCCCGGCACCGTGCTCGACGACGAGGACCTGCGCGAGCACGCGCTGCCGACCCTGCGGGCCGACTACCGCGTCCTGCGCGACTACACCTGGGACCCGCGGCCGCTGCTGCGCACCCCGCTGACCGTCCTGTGCGGCGACGCCGACCCGCTGACGCCCGTCGCCGACGCCGAGCGCTGGCTCGCGCTCTCCATCGTCCCGGGGCGCGTCCGTACGCTCGAGGGCGGCCACTTCTTCCTGCGCGACCACGTCGACACCGTGGCCGCCCTCGTGCGTGAGGACCTCCTGGACTAGGCGGTCGGCTTCCGGGCCGAGGCGATCACGAAGTCCAGCGCGGGGAGCTCACCCTTCATGCCGGCGTCGCTGGTCAACGACCGCTTCACCTGGGAGTAGAAGAGCCGGCTGACGCTCGACTTGAAGCTGTCCTCGGCGAGCTTGTGCTGCCAGTACTCCAGCCACGGCTCCATGACGCGGTCGCGGATGCTGCGCACCTCGACGTCGACGAACCCGGCCGCCTCGAGCTGCTCGGCGTACACCGCGCGCGGGACCCAGTTCGCCGCCGGCATGCCGCCGGACAGCGAGCCCTTGCGCTGGGGCGCCAGTCGGGGCGTGCTCGAGCGCTCCCCGTCGAGGTCCAGCGGGATGATGTCGCCGATGGCGAGCGTCCCTCCCGGCTTCAGCACGCGGAACGCCTCGGCGAAGAACGTCGTTCGCGGGTCGTAGTGCAGCGCGGACTCCAGCGACGTCACCCGGTCGAAGCGCTCGGCCTCGAACGGCAGGTCCGTCGCGGACCCCTCCGAGAACGACAGTGACTCGGTCAGTCCCTCCGCGACGGCCCGCTCCTGCGCGGCCGCGACGTGGCTCGGCGTCAGGTCGATGCCGGTGATGCTGGCCGGGCGACGGCTCTCCCACCAGAAGAAGTCCTGCGCGCCGAGGCCGAAGCCCACGTCGAGCAGGTGGTCGCCCGGGCCCATGCCGGAGGCCTGCGCCAGCTGGTCGGCGAGGGCCTCGTTGGCCTCCTCCAGACTGCTGCAGCCCGGCTCCCAGTACCCCAGGTTGATGTAGGCGCCCTCGGTCGTGGCGTCGTGGTCGTCGGCGAACAGCTCGTACGCGACGCGGGTCCGGGTGGACGGACGCACCCGCGTCCACACGTGCCACCGGACCACGTCACGAACGTCCTTCACGATGCTCTGTCGTGCTGCCATGCCCCTCGATGTCCTCTCTTCATGACGACCGCCGTCCGTGCGGACGACGGGTCGGGGTGGGATCACCCCATCCACGCCCACGGCGCCGCGACGGGAGCCGGGGGCGGGAAGATCGTCTCGAGCGCCGCCACCAGCGACGCGTCGAGCGTGGTCGATGCCGCCCGGAGGGCGGAGTCCAGCTGCTCCGGTGTGCGGGGACCGATGACGGCGCCCGTGACCCCCGGCCGGTCCAAGAGCCAGGCCAGGGCCGCCTCGGCGGGGTCGAGGCCGTGCTCGCGGCACGTCGCCTCGAACGACTCCAGCGACGGGCGCACGGCGGGCAGCAGCTCCTGCGCCCTGCCCTGGGCCGACTTCACCGCGACGCCGCGGCGCAGCTTGTCGAGCGCACCGCTCAGCAGGCCCCCGTGCAGCGGCGACCAGGCGAACACCCCGACCCCGTAGGCCTCGGCGGCCGGGAGCACCTCGAGCTCCACGTCGCGCCGGGCGAGGTTGTAGAGGCACTGATGGCTGATGGTGCCGACGCCCTGGCGGCGCCGCGCCGCCTCCTCGCCCGCGGCGATCTGCCAGCCGGCGAAGTTGCTGGATCCCACGTACCGGACCTTCCCGCTGGCGACGAGGGTCTCCATCGCCTGCCACACCTCGTCCCACGGCGCCGTCGGGTCGTACTCGTGCATCTGCAGCAGGTCGACGTGGTCGACGCCCAGCCGGCGCAGCGACGCCTCGCAGCCCGCCACGACGTGCCGGGCGGACAGCCCCCGCTCCAGCACGCCGTCGCCCATGGGGCTGCCGACCTTCGTGGCGACGACGGTGTCCTCGCGCCGCCCGCCACCCTGCGCCAGCCAGCGGCCCAGCAGCTCCTCGGTGTGCCCCTTGTAGAGCCGCCACCCGTAGATGTCGGCGGTGTCGACGCAGTTCACCCCGCGGTCGCGGGCGTGGTCGAGCAGCGCCAGCGCGTCGTCGTCGTCGACCCGGCCGCTGAAGTTCACCGTGCCCAGCCACAGGGAGCTGGTCACGAGTGCCGAGCGGCCCACCCGCACGTAGGGCACGTCGGCGCTCACGGGGCGTGCTCCTCGACGCGACGGACGCACTCCTCGACCACGGCGGCAGGGGTCGGCTCGGACAGCATGGCCTCGCGCAGACGCCGCGCGCCCTCCGCGTACGAAGGCTGCTCGAGCACGGCGACGATCGCGTCGCGCAGTCCCTCGACGGTGAGCTCCGGGACCGGCAGGGCGATGCCGGCACCGACCTGCTCGGTACGGGCGGCACGCACGCCGGTGTCCCAGCCGTCGGGCAGGACCACCTGCGGCAGGCCGTTGATCGCTGCGGTGTGCCAGCTTCCCGGCCCGCCGTGGTGCACCGTCGCCGCGCAGGTCGGCAGCAGCGCGTGCATGGGGACGAATCCGACGGGCCGCACGTTGTCGGGCAGGCGCTCCACGCCGGCGAGCTGGTCCTCGTCGAAGGTGGCGACGACCTCGGCGTCGACGTCGCCCAGCGCCTGGAGCAGGTCAGCGACCGGCACCTGGCCGATGTCGTTCTCGCGACTGGAGATCCCGAGCGTCAGGCAGACGCGCGGCCGCGACGGCCGGTCGCGGAACAGCCAGGACGGAACGGTGGACGGCCCGTTGTAGTCCACGTACCGCATGCCCACCGTGTCGAGCCCCGTGTCGAGGCGCATCGGGGCCGGCGCCGGATCGATGGTCCAGTGCCCGACCACCGCGCGCTCGCTGAAGTGCACCGGTCGGTCGCCGGCGAGACGCTGCATGGTCCACGTCAGCCACTCCCCGAGGGGGTCCTCGCGCAACCCCTCGGGCTGCTCCTCGCGCAGGGCCAGGAAGCGCTGGCGCGCGCGGACCGCGATGTCCGGGCCCCAGAGCAGCCGTGCGTGCGGGACGTCCAGCACCTCGGCGACCACGGAGGCGGCGAAGGTGAGCGGCTCCCAGACGATCAGGTCGGGCTTCCACGACCGGCAGAACTCGAGCAGCCCGTCGGCCAGGGAGTCCGAGCTCATGAGGGCGTAGAACGTCGGCGTGAGCACCGTCTGCATGCCCAGCTGGTGCTGCCAGGTCAGCGTGCTCGGGTCCTCCTCGCTGAAGTCGAGGCTGCGGACGTAGTCGATGATGTCGTAGCCCGCGTGGGTCATGAAGTCGACCAGGTCGACGTCGTCCCCGACGGGGACGGCGGTGAGGCCGGCGGCGGTGATGTCCTCGACGAGCGCCGGGGACGCCACGACACGGACCTCGTGGCCGGCGGCACGGAAGGCCCACGCGAGCGGCACGAGCCCGAACAGGTGGCTCTTGCTCGCCATGGACGAGAACACGACACGCATCTCAGGACTCCTCACGGACGACGGGGAAGCTCAGGCAGGACCGCACGACCGCCGACCGCGGGTCACGGGTCACCGGGCCCACGAGCTCGAGGGGGCGCTCGAGCAGGACGGGCAGCACGAGCACGGCGAGCTCGCGCACGAGCCGCTCGAGCGGGTCGCGCTCGGCGAGCAGGTCCGACAGCGACGGGGTGGTCGGCTCCCGGTCCGGCCGGAACGCGTCGGGATCCTCGAGGAGGGCGTGGTCGCGGTCGGCGACCGCCGTCACGACGATGACCTCGTCGCCCTCGCCCAGCGCGGCCGCACCGAGTGTCGTGGCCGCGGTCGCGGTGCGGCGGACCAGGGCGCGGGTCGGCGCGAGCCGGAGCGTCTCGCGCACGACGGCACGGGTCCCGGGCTCGTCGTCGAGACCTGCCACCCGGCGGCCGTCCAGGAGCAGCACGGCGTCGACGAGGACCCCGCTCAGCAGCGTCGCCACCGTCAGGCGCGCCACGTCGTGCCCGGCGTCGAGCACCTCGAGCGCGGCCACGGTCTGGGCGAGCCGTTGGGGCACGAGCGTCGCGTCGGGGGCCACGCGCCAGGCACGCGCCGCCTCCGCGTCGCGGACGTCGCACGCCGCCAGGGCAGCGGGCCACGCGAGGTCGGCGACGAGGTCGAGCCGGCCCCCTCGCGCGCCGACGGCGTCGCGGACCCGGTCCACCACCCCGTCGGGATCGACGTCGGGCGCGACGTCCTGACGCTCCGCCTCCTGGAACGGCTGGCACCAGGTCGCGTCGGCCACGTCGGCGGCGCGCGCCCACTCCGGGACCCGGGCCGGGCCCGCCCGAACGCGGCGTCCTCGAGGACGGCGCGCGCGGTCGCGTGGTCGCCCACCACCCAGGTCTCCGTGCGGCTGCGCGCCACCGGCTCCCCGCGCAGCAGGGGGCCGGCGTCGAGCAGGTCGGTCCGCGACCCGCTGAGCACCGACGCGAGGACGTCGCCGTTGCTGCCCCAGCCCCAGAGCAGGCCGCGGACCATCTGGAGCCGCCGCCCCAGCTGCGCGCGCCCGTCCAGGGTCGCGTGGGTCGCGGTGCTGTCGGTCTCGGTCATCGTGCCTCCCACCAGTCGGTGATCCGGGCAGCGACCTGCCCGGCGTGCTCCTGCATCATCGTGAAGTGGTCCCCCGGCACGTCGGCCGTCGCGTGGGCGAAGGGCCACGAGGCCCGCCAGTCGTCGTCGGGCCACGCCGCGATGGGGTCGACGGCCCGCACGAGCAGCGTGGCGACCTGCTGGTCGTCGGGCACCCAGCCCCCGAGCATCCGGTCGTACGCCCCCATCGCCGTGAGCCGCGTGTCGTCCAGGGGGACGGTCTCCAGGTCCAGCAGGCGGCGGGTCAGGACGTCGATCCACCCCTCCACGGCGTCCTGGCGACCGGGCGGGTAGGAGTCGAGCAGGACGACACCGTCGGGCCGGTGCCCCTGCTGCGTCAGCGCGGTCGCGAGCGCGTGGCTCATCAGCCCGCCGGCCGAGTGGCCGACAAGCACGACCGGCCGTGCCGCCACCGCGCGGAGGACGGTCGCGGCCTGCGCCGCGGCCAGGGCCTCCATCGACGCGGGCAGCGGCTCGCCCGCCAGGTATCCGGGCTGGGGCAGCCCCAGCACCGACCACGACCCGTCCAGCGCCGCCGCGAGCCGTGCGAACTCGTGCGGCCCCGAGGGCGCGGCCGTGCCGGCGCAGCAGACCAGCACGGGCCCGTCGCCCGACGTGCCGAGCGCGACGGGGACGACGTTCTCGGCGAGGACGTCGGGGTCGGCGGACCGCTCGCGGAACTCGGCGAGGTCGGCCATCAGCGACAGGAACGGACGCACGCGCGAGGACTCCGCCGCACGCCGGTACCCCTCGACCAGGGATCCACCGGCGGCCGACGGGGTCGGGGAGCCGGCCGCGCGGCCGAGCTCCAGGACCCGTTCCGCGAGCGCCCGGGGCGTCGGGTGCTGGAAGACGACGGTCGCCGGCAGCTCGACGCCCGTGGCGCGCTGCAGCTCGTTGCGCAGACCCACGGCCGACAGGGAGTCGAAGCCGAGCTCGCCGATCGGCTGGTCCGCCGGGACGTCGTCGGCCCGGGCGTGGCCCAGCACCCGCGCCATCTGCGCCCGGACCAGGTGCACGGCCTCCTCGGCCGTCGTCGGCGCCGCCTGCGCGGCCGGCGCCGCGGTGCGCGACGTCGGGAGCTCCGGGTCGTCGGGCACCAGGTCCGCCACGAGGGGCCGCGGCCTGGCCGCGGTGAAGCCGACGGCGAACCGCGCCCAGTCGACGTCCGCGACGCTCACGCAGACGTCGTCCTGCTCCAGGGCACGGCGCAGACCCTCGAGCGCCCGCTCGGGGCGCATCGGACGGATGCCGCGACGGCGCAGGCCGTCCAGGTCGGCCCCGGCCATGCCGCCGCCCGCCCAGGCGCCCCAGGCGACGGACGTGCCGGCCCGCCCCTCGGACCGGCGGCGCTGCGCGAGCCCGTCGAGGAACGCGTTGCCCGCGGCGTAGGCGCCGAGCCCGGCGCTGCCCCAGGTGGCGGCCCCGGAGGAGAAGAGGACGAACGACGACACGTCGGGCAGCAGCTCGTCGAGAAGCCGCGCACCCTCCACCTTCGCGCGCCAGACCTCCTCCGGGCGGTCGACGTCCTCGAGCCGGCGGGCGTCCGGCGCCCCGGCGGCGTGGACCACGACCTCGACCCGGCGGCCCTCGGACCGCAGCCGGTCGAGCACCGACGTCAGCTGGCCGCGGTCGGCGACGTCGCACGCCACGACGGTGGCGTCCGCCCCTGCGGCACGCAGCTCCTCGACCAGCTCCTGCGCACCGTCGGCGTGCGGACCCCGACGGCTCAGCAGGACCAGGTCGCGGACACCCTGTGCGACGAGGAACCGGGCGACGTGCGCCCCGAGCGCTCCGGTGCCCCCGGTGACGAGGGCCGTGCCGTCGCCCGGCCACCAGCGCCGTCGGCTCCGGTCGGCCGGGGCGGCCATGAGCCGACGGCAGAGCCGCCGGCCCTGGCGCACGGCGACCTGGTCCTCCAGGTCGTCGCCCAGCAGGGCGGCCAGGAGCGCGCCAGTGTCGTCGGCGGTGACCTCGGCGGGGAGGTCGAGCAGCCCGCCCCAGCGCTCCGGGCGCTCGAGCCCGACCACCCGGCCGAGCCCCCAGACCATCGCCGCGTCCGGGTCGACCAGGTCGTCCTCCGCAGCCGCGACGGCGCCGCGCGTGACGCACCACAGCGGGACGTCGACGTCGCAGGCCAGGAACCGCTGCACCCGGTCGAGCTGCTCGGCAGCCCCGCCGCCGAAGGACAGCACCCCCGCCGCGCCGGCGACGTCCTGCGGGTCCGCGAGGTCCAGCGGCACGAACCTCGTGCCCACGCCCTGCAGGACCTTCTCCAGGTCGGCCGGCGGCTCGCCGAGCGTCAGGAGGGTCGCCGCTCCGGGGTCGGGAACCGACGGTTCGGCAACCGTCCGCCACACGATGCCGTAGCGGTCGCCGACGGACCGGTCGGCCGGCTCCGGGGCGAGCCAGTACCGCACCGGCTCGAAGGCCGTCGTGGGCAGCCGGGCGGGCAGGGTGCGGTCCAGCAAGGCCGTCCAGTCGACCTCGACGCCGTGCACGTGCGCCCGCGCCAGCTCGTGGAGCAGGTGCTCGTCGCGCTCGCGGTGCAGCGAACCGAGCACGAGTCCGTCCGGAGCGGTCTCCTGCACGGCGGCGGCGAGCACCGGATGCGGACTGACCTCCAGGAACACCTCGTGCCCCTCGTCCATCGCAGCCCGCACCGCCGCGTCGAACCGCACCGTGCCCCGCAGGTTCTCGTACCAGTACGCCCCGTCCAGCTCCGGCCCCTCCACCCGCGCACCCCGCAGGCTCGAGAACACCGGCACCCGACCCGCACGACCCTGTACCACACCCAGCTCGCCCACCAACGCCTCACGCACCCGCTCCACGTGCACCGAGTGCGACGCGTAGTCCACCGCCAACCGCCGCACCCGCACACCCTCACGCCGACCCTGCTCGACCAACGCCTCCACCGCAGCCACGTCACCAGCCACCACGACCTGCGCCGGAGCATTCACCGCCGCGACCTCCAGACCACCCACCTGCTCGACCCACGCACGCACCCGCTCCACCGGCAACGCCACCGACGCCATCGCCCCACCACCGGACAACGCCCGCAACGCCAACGCACGCCGCGCCACCACCCGCGCACCATCAGCCACGCTCAACACCCCAGCCACCACCGCCGCAGCGATCTCCCCCTGGGAATGACCCACCACCGCAGCCGGCCGCACCCCCACCGACTCCCACCACCGCGCCAAGGACACCATCACCGCGAACAACGCCGGCTGGACCACCTCCACCCGATCCAACGACGGCGCACCCTCACGACCCTCCAACACCTCACGCACCGAAAAGCCCAACACCTCCCCCAACGCCACATCCACCTCGGCCAACGCCGACGCGAACACCTCCACCCCCAACAGACCCGACGCCATCCCCACCCACTGCGCCCCCTGACCCGGGAACACCATCACCGGCTCGGCGGTCCGGGCGTCCGCGACGACGACCTCCGAGGACGTGCGTCCCTCGGCCAGGTCGTCCAGGAGTGCGCGCGCGTGCACGACGTCGCGCGGCAGCAGCACCGCGCGCCGCTGCAGGTGCGCCCGTCCGGTGGCCAACGTCCAGGCCACCTCGGGCAGCGTCAGGGCGTCCGTGCCGGCCAGGGCGTCGCGCAGCCGCGCGGCCTGACGGGCGAGGGCCCGGGGCGTGCGCGCCGACAGCACCAGCGGCACCACCCCGCCGGCCAGCACCCCGGCCCCGGAGCCGGACGTGGCTGCCGAGCCCACGCCGTCCTCGTCGACCGGCGCACCGACCGGCTCGTCGTCCGACGTCTCCTGCGCCGGGGCCTGCTCGACCACCACGTGCGCGTTCGTCCCACTGATCCCGAACGCCGAGACCCCCGCCCGACGCACCCCGTCAGGACCCACCGGCCACGCCCGCAACCCCTCAGCCAGCTCCACCTCACCAGCCGACCAGTCCACCAGCTCCGAACGAGACCCCACCACCACCGACGGACCCACCACACCACGCGACAGACCCATCACCACCTTGATCAACCCCGCCACCCCCGCAGCAGCCTGAGCATGACCCACGTTCGACTTCACCGAACCCAACAACACCGGCCCAGCACCACCACGACCACGCCCATACGTCGCCAACACCGCCGACGCCTCCACCGGATCACCCAACCGGGTCCCCGTCCCATGCGCCTCCACCACACCCACGTCACCAGCACCCACACCAGCACGCGCCCACGCCTCACGAATCACCCGCTGCTGCGCCACCCCACTCGGCGCAGCCAACCCGTTGCTCGCACCATCCTGATTCACCGCAGAACCAGCCACCACACCCCACACCCGACGACCCTCACGCCGCGCCACCGACAACCGCTGCACCGCCACGAACGCCGCACCCTCGGCGAAGCCGAACCCGTCAGCAGCCGACGAGAACGGCTTGCACCGACCATCCGCCGCCAACGCACCCTGACGCGAGAACTCCACGAACACCTCAGGACCCGCCATCACCGACACACCACCAGCCACCGCCAGCTCACACTCACCCGAACGCAACGCCCCCACCGCCAGATGCAACGCCACCAACGACGACGAGCACGCCGTGTCCACCGTGATCGCCGGCCCCTCCAGACCCAGCACGTACGCCACCCGACCCGACACCACGGCCGACGAACCACCGGTCAGGAGGTAGCCCTCCGCCTCCTGCGGCACGTCCGCGTCGCGGCCGTAGCCCTGGTAGGCGGCACCCAGGAAGATCCCCGTCCGCGTGCCGCGCAGCGACCGCGGGTCGATGCCGCTGTTCTCGAACAGCTCCCACGTCGTCTCGAGGACCTGGCGCTGCTGCGGGTCCATCGCCAACGCCTCCCGCGGCGAGATGCCGAAGAACGCCGCGTCGAAGTCGGCGGCTCCGTCGAGGAACGCCCCCCGCATGGTCTCGGCCTCGCTCGTCTCGGCGATGCCGGCGAGCAGGTCGGGATCCCAGCCGCGGTCGGTCGGGATGTCGGTGACGGCGTCCCCGCCTCGCGCGACCAGGTCCCAGAGGTCCTCCGGCGTCCGGACGCCGCCGGCGAGCCGGCAGGCCATGCCGACGATGACGATCGGGTCCTCCTCCGTCGACGGCGCCGACGGCACCCCCAGAGGTCCGGGTGTCTGCGCGACCTCGTCGGCCGAGCCCTCCCGGAGCCGGTCGAGGTAGTGCTGCGCGAGTCGGTGGACCGTGGGGTGGTCGAACACCACGGTCACGCCCTCGCGGAGCCCGGTGACCTCCGCGAGACGGTTGCGCAGCTCCACCGCCGTCATGGAGTCGAACCCGAGGTCGCGGAAGGCGACGTGCCGGTCCACGGCGGCGTGCTCGTCGAGCCCGAGGACACCGACCACCTCGCGGTGGACGACGACCTCGAGACGACGACGCCGCTCCTCCGGCGTCGTGGCACCGACCAGCAGGTCGGCCGCCGGTGCGTCCGCGGCCTGCGGCGCCTTCGGCGCCGCGGGCGCGAGCCGGTCGAGGAAGGGACGGCGTCGCGCGGCGGAGAACACGTCGACGAAGCGGTCGAGGTCGAGGTCGACGACGGAGACGCAGGTGTCCCCTCGGGTGAGGGCGGTCTCCAGCCCGGCGATCGCGTGCTCGGGCCGCATGGCCCGCACCCCCTGGCCCTTCAGGTAGGTGTTGCCCTCGACGCCGGCCATGGTCTCGCCGGCCCACAGGCCCCAGGCCACGGAGGTGACGCCGGTGCCGCGCCGGCTGCGGGCGAACCCGTCGAGGAAGGCGTTCGCGGCGGCATAGGCCCCCAGGCCCGGGCTGCCCCAGACGCCGGCGTTGGAGGAGAAGAGCACCAGGGTGCTCGCCTCGTCGCACAGGTCGGCCAGGTTCAGGGTCCCCTGCACCTTGGCGGCCGCGACGCGGCGCAGCTCGGCCGGCTCGAGCGCGACCACGGGTGTCGTGGTGGACGTGCCCGCGGCGTGGAACACCGCTGCGACCGTGCGACCCTCGGCCCGCTCGGCGGCGACCACCGCGGCGAGCGCGTCGTGGTCGGCGACGTCGCACGCGTGCACGCTGACCCCGACCCCGAGGGCCCCGAGCTCCGCGCGGAGCTCGGCGGCCGCCTCGCCACGCTCGCCCCCACGGCCGAGCAGCACCAGGTGCTCGGCGCCCGAACGCGCGAGCCAGCGCGCCACGTGCCGTCCGACCGCACCGAGGCCGCCCGTGACCAGCACGGTGCCCGACGGGGTCCAGGGCCGGGGCTCCTGCGGGACGGGGTCGGCCGTGAGACGACCCGCCCACACGTCGGTGCCGCGCACCGCGAGGACGTCCTCCGGGCCAGCTGCGGCGACCGCGGCCGCCACGACCCCGGCGGCGTCGTCGTCGAGGTCGTCGACGTCGACGTGGCCGCCCCACCCCTGCGGGTGCTCCAGGCCCACCACGCGGGCGAGCCCGGCGACGGCCGACTGCGCGGGGTCGACGGTGCTGCCACCGGCGTCGGAGGCGCGGCGGGTCACGACCCACAGGGGCGCAGGGTCCTGCGCGCCGGACCACGAGCGCACGAGGGCGCCCAGCGCCTCCGTGGCCGCGAGCGGGTCGCGCTCGTCGCCGTCGTGCGGGAGGGCCACGACGCCCAGCGTCGGCGAGCCGTCGACTCCCGAGCGTCCCCACGACGCCTCGACGTCGTCGGGACGCACGACCTCGACCAGCCCACCGCGCTGCTCCACGGCGCGTTGGACGGCGTCGACCTCGTGGGCCGCGGAGTCGGACGCGACCAGCAGCACGCGACCCGCGACCGGGACGTCGGCGACCTCGGTCCGCTCCCACTGCACCGTGTAGCGCCAGTCGTCGGCGGGTCCCCCGGTACGCGCACCCGCGAGCGGCGTCTCCAACCAGAAGCGTTCGTGCTGGAACGGGTAGGTCGGCAGCTCGACCGTGGCGGCCTCGCGGGGGAGCTCGCGCGACCAGTCGACGGGCAGTCCCGCGACGTGGGCCTCCGCGAGGGCCCGGACGAGGTCGGGGGCGCCGCCCTCGCCGCGCCGCAGCGTCCCGAGCACGGCGGCGTCGGCGTCGGCGTCCTCGACGACCTGCTCCAGCGCCATCGTCAGCACCGGGTGCGGGCTGACCTCGACGAGCGCGTCGGTGCCCTCGGCGAGCAGGCTCCGCGCCGCCTCGGCGAACCGCACCTGGCCGCGCAGGTTCCTGAACCAGTAGTCGGCGTCCATCGTGCTGGTGTCGATGGGCGCACCGGTCAGCGAGGAGTGCAGCGGGACCCGGCCCGTCGTCGCGCCGACGCCGCGCAGCTCGCGCAGCACGTCGTCCCGCAGCGACTCCACGTGCGCGGTGTGCGACGCGTAGTCGACCGGGATCCGGCGGGCGCGCAGCCCGTCGGCCTCGCACTGCGCGAGCAGGTCGTCCAGCGCGGACGGGTCGCCCGCGACCACCACAGCGCGAGGGCTGTTGACCGACGCGACGGCGAGCGCGTCGCCGAACGGGGCGATCCTGCGGGACGCGTCGTCGGGCGTGGTCGCGAGCGACACCATGCCGCCGCGTCCCGCGATGCCGCGCAGGACCCTGCTGCGCAGCGCGACGACCCGCGCCGCGGTCTCCAGGTCGAGCGCCCCGGCCACGTGGGCCGCGGCGATCTCGCCCTGGGAGTGCCCCACCACCGCGGACGGCTGCACGCCGCTGTCGCGCCACACCTCGGCGAGCGAGACCATCACGGCGAACAAGGCCGGCTGCACCAGGTCGACGCGGTCCAGGGGCGACCCCGACCGCAGGGTCTCCAGCACCGAGACGTCGAGGTGGCCCGCGAGAGCCCGGTCGCACTCCCGCATCACCTCGGCGAACACGGTCGAGTGCTCGAGGAGGTCGGCACCCATGCCCACCCACTGCGCCCCCTGGCCAGGGAAGACGAACGCTGGCCGGCGGCGGTCACGACCCCGCCCGAGCAGCACGTCCCGCGACGGCTGGCCGTCCGCGAGGCGCCCGAGCGCAACCCGCGCGCTGCCTGCGTCGTCGGCGACGACGACGGCGCGGTGCTCCAGCCGACTGCGACGGTGCAGCAGGGAGGCGGCCACGGGCACGACGGGGGCGTCCGCTGCCAGGACGTCGGCGTCGAGCAGCCGGCGCGCCTGGGCGCGCAGGGCCTGCGGCGTCCTGGCCGACAACATCAGCGGGACGGAGCGACGAGCGGCGGTGACGGGTGCGGTGGTCGTCGGTGCGGGCGTCGCTGGTCTGGTGGTCGCTGCGTCCACCTCCGGCTCGACCGCGACGGGCCCCTCCTCGAGGACGACGTGCGCGTTGGTGCCGCTGATGCCGAAGGCCGAGACGCCCGCGCGGCGGACCCGCGCACCCCGCTCCCACGCCCGGCCTCGCGTCACGACCTCGAGGCGATCGTCCCAGTCGATCTGCGACGACGGGTTCTCGGCGTGCAGCGACGCCGGCAACCAGTCGTGCTGCAGCGCGAGCACCGTCTTGATGACCCCGACGATGCCGGCCGCGGCCTGCGTGTGGCCGACGTTCGACTTCACCGAGCCCACCGCGAGCGGCGCCGTGCGGCCGGGACCGTAGGTGTCCATGAGGGCGTGGGCCTCGATCGGGTCACCGAGACGGGTGCCCGTCCCGTGCGCCTCCACGTAGTCGACGTCGACGCCGCGCAGACCGGCCTGGTCCAGTGCCTCGGTGATGACGCGACGCTGGGCGGGACCGCTCGGCGCGGTGAGCCCGTTGCTCGCGCCGTCCTGGTTCGCGGCGGTGCCGCGCAGCACCGCCAGCACCCGACGCCCGTCGCGCTGCGCGTCGCCCAGCCGTTGCAGCACGAGGACGCCGGCCCCCTCGGCCAGACCGAAGCCGTCCGCGTCGTCGGCGAAGGGCTTGCAGCGGCCGTCCGCAGCCAGGCCTCCCTGGCTCTCGAACTCCGTGAAGGCACCGGCGCTGCTCATCACCGTGACACCCCCGGCGAGCGCCAGCGAGCACTCGCCCCGGCGCAGCGACTGCACGGCCAGGTGGGTCGCGGTCAGGCCGGAGGAGCACGCCGTGTCGACCGACAGGGCGGGCCCCTCGAGGCCGAGCGTGTACGCGACCCGCCCGGACACGACGCTCGAGGCGTTGCCGATGCCGACGTACCCGAGCAGCTCGTCGGGAGCCTCGTCGGGTCGCGGTCCGTAGTCCGACGCCCCGACCCCCGCGAACACGCCGGTGGCGCTGCCCCGCAGCGAGCGCGGGTCGAGCCCGGCCCGCTCCACGGCCTCCCACGCGACCTCGAGCAGGATCCGCTGCTGCGGGTCCATCGCGAGCGCCTCGCGCGGCGAGATGCCGAAGAAGGAGGCGTCGAAGCCGGCGACGTCGTCGAGGAAGCCGCCCCGGCGCTCGCCCGGACCAGTCGGCCAGCCCCGGTCGGCCGGCGCGACCGACACGGCCTCGCCGTCGGAGACCAGCACCTGCCACAGCTGCTCGGGCGTGTCGATGCCGCCCGGCAGCCTGCACGCGACGCCGACGACCGCCACGGGCTCGCGGGACTGCGCCGTCACCTCGTCGAGCTCGGCCGTCACGGACTCCAGCTCGCCCAACGTGCGCTTGAGGTACTGCCTCAGCCGCGCCTCCACCGTCGACCCGGCCGCCTGGCCCCCACGATCGTCGTCACGTCCTACGTTCATCGGTCCTGGTCCCCCTCAGCGCCCAACCGGGCGTCGAGCAACGAGAACAGCTCGTCGTCGCTCGTGTCGTCGTCGACGAGCGCCGCGGCCGCGGCACCACCGTCCCATGCACGTCCCTCGACCTCGCCCGCGGGCAGGACGTCGAGCAGTCCCCGCACCCGCGACCCAAGGTCCGCGGGCAGCTGGTCCGGCGTGGCGTCGCGCACCGCCCGCTCGAGCGCGGCCAGCTGCTCCTCCAGCGAGGAGGCGTCGTGCTCCACCACCGGCTCCAGGTCCTCCAGCAGCCGTTCGGCGACCGCCTCGGCCGTCGGGTAGTCGAACACGAGGGTGCTCGGCAGCCGCACCGACGTCGCGTCGCGCAGGCGGTTGCGCAGCTCGACCGCGGCCAACGAGTCAAAGCCCAGGTCGCGGAAGGCACGCTGCTCGGGCAGCTGTGCCGCGCTGGAGAAACCGGCCACGGCAGCGGCGTGCGCGCGGACCAGGTCCAGCACCTCCGTCCGTCGCGCGTCGGCGTCCAGACCGCGCAGCCTCGACGCCCAGTCGGCGCCCCGCTCGTCGCGGTCGGGCCCGGTCCCGCGCCGCCCGCGCGTCGGCACCACGCGGTCTCTCGGCGCCACGCGGGCCCTCAGCACCTCGGGGACCACGTCGGCCTCGGCGAGCGCGTCGACGTCGAGCGCCATCGGGTACAGGACCGGCTCGTCCGAGCCGAGCGCCTCGTCGAGCAGCTCGAGCGCCCGAGCGCGCGACAGCGGGGCGACCCCGGTGCGGGCGATCTGGTCCTCCAGGCCACGCGTCAGGTCGCTAGAGTCCTGCCAGAGTCCCCATCCGAGCGCGGTCGCCCGCGCGCCGCGCGACGCACGTCGCGCCACGCACGCCTCGACCACCGCGTTCGCCGCGGCGTACACCCCCTGTCCGGGTCCGGCGAGCACCGAGGCCGCCGAGGAGAACACCGCGAAGAGGCCGAGGTCGAGATCCGCCGTGAGCTCGTCGAGGTGCTGCACGACGTCGACCTTGGGAGCCACCACGGTCTCCACCGCGTCGGCGTCGATGGACACCACGAACGAGTCGGCGAGCACGCCGGCGGCGTGAACGACGCCCACGAGCGGGTGCTCCGCGGGGACGCCTCGCACGACCTCGGCCAGGCGGGCGCGGTCAGTGGCCTCGCACGCGACGACGTCGACACGAGCCCCCTCGGCCTCGAGCTCGGCGACCAGGTCAGCCGCGCCCGGAGCGTCCGGGCCGCGACGGCTGACCAGCAGCAAGTGCCGGACGCCGCGGGTGGACACCAGGTGGCGCGCCACCAGCGATCCCAGCGTCCCGGTGCCGCCCACCACCAGCACGGTCCCCTCGAGCGGAGCCGGACGGGACTGCTCGACGACGAGCTTGCCGACGTGTCCGCCGCGGCTCATCTCCGTGAGGGCCGCGCGCAGGTCGGCCAGGGGTCGCGCACTGACCGGCACGGGCGGGACCCGTCCGCCGGCCAGGAGGTCGACGACCGTGCGCAGGATCTCGCCCAGCCGGTCGGGCCCGACCTCGCCGAGGTCGAACGGCAGGTAGCGCGCCGCGACGTCGGCCGGGTCGCGCAGGTCGGCCTTCCCGAGCTCGACGACCACACCGTCCGGGGCCACCAACCGGATCGTCTCGTCCAGCAGCGGCCCGGTGAGGGAGTTGAGGACGACGTCGACGCCCCGGCCACGGGTGTGGCCGAGGAAGGCCTCGGCGAACCCGGAGGTCCTCGACGAGCGCACCTGGTCCGCGGGGAGACCGCGGGCCTGGACCGCATCGTGCTTGGCCGGCGACGCGGTCGCCAGGACGTCGGCGCCGGCGTGCAGGGCGAGCGACACGGCGGCCATGCCGACACCGCCGGCAGCCGCGTGCACCAGGACGGTCTGCCCCCGCTGCACGCCGGCCAGGTCGTGCAGCGCGTAGTAGGCCGTGGTGAAGGCGATGGGGACCGCCGCACCCTCGGCGAACGACCAGCCCGGGGGCAGCGGGGCCACGAGCCGCGCGTCGGTGACGGCGCGCTCGGCGTACGCACCGGCGAACAGGCCCAGCACCCGGTCGCCGACCTCGACGGAGGTGACCCCCTCGCCGACGGCCTCGACGACCCCCGCGGCCTCCGTGCCCATGAGGGCGGCGTCGGGATACACCTGCAGCGCCAGCATGACGTCGCGGAAGTTCAGGCCGGTGGCGCAAACCGCGACCCGGACCTCGCCCGGACCGGGCTGCAGCTGCGAGGCGGGGACCTTCTCGAGCACCAGCCCGTCGATCGACCCCGAGCCCGGCGCGACCCGCTGGCCCGCACCCGGCACCCATGAGGTCGGCCGGTCCTGCAGGCGGGGCACCAGCGTGAGCCCGTCGCGCACCGCGACCTGCGGAAGGTCCGGTCGCGCGGGGACGTCGAGTGCGCCGTCGACCAGCAGGAACCGGTTGGGCGACTCCGCCTGCGCCGCCCGCAGGACTCCCCACACGGCCGCGGGGCCCGGCCGCGCGGGCGGGTCGTCGGCCCCGACCCGCGCAGCGCCGTCGGTGACCACGACCAGACGAGCACGGCGACGGTCGGTCGCACCCCAGCGTCGGACCACCTCGGCCGCCCAGGCCACGGCGCGCCGCGTGGCCGTGATCGGGTCCGGGTCGTCATCGACGTGCCGCAGCACGACGAGGTCCGCGTCGGGACGTCCGGGTGCGTCCAGCTCGTCGAGGGTCGTGACCTCGACCGTGGTGACGGTCGGCGCCGGCCCGTCCGGCTGCGCCGGGACCCAGGTGAGCGACTGGAGCGTCCCGCTGCGCAGGTCGGTGCCGGCCGAGGCGTCACGGACGACGATGCCGTCGACGGTGAGCACCGGCACGCCGGCGGGCGTGACCACCTCGAGCGATGCGTCCGAGCGGGGGTCGCCGCCGAGCACCACGCGCAGCGCCCCGACGACCGGACCGTGCACCCGGACGCCGTTCCACGCGAAGGGCAGCCGGCCAGACTCCGCGGCGGCCACCCCGAGGGTCTGCGCCACCACGTCGAGCAGCACCGGGTCGACGACGAACCCGTGCCGCGCCGCCGGGACCTCGACCTCGGCCAGCACCCGCTCGCCGGCACGCCAGGCACGGCGCAGGCCCCGGAAGGCCGGGCCGTACTCGAAGCCGAGGCCGGCGAGGGTGTCGTAGTGCCCGGCAAGCTCGATCGCGTCGGCATCTGCGGGCGGCCACGCCGACCCGCCGGATGTCGGTCTGCTGGTCGACGCGTCGGCGCCCAGCACGCCGCTGGCCTGGAGCGTCCACGTGGGGTCCTGCATGCCGTCGGGCGCGGCGTGCACCTGGAGGTCGCAGCGGCCGCCGTCGTCGGGGCCGACCACGAGGCGCAGGCGCAGACCACCGGCGGCCGGCAGCTCGAGCGGCTCCTGCAGGAGCAGCTCCTCCAGGACCGGCAGCCCGACGAGCTCGCCCGTGGCCAGGGCCAGCTCGACCAGGACGCTGCCCGGCACCAGGCGCCGACCCTCGACCACGTGCTCGGCGAGCCAGGGGTGGGCGTGCGGGTCGAGGCGCCCCACGAGCACCCGCTCCCCGCTGCCCGGGACCTCGACGACGGTGCTCAGCACCGGGTGCTCGACACCGGGCAGTCCGCTGTCCGTCACCGGGGCAGGGCGGTGGCGGCGGGGCCAGAAGCGCTCCCGCTGGAAGGGGTAGGTGGGCAGGTCGACGAGCCGGCCGTCGGGCACGGTCGTCGCCGGCTCGACGCTCGCGCCGTGGGCGAACGCCTCGCCCGTCGCGCGAGCGAGCTCGCGCGCACCGGGGCGGTCGCGCCGCAGGGTCGCCACCACGTCGACGTCGGCGCCGAGGTCGTCGGCCACGTCCTGCACGCCCCCGAGCAGCACGGGGTGCGGGCTGGCCTCCACGAAGAGGTCGTGACCGTCGCGGACGAGTGCCTCGACCGTCTCGGTGAAGCGCACGCGTCCGCGCAGGTTGTCGTACCAGTAGCCGGCGTCCATCGACGCGGAGTCGATCCGTTCGGCGGTCACCGTCGAGTACACGGGGACCTCGCTCGTGCGCACCCGCACGTCGCCGAGCGCGTCGACGACCTGCGCACGCACCCGCTCGACCTCGCCGGAGTGGGAGCCGTAGCCCACCGCGACGCGTCGGGGCTCGTGCCCGGCCTGCTCCACGGCGGCGCAGAACGCGTCGAGCTGCTCCACGGGTCCGGCCACGACCACCATGCGCGGACCGTTGACCGCGGCCACGGCGAGCTGGTCGGCCCAGGGGGCCAGCAGACGCTCCGCCTCGTCCGCCGCGACGGCGACCGAGACCATGCCACCGTCGCCGTCGATCTCGCGCAGCGCCCGGCTGCGCAGGGCCACGACGCGGGCGGCCTCGTCCAGAGACAGCGCGCCGGCCACGCAGGCGGCGGCGATCTCGCCCTGTGAGTGGCCGACGACGGCCGCCGGGACGAGTCCGTGCCCACGCCAGGTGCGCGCCAGGGACACCATCATCGAGAACAGGACGGGCTGCAGCACGTCGACCCGCTCGGGGTCCACGTCAGCCCGTCCCTCCACGACGTCGAACAGGTCCCACGTGACGTGGGCGGAGAGCGCCTGCGCGCACTCCTGCATGGACTGCCGGAAGACCGTCGAGGTCGCCAGCAGGTCCCGCGCCATGCCGTCCCACTGGGAGCCCTGGCCCGGGAAGACCAGCACGGCCCGCCGGGGTCGCGAGAGCGTCGGGCCGACCCCGTCGGCCGTCGGCGAGCCGTCGGCGAGCGCCTCCAGGGCGGCGACGGCGGCCGGCACGTCGTCGGCCGGCACCGCCGCGCGCCACTCCATCGCGCTGCGTCCGCGGCTCAACGTCCAGGCGACGTCGCGGACGTCGTGCGTGCCGTCGGCCAGCCGAGAGGCGAGCTGGCGGGCGGCGCCGCGCACCGCCCCCTCGCTGCGCCCGGAGAGCACCAGGGGAACGGCGCGGGCCGCGTCTGCGCCGGGTCGCTCGACGGTCCCCGCGTCCGGCGCCTCCTCGAGCACCACGTGCGCGTTGGTCCCGCTCACGCCGAAGGACGAGACGCCGGCGCGGCGGGGGCGCTCTCCCCGCGGCCACGGCACGTCGTCCTGCGCGAGCCGCAGCCCGCCGGACGCCCAGTCCACGTGCGGCGTCGGCTCGTCGGCGTGGAGGGTCCGTGGCACGACCCCGTGCCGCAGCGCGAGCAGCACCTTGAGCATGCCGGCCGCGCCGGCGGCCGCCTGCGTGTGCCCCAGGTTGGACTTGACCGACCCGACGTGCACCGGGCGGCCGGGGTCGCGGCCGTAGGTGGAGAGCAGCGCGCCGGCCTCGATCGGGTCTCCGAGCTGGGTCCCCGTTCCGTGCGCCTCGACGACGTCGACGTCCTGCGGGCCGAGGCCCGCGTCGGCGAGCGCGGCCCGCACCACCCGCTCTTGCGAGGGCCCGTTGGGCGCGGCGAGGCCGTTGCTCGCCCCGTCCTGGTTGACCGCGGTCCCGCGCACGACGCCGAGCACCGGGTAGCCGAGCTCCGCGGCGCGCGACAGCGGCACCAGCAGCATGGTCGCGACGCCGTCGGCCAGGGCGAAGCCGTCGGCGTCGGCGGAGAACGCCTTGCAACGGCCGTCGCGCGCCAGTCCCTGCTGGGAGCTGAAGTCGACGAACGTGTACGGGTCGGTCATCACCGTGACACCGCCGGCGAGCGCCATCGAGCACTCGCCGCTGCGCAACGCACGGACGGCGAGGTGGACCGCCACCAGCGAGGCGGAGCAGGCGGTGTCGACGGTGAGCGCCGGCCCCTCCCACCCGAAGGTGTAGGCGACGCGTCCCGAGAGCACGCTCGCCGCGTTGCCCAGGCCCTTGTAGCCGTCGACCCGGTCACCCTCGCCGTCGAGCAGGCTCGCGTAGGACTGTCCGTTCATGCCGAGGTAGACACCCACGTCGCTGCCGCGCACCGCTTCGGGGTCGATGCCCGCGCGCTCCATGGCCTCCCACGACGTCTCCAGCACGAGCCGCTGCTGGGGGTCCATGGCGAGCGCCTCGCGCGGGGTGATGCCGAAGAAGCCGGGATCGAAGGAGGCGACGTCGTCGAGGAACCCGCCGCGGTCGACGTACGTGGTGCCAGGACGCAGGCCCTCCGGGTCGTACAGGCCCTCGACGTCCCAGCCGCGGTCGTCGGGGAAGCTCCCCGTGACGTCGGCACCGGTCCGCAGCAGGTCCCACAGGCCCTCGGGGCTGCGGATCCCCCCGGGGAAGCGGCAGCCGACGCCGATGATCGCGATCGGCTCCTCGGCGGCCCCGCGTGCCACGGGGCGCTCGTCCTGCGCGCCGGCCTCCGGGTCGACGAGGGCCAGCAGGTGGTCGGCGATCGCGTTCACGCTGGGGTGGTCGTAGACCAGGGAGGCGGGCAAGGTCAGCCCGGTGCGGGCGACGAGGCTCTTGCGCAGGGCGAGGGTGCCCAGCGAGTCGAGCCCCTGCTCGCGCAGCGCCCGGGTCCGGCTGACCCGCGAGGCCTGGTCCTGCCCCAGGACGTCGGCGGCGACGTCGGCGACCAGGACGCGCGCTGCCTCACGGCGCTCCTCTCCCCCGAGGGCGGCGACGGCGCGCAGCTCCTCGCTGCCCGCGTCGTGCGTCGGACCGCTCGGTGTAGGGCCGGCGGCGGCCGGTGCAGCCGGCTGCGCGAGACCGTCGAACAGCGCGGTGGGTCGGGCGGCGGAGAACTCGTCGGCCAGGGCCGGCCAGTCCGCGTCGGCGACGACGACGTCCGACGGGGCGGCGGCGAGGATCGACTCCCACGCCTCGAGCGCGCGCGGTACGGCCAGCGCCCGCAGCGCGCTCCCGCTCAGGTCGGGGGCGGCGTGGTGGCCCGCAGGCAGGTCCCACGGCGTCCACGTCACGACGCTGGTGGCGTGCCCCTGCGACCTCCGCCGCGCGGCGGTGGCCTCGAGGTAGGCGGCACCGGCCGCGTAGGCGGCCATGCCTGCGCCACCCCACGTGGCGGCCACCGAGGAGCAGAGGACCTCACGCTCCAGCCGGGCACCGTCGAGCAGCTCATCGAGCAGGTCGGGCAGGGACGAGCGGGCGGACACGGTGCGTCGGAAGCCGTCCGCGTCGGCCTCGACGACGGGGGCGAAGACCGGGTCGGACTCCGCGTGCACGACGGCGGTCGGCTCGTCCTCGCCGATCGCGGCGCGCAGGTCGGCGAGGTCGACCGGGCTGGTCGAGACCCGGACCCCGCCCTCCTCCAGCTCCCGGACCAGCTGCGGATCGGGCGCACGGCCGACGAGCACGAGGCGGTCGGCCCCGTGCTGGGCGACCCAGCGTGCGAGGACCGCCCCCACGGGCGTTGCCGCACCGGAGACGAGGACGGTGCCCCGCGGACGCCACCGGTCCGACGTGCGGGCTCCGCCGTCGCGGAGTCGGCGGCCGAGCAGCCGGCCGCCCCGGACCGCCATGACGCTCTCGCGTCGCCGACCCCAGGCGTCGGCGAGGGACGCAGCGACCTCCTCGCTCGCGGAGGCGGGCAGGTCGACCACACCGCCCCAGGCGTCGCCCAGCTCCAGCCGGGCCACGTGGCCGATACCGTGCAGCGTCGCCTGCTCGGGGTGGGCGGGCACCTCTCCCGGTGCGGCGGCGACCGCCCCGGCCGTGAGCAGCCAGAGCGGCGCACCGGACGTCGTGCGGGCCAGCGCCTGGACGGTGCTGCGTCCCCACTCCGCCACGGCGACCGCGTCCTGGCCCGGCGACGGGGGCAGCACCACGGTGCCGGCCAGCCCGTCGGGCACCTCGGCGGTGCCGTCCGCCCAGGCGTCGACAACGGCGGTCGAGACGACCTGGGCGGTGCCGCCCGCGCGCCCGACCGCGTCGAGGACGACGTCGGACCAACCCTCGGCGGCATCGTCCGGTGTCACGACGAGCCACGTCCCGGCAGGTGCGGCGGTGCTGTCCGACCGGTCGAGCGTCGACCACTCGACGTGGTGCACCAGGCCCGCCGGACGGGCGCCGCCGCGTCTCTCGGACCGCCAGAAGCGACGGTGCTGGAACGGGTAGGTGACGGGCAGGGCGCGGCCCCGGCCACCGGGGGCGACCGTGCTCCACGCGATCTCGACCCCGGCGACGTAGGCCGCCGCCACGGCGCGCGCGAACCCCGTGGGACCGCCTTCCCCGCGGCGCAGGGTGGCCAGCACGACCGCCCCGTCGCCGCCGCTGCCGGACTCGACCGTCGCCGTGAGCGCCGGCAGGAGGACCGGGTGCGGACCCACCTCGACGAAGGCGTCGTAGCCCTGGTCCACCATCAGGTCGACCGTCTCGTGCAGCCGCACGCGCTCACGCAGGTTGCGGAACCAGTACTCCGCGTCGAGCCGGGAGCCGGCGAGCGGGCCGGCCGTCACGGTCGAGTAGAACGCGATCTCGCCGTCACGCGGGCGCACCTCGCGTGCGTGCCGGAGCACCTCCTCGCGCACGGCGTCGACGTGGGCGGAGTGCGACGCGTAGTCGACGTCGACGGTCCGCGCGGCGAGGCCGTCGCGCTCGCACGTCGCGACGAGGTCGGCCAGCGCGTCGCGGTCGCCGGAGACCACGACGGACCGGGGACCGTTCACCGCGGCGACCGACAGCGCCGAACCCCAGGCGGAGATCCGCTCGCGTGCCGCGTCCTCGTCGCACGCGACGGCGACCATGCCACCCTGCGACGACAGTCGACGCAGCGCCTGGCTGCGCAGCACCACGAGTCGCGCGGCGCCGTCGAGCGTGAGGATCCCCGCGACGTGGGCGGCGGCGATCTCGCCCTGGGAGTGACCGACGACGGCCGCGGGCTCGACCCCGCGGCTCCGCCAGAGGCGGGCGAGCGCCACCATGACGGTGAACAGCACCGGCTGCACCACGTCGACGCGCTCGAGGCCCGGCGCGCCGGGCTCCTGGCGCAGGACGTCGGCGACGGACCAGTCCTGCCACGGTCGCATCGCCGCGTCGCACGCGTCGACCGCCTCGGCGAACAGCGCGCTGGTCGCCATCAGCTCGCGGCCCATCTCGGGCCACTGGGAGCCCTGTCCCGGGAACACGAACGCCGTGGTCCGTCCGCCGGCGTCCGCCGTGCCCCGGACGACGTCGCCGTCCGGCTGGTCGCGACCCACCGTCGCGAGCGCGTCGAGGGCGGCCGCGGGGGTCGAGGCCACCACGACCGCGCGGTGCTCGAGGTGGGCCCGGGTGGTGCCCAGGCTCACGGCCAGGTCGGCCAGGTCGACCGACTCCGCGCGCAGGAGCCCCGCGACGCGGTGGGCCTGCTCCACCAGCGCCTCGGGCGTCCGCGCCGACATCGGCAGCAGGACCGGTCCGGAGACCGGTTCCCGGTCGACGGGGCCCGACTCCTCCTCGGTCGCGGGCGCCTCCTCGACGATGACGTGCGCGTTCGTGCCGCTGATGCCGATCGCGGACAGGCCCGCCCGCCGCGGACGGTCCGACCTCGGCCAGGGTCGCGCCTGGTCGAGCAGACGCACCGCGCCCGACGTCCAGTCGACGTGGGTGCTGGGCTCCTCGACGTGCAGCGTGCGCGGGAGACACTCGTGCTGCAGCGCCAGCACGACCTTGAGCAGCCCGGTTGTGCCGGCCGCGGCCTGCGTGTGCCCGAGGTTCGACTTCACCGACCCGAGGGCCAGCGGCTCCGACCGGTCCTGTCCGTAGACCTCGAGCAGCGCCCCCGCCTCGATCGGGTCGCCGAGGGCCGTGCCGGTGCCGTGCGCCTCCACCACGTCGACGTCGGCCGGCTCGAGACCGCACCGTTCGAGGGCGGCCCTCAGGACGCGCCGCTGGGCACGACCGCTCGGCGCGGACAGGCCGTTGCTCGCGCCGTCCTGGTTCACGGCGCTGCCGCGCACGACCGCGAGGACCGGGTGGCCGAGCCGCTGGGCGTCGGAGAGCCGCTCGAGGAGGACCAGGGACACGCCCTCGGAGAAGCCGAACCCGTCGGCGCCGGCGCCGAACGCCTTCGACCGCCCGTCGGCCGCGAGAGCGCGCTGACGGCTGAAGTCAACGAAGACGTCGGGCGAGCCCATGACCGCCGCACCGCCGACCACGGCCAGGCTCGACTCGCCCTTGCGCAGCGAGTCGACGGCGAGGTGCAGGGCGACGAGCGAGGACGAGCAGGCCGTGTCGACCGTCAGGGACGGACCCTCGAGGCCGAACGTGTACGACAGCCGGCCGGACGCGACCGAGGGCGCCGTCCCCGTCACCGCGTACCCGTCGGGGTCGCCCACGTCGCCCTCGCCGTAGCCGAACTTCGCCGCACCGACGAACACGCCGGTCGCCGAGCCGCGCAGCCCCAGCGGGTCCATGCCGGCGCGCTCGAAGAGCTCCCAGCACGACTCCAGCAGGATGCGGTGCTGCGGGTCCATGGCCTCGGCCTCGCGGGGAGCGATGCCGAACAGCTCCGGGTCGAAGCCCGTCGCGTCGTCGAGGAAGCCCGCCTGGTCGACGTAGCTCGTCCCGGGGTGGTCGGGGTCGGGGTCGAAGAGGCCGGTCAGGTCCCACCCGCGGTCGTCGGGGAAGTCCGACAGCGTCTCGCGCCCCGCGTCGAGCAGGTCCCACAGCTTCTCGGGGGTGTCGATCCCGGCGGGTAGGCGGCACGCCATCGAGACGACGGCCACGGGGTCGGACTCGAGCTGCTGCACCCGCCGCCGTGCCGCGCGCAGCTCGGTGGTCGCCCGGCGCAGCAGGGCTGCGGTCCGGTCCTGCGGGTCCTGCTCGTTCATCGTTCCTCCGTGGTCGTGCGTGGTGCCGGGCCCCTGGGTCGTGCGGTCGTCAGGTGCCACCGTCGTCCCCCAGCTCCCGGCCGAGCGCGGCGACGAGCTCGTCGAGGTCGGCGTCCAGCAGGTCGTCGTCCACCTCGACGTCGTCCTCGACCTCGTCCGGTGCCAGGTCGGCGACCTCGTCCGGCCCCGGCTCGGCCGGGGTCGTCCGGAGCCGCGCCACCACGGCCAGGAGCCGGTCGACGGCCGCCGCCCGCCCGGCGTCGTCGAGCGCGACGAGCTCCTGCTCCAGCCGGTCGAGACCGTCACCCTGCGTCCCCGACGGCGCCGCCGGGACGTCGACGTCCAGGCGGGTGTCGAGGTAGGCGGCGACCTCGGTGGCGTCGGCGTGGTCGTAGACGAGCGTGCTGCTCAGCGTCAGGCCGGACGCCTTCTGCAGGCCGTCGCGCAGGCGCAGTGCCGCGAGGGAGTCGAAGCCGAGGTCCTTGAAGGAGTCGCGCGGTCGGATCGTGGCCGGGTCGTCGTGGCCTAGGACGGCGGCGGCGTGGACGCGGACCAGGCGGAGCAGCCGGGCCCGACGCTCGACGGCCGGCAGCCCGGCCAGCTCGTCGCCCAGCCCGGGCGCGGCCTCCGCACCCGTCTCCTCGGCAGGCTCGGGTTCGTGCTGCGCACCCTCGGTCGGGGTCCCGCCGCGCAGCAGGTCGAGCAGCGGACGAGGACGCGCAGCGCAGTAGGCGGCGGCGAAGGTGGGCCAGTCGATGTGGGCCACGACCGCGTTCGGGACGCCCACGGCCAGCACGCGCTCGAGCGCTGAGAGCGCGGCCTCGCTCGCCATGGGCGTCACCCCGCGGTCGCGCAGGTAGTCGACCGCGGCCTGGTCCTGCGTCATGCCGCCGGTCTCCCACAGGCCCCACGCCACCGACGTCGCCGCCCGACCCGCGGCGTGACGGCGGCGGGCCAGGGCGTCGAGCGCGGCGTTGCCGGCGGCGTAGGCGGCCTGGCCGTTGCTGCCCCAGACCGCCGCGCCGGAGGAGAAGAGGAGGAAGAGTCCGGCGTCGGGCACGAGCTCGTCGAGCAGCGCGGCGCCCGTCGCCTTCACGTCGAGGACCCGACGCAGGGACGCCTCGTCCATGTCGGCCAGCGCCTGGTGCTGCGGCAGACCGGCGGCGTGGACGACGCCGGTCACGTCGTCGTGGACCGACAGCGCGGCACGCAGGCTCGCGCGGTCGGTGACGTCGCACGCCTGCACCGTGACCTCGGCCCCGGCGTCCCGCAGCTCCGCGACCAGCTGCTCGACGCCCGGCGTGCCCGGTCCGCGGCGGCTCAGGAGGGCCAGGCTGCGCGCCCCGCGCCCGATCAGCCAGCGCGCCGTCACGGCGCCGAGCCCGGAGGTCCCGCCGGTCACCACGACGGTGCCGGTGGGCGGGACGTACGGGCCGCTCGCCGCCACCTCGTGCGGGACGAGCCGTCGCGCGCGCACCCGTCCGTCGCGCACGGCCACCTGGTCCTCGGCACCGCGCAGCGCCGAGACGACCGCGTCGACGTCGAGGGCCGGCGGTGCCTCGGACGCCGACGCGGCCGGCAGGTCCACCAGACCCGTCCAGGCAGCGCCGCGCTCGAGCCCGGCGACCTGGGCGAGCGCGCGGACGGACGCCTGGTCGGGCCGCACCCGGGCTGCGTCGTCGTCGCTCACGACCACGGCCGACGTCGTCGCCACCCAGACCGGGCCCCGGTGGTCCTGCAGCCGAGCCAGGAGCGCCAGCGTGGCCGAGGCGTCGCCGGAGTCGACCGCCAGCAGCGAGAGGACGCCGTCGCCGGGCCGCAGCTCGTGTCCGAGCTCAGCGGGAGCGACGACCCTCGCGTCCGCCCCGTCCGCCCGGAGGGCGTCGCCCAGCGGGCCCGCCCACGGCGGCGGCGGACCGTCGTCGGGGACGACGACCCACCAGCGCCCGGGGACGGGCTGCTGCGGGGTGCGCTGCTCCGGGACCTGCTGCTCGGGGCGGGGAGTGACGCTCGTCCACGTCTCGGTGAGGAACCAGCCGGCAAGCGGGTCCTGGACCTGCGCGCGTCGCGGCGTGAGCCAGTACCGACGCTGCTCGAAGGGATAGGTCGCGAGGGGCACGACCTGCGCGGGAGCCAGCAGCGCCCGCCAGTCGACGTCGAGGCCCGCGGCGAAGGCGGCGCCGGCCGCGCGGACCAGCCGGCCGACCTCCTCGACGTCGCGCTCGAGCGTGTCGAGGACCGCCACGTCGACGCCGGTCTCGGCCGCGGTCTCCTGCACGGCGGCGGCGAGCACCGGATGCGGACTGACCTCCAGGAACACCTCGTGCCCCTCGTCCATCGCAGCCCGCACCGCCGCGTCGAACCGCACCGTGCCCCGCAGGTTCTCGTACCAGTACGCCCCGTCCAGCTCCGGCCCCTCCACCCGCGCACCCCGCAGGCTCGAGAACACCGGCACCCGACCCGCACGACCCTGCACCACACCCAGCTCGCCCACCAACGCCTCACGCACCCGCTCCACGTGCACCGAGTGCGACGCGTAGTCCACCGCCAACCGCCGCACCCGCACACCCTCACGCCGACCCTGCTCGACCAACGCCTCCACCGCAGCCACGTCACCAGCCACCACGACCTGCGCCGGAGCATTCACCGCCGCGACCTCCAGACCACCCACCTGCTCGACCCACGCACGCACCCGCTCCACCGGCAACGCCACCGACGCCATCGCCCCACCACCGGACAACGCCCGCAACGCCAACGCACGCCGCGCCACCACCCGCGCACCATCAGCCACGCTCAACACCCCAGCCACCACCGCCGCAGCGATCTCCCCCTGGGAATGACCCACCACCGCAGCCGGCCGCACCCCCACCGACTCCCACCACCGCGCCAAGGACACCATCACCGCGAACAACGCCGGCTGGACCACCTCCACCCGATCCAACGACGGCGCACCCTCACGACCCTCCAACACCTCACGCACCGAAAAGCCCAACACCTCCCCCAACGCCACATCCACCTCGGCCAACGCCGACGCGAACACCTCCACCCCCAACAGACCCGACGCCATCCCCACCCACTGCGCCCCCTGACCCGGGAACACCATCACCGGGCCCGTGACGCCGGCAGCCGGCCGGGACGGGTCGGTCGTCGCGACGTGCACGGACGGCAGACCCTCCGCCACCGCGCCCAGCCGCGTGACCGCGCTCGCGCGGTCGGCCGTGACGACGGCGCGGTGCGGCAGGCGCGCGCGGCCCGTCGCGAGGGTCCAGGCGGCGTCGGCCAGGTCGGGGGCGTCGTCGCCGGCGAGCCGGTCGACGGTGGCCTTGGCCAGGCGCGCGAGGGCCTGCGGCGTGCGCGCCGACAGCACCAGCGGCACCAGGTCGCCGCCGAGCCCGCCCGGGGCGGGTGCCGGCACCGGCTCGGACGCCGGGGCCTGCTCGACCACCACGTGCGCGTTCGTCCCACTGATCCCGAACGCCGAGACCCCCGCCCGACGCACCCCGTCAGGACCCACCGGCCACGCCCGCAACCCCTCAGCCAGCTCCACCTCACCAGCCGACCAGTCCACCAGCTCCGAACGAGACCCCACCACCACCGACGGACCCACCACACCACGCGACAGACCCATCACCACCTTGATCAACCCCGCCACCCCCGCAGCAGCCTGAGCATGACCCACGTTCGACTTCACCGAACCCAACAACACCGGCCCAGCACCACCACGACCACGCCCATACGTCGCCAACACCGCCGACGCCTCCACCGGATCACCCAACCGGGTCCCCGTCCCATGCGCCTCCACCACACCCACGTCACCAGCACCCACACCAGCACGCGCCCACGCCTCACGAATCACCCGCTGCTGCGCCACCCCACTCGGCGCAGCCAACCCGTTGCTCGCACCATCCTGATTCACCGCAGAACCAGCCACCACACCCCACACCCGACGACCCTCACGCCGCGCCACCGACAACCGCTGCACCGCCACGAACGCCGCACCCTCGCCGAGGCCGAACCCGTCAGCAGCCGACGAGAACGGCTTGCACCGACCATCCGCCGCCAACGCACCCTGACGCGAGAACTCCACGAACACCTCAGGACCCGCCATCACCGACACACCACCAGCCACCGCCAGCTCACACTCACCCGAACGCAACGCCCCCACCGCCAGATGCAACGCCACCAACGACGACGAGCACGCCGTGTCCACCGTGATCGCCGGCCCCTCCAGACCCAGCACGTACGCCACCCGACCCGAGACCACGCTGGCGGTGGAGCCCGTCAGCCGGTAGCCCTCGAGGTCGACGTCCTGCTCCACGGCCCCCGTGCCGTAGCCCTGGTTCGAGTGGCCCACGAAGACGCCGGTGCGGCTGCCGCGCAGCGAGTCCGGCGCGATGCCGGCGTGCTCGAGCGTCTCCCAGACCGACTGCAGCGCGTGGCGCTGCTGCGGGTCCATCGCCAACGCCTCCCGCGGCGAGATGCCGAAGAACGCCGCGTCGAAGTCGCCCGCTCCGTCGATGAAGCTGCCTCGCGCCACGCCGCCGCGCGCCAGCTCGCCCACGCTCCAGCTGCGGTCGTCGGGGGCGTCCGTCGCGGTGGTCGCGCCGGCGGCCACGAGGTCCCACAGGGCCTGCGGTCCGTCGACCCCGCCGGGCAGCCGGCAGCCCATGCCGACGATGACGATCGGGTCGTCGTCGCGGTCGTCGTCACGGTCGTCAACGGGGCGGCGTCCCGCCTCGACCGCCTGCTCGGACAGCCCCGTCTCCTCGGCGAGGTGCGCCGTCAGCCGCCGCGTGGTCGGGTGGTCGAAGACGATGGTGGTGGGCAGGCGCAGCCCCAGGGCCGTGCCCAGCACGTTGCGCAGCTCCAGCGCCGACAGGGAGTCCACGCCCAGCCGCGAGAAGGGCTGGTCCACGTCGACCGCGTCCGACGACTCGTGCCCGAGCACGGTCGCCACCCGGTCCCGCACCAGCGCAGCCAGGGCGCCCACGTCCTGCGGGCGTCCGGGTCCCGCCGGCTCCGACCCGCGCACGGGGTGCGCGGGAGGCTCGGCCGCGTCCGACAGCTCGTCGAAGAGCCGGGTCGGACGCAGGGCCGTGTAGGCGGCGAGGAAGCGTCGCCACTGCACGTCCATCACGATCGGCGCGGGGTCGGCGCGGTCGAGCGCCGACACCAGCGACGCGGTGGCCGCGTCGGGGTCCATCAGCAGCACCCCGTGGCGACGGAACCGCTCGGCCACGGGCCCCTCGGCCATGCCTCCGCCGGCCCACGTGCCCCACGACACCGACGTGGCCGGGAGGCCGGCGCGACGACGTTCGTGCGCGATCGCGTCGAGCACCGCGTTGCCCGGGGCGTAGCCGCCGAGCCCCGGTGCCCCGAACGCCGACGCGAACGAGGAGAACAGGACGAAGTCGTCCAGGTCACCGGCACGCGTCAGCGCGTCGAGGTGGAGGGCACCCTGCACCTTCGCGCGGCTCGAGCGCTCGATCCGCTCCGCCGTCAGCTCGGTCACGACGGCGTCGTCGAGCGTGGCCGCCGCGTGGAAGACCGACGTCAGCGGCATGTCGTCGCCGATGTAGGACAGCACCGCCGCGAGGGCGTCACGATCGGTGACGTCGCAGGCGCGCAGGTCGACCTCGGCCCCGGCCTCCTCCAGGTCGCGCACCAGGGCCGCGGCATCGGGGGCCTGCGGGCCACGCCGGCTCAGCAGCACCAGGCGCCGGGCACCGCGACCGGCGAGCCAGCGTGCGACGTGCCGACCGACGCCACCGGTCGCACCGGTGACGAGGACCGTGCCCTGCGGGCGCCACTGCTGTGTCGCGGGTGCCGCGACCCGGACCCACCGCCGCGCCCAGGGGCCGGTGCCGCGCAGCGCAACTTGGTCCTCCCCGTCGTCGGTGGCGAGCACGGCCCCCAGCTGGGACACGACGTCGTCGCCCACGTCCGCCGGAAGGTCCACGAGACCGCCCCACACGGCGGGGTTCTCGAGCCCGACCACCCGGCCGAGACCCCAGAGGGCGCCGCCGCCCAGCGTGCGCACAGCCTCGTGCGGACCGGTGGCGACCGCACCGCTCGTGACGCACCACACCCGCGTCGTCGCACCGGCGGCCACCACCGACTGCACCACGCCGAGCAGGTCCCGCACGGCGTCGGAGTCGAGCGGCGCCGACGTGTCCTCGGGCGCGTCGACGGCGAGCAGGCTCAGGACGCCAGCGACGTCGAGGCCCTGGTCGAGCCTTGTGGCCACGTCGTGCGCGGCGCCTCCCGGCGCGACGCAGAGGCGCTCCACCTGGGCTCCGCGGCGCGACAGCTCCTGCTCGACGCCGGCCAGCAGCCCGGCGTCGTGGTCGGGGCGGTGGAGCACCCACCAGGTGCCGGTCAGGCGCGCGCCGGGGTCGGCGGCGACGGGGCGCCAGCTGATCCGGTACGCCCGCGGGTCGGGCTCGCCGCCGACGGAGACCCGCCGGTCCGGCGGCGACCACCAGATCCGGCGCCGCTCGAACGGGTAGGTGGGCAGCTCGACGGGGGTCGCGCCGGAGCCGCGGAAGGTCTCCTGCCAGTCGACGGGGACGCCGCCGACGAACGCCCGTGCGAGCGACGCGGCCAGCTCGTCCGGACCGCCGCTCGCACGGCGCAGCGTGCCGACGGTGACGACGTCGACGCCGACCGCCTCGGCGGTCTGCTCCACCGGCGCCAGGAGGATCGGGTGCGCGCTGACCTCGACGAAGGCCGTCCGGCCGCTCTCGACGAGCGTCTCGACGGCGTCGGAGAAGCGCACGGTGCTGCGCAGGTTGTCGAACCAGTACTGCGGGCCCAGCTCGCCCGGACCCACCCACCGACCGGTGACGGTGGACAGCATGGGGACCGCACCGGGCAGCGGGCGCGGTGCCGGGGACAGTCCCTCGAGGACCGCCCTCTCGACGTCGTCCACGTGCCGCGAGTGCGAGGCGTAGTCGACGGGGAGCCGCGTCGCACGGACGCCGTCGGCCGCGCACTCCGCGACCAGCCGCTCCAGGGCGTCGGCGTCGCCCGCGACGACCACGGACGTCGGGCTGTTCACCGAGGCGACGTCGAGCCCGTCGCCGATCCGCTCACGAACCTGCTCCACCGGAGCCGCGACCGAGACCATCGCACCCCGGCGCGTCATCCCCGCGATCGCCACGCTGCGCCGCGCGACGATGCGGGCGGCGTCCTCCAGGGTGAGCAGGCCGGCCACGCAGGCCGCCGCGATCTCGCCCTGCGAGTGACCCACGACGGCGGACGGCTCCACGCCCTGGGCACGCCAGGTGGCCGCCAGCGACACCATGACGGCGAACATCACCGGCTGCACGTGGTCGACCCGCTCCGTGCTCAGGGCGCCACCCGGCGTCGCCCGCGCCGCCTCCTCGCGCAGGAACGCGACGACGTCGAGGTCGAGGTGCGGCCGGAGCGCGCGGGCGCACTCACGCATCGTGCGGGCGAAGACGGGCGAGGAGTCGAGCAGCTCGACGGCCATGCCGGCCCACTGCCAGCCCTGGCCGGGGAACACGAACACCGGGCGCAGCGGTGCCTCGACGACACCGCGTGCCGCCTGCGACGTGCCGTCGGCCACCCTCCTCAGCTCGGCAACCGCGTCGTCGCGCGACGGCACCAGCCCGACCCGGTGCCCGAGGGGTGAGCGTCCGGTCGCGAGCGCGTGGGCGACGTCGAGCGGGTCGAGGTCGGGGCGCGCCTCCAGGTGGTCGGCGAGCCGCGCCGCCTGGGTCGCGACGGCCGACTCCGAGGCACCCGACAGCACCCAGGGGACGACGGGGGTGGTTGGCGGAGCCGGGGCGGCGGCGGTGTCTGGCGCCTCCTCCAGCACGGCGTGGACGTTGGTGCCGCTGATGCCGAACGACGAGACCCCCGCCCGGCGGGGGCGTTCGCCGCGGTGCCACGGCGTCGGCTCCTGCACCAGCTCGAGCGTGCCGTCGGACCAGTCGATCTCCGTCGACGGCTCGGCCGCGTGCAGCGTCGGCGGCACCAGCTCGTGCCGCAGGGCCAGCACGAGCTTCATCAGTCCCACCACGCCCGCGGCCGCCTGCGTGTGGCCGACGTTCGACTTCACCGATCCGAGGAGCAGCGGTCGCTCGCGATCCTCCCCGTACGCGTCGCGCAGGGCGGAGGCCTCGATCGGGTCGCCCAGCCGCGTGCCGGTGCCGTGCGCCTCGACGAGGTCCACGTCGGCGGCCGACAGCCCGGCGTCGACGAGCGCGTCGTGCACCACCCTGACCTGCGCACGGCCGTTCGGGGCCGACAGCCCGTTGCTCGCACCGTCAGAGTTCATGGCACTGCCGCGCACCACCGCGAGCACGGGGTGGCCGTGGCGCCGGGCGTCGCTCAACCGCTCGAGCACCACCATGCCGGCACCCTCGGCCATGCCGAAGCCGTCCGCGTCCGCGGAGAACGCCTTCGAGCGACCGTCGGCAGCGAGCGAGCCCATCCGGCTGAAGTCGACGAGCATGCCCGGCGTCGGCATGATCGTGGCCCCTCCGACAAGGGCCAGCGGGGTCTCGCCGCGCCGCAGCGAGGCGCACGCGAGATGCAGGGCGGCGAGGGAGGACGAGCAGGCCGTGTCGACCGTCAGCGCGGGCCCCTCGAGACCGAGCGTGTAGGCGATGCGCCCCGACGCCACGCTGGAGGTGGTGCCGGTCATCAGGTAGCCCTCGACCCCGGCGCCGCCTTCGGCGAGCCGCGGTCCGTACTCCTGCGGGATCAACCCGACGAACACGCCGGTCCGCGTCCGACGCAACGAGTACGGCGCGATCCCCGCCCGCTCGAGCGCCTCCCAGGACAGCTCCAGCAGCACGCGCTGCTGCGGGTCCATGGCCAGCGCCTCCCGGGGAGAGAGCCCGAAGAACGCGGGGTCGAAGTCGGCCACGGCGCGCAGGAAGCCCCCGGCGCGCTGGACCGTCGTCCCGGACCGGGAGGTGTCCTGGTGCAGCAGCGCGTCAACGTCCCAGTCGCGGTCCGCGGGGAGCCCGTCGACGAGGTCGCGGCCCTCGGACAGGATCGACCAGAAGCGCTCGGGGGTGTCGACGTCGCCCGGCAGCCGGCAGGCCATCGAGACGATGGCGATCGGCTCGTCGTCCACGCGCGCCACCGGGGGCGCCGGTCGGGCCGGTCGCCGGTCGGACCCACCGGTCAAGGCCTCGGCGAGCGCCTGCGGGGTGGGGAAGTCGTAGAACGACGTGATCGGGACCGCACGCCCCAGCTCCTCCTGCAGCTGGGTGCGCAGCTGCGCGACGAGCACCGAGTCGAGGCCCATGTCGAGGAAGGTCTCGTCCGCACGGACCTCGCGGCCGCTCACCGTCGCGGCATGTGCGCGGACCGCCGCCACGAACTCCGCCACCGACGGGGCGGCCTCTTGACCGGCCGGACCAGCACCGGCGGGCGACAGCGGTCCGACGGGGACGGCTACCGGGAGACCGGCGGGCTCCACGCCGAGGTAGGCCGCCGACCAATCGACGTCGGTCCCGGCGACCCAGACCTGCGCGAGCGACTGTAGGAACGTCGCCCACCCGCCGACGTCGCGGCGCAGCGTCGAGACGACCTGGGCCTCGACGCCCTCGCCCTCGATCGTCTGCCGGGTCACCGCGGTGAGCACCGGATGCGGGCTGACCTCGACGAAGGTCCGCACGCCGTCCGCGAGCGCGACGGCGACGGCTTGGTCGTACCGCACGGGCTCGCGGAAGCACCGGGCCCAGTGCGCGCCCACGAGGTCCGGTCCGTCCACGTGCCCCGCCGCCACGCTGGAGACGAACGGCAGGGCCAGCGACGCCGGAGCCAGTCCGTCGAACGCGCCCGCGAGGTCCGCAGCCACGGCGTCGACCTGACGGGAGTGGGCCGCCATCTCGACCGCGATCACCTGGGCTCGGACGCCCTCGGCCTGCAGCTCGGCGACGCGACGTCGGACGGCGTCGGGGGCGCCAGCGAGCAGCACCGAGCCCGGGCCGTTGACCCCGGCGAGCTCGACATCGGGGTCCTGCCACCGCTCGAGCAGCGCGAGTACCTCGTCGAGACTGAGCCCGACGGACGCCATGTCCCCGACGCCCACCAGCGGCATCATCGCGCGGCTCCACCGGGACGCTCCCCTGGCACCGTCGTCGTGCGAGAAGGCGCCCGCGACACGCGCCGCCGCGAGCTCGCCGATGCTGTGCCCGACGACGACGTCCGCGCGGACGCCGTGAGCCTGCCACAACGCTGCGAGCGACGTCTGCACCGCGTAGAGCGCGGGCTGCACGACCTCGACCGCACGCAGGGCGGCCTCCGAGTGCAGCGCATCCTCCGACCATCCCGGGAGCTCCTCCCCCAGGACCGCGAGGCAGCGGGTCATGGCTTCGTCGAAGATGGACGACTCCTCGCGGAGGCGCGCACCCATGCCGGGCCACTGCGCGCCTTGGCCAGGGAACACGAAGGCGGTCATGCCCGGATCGCGTCGCGGCGCTCCCTCGACGAGGCGTGCGTGCGGACGCCCGGCGACGACGGCGTCGAGGACCTCGACCAGGTCCGACGCCGAGGCGGCGTCGTCGAGGACGACGACGGACCGGTGGCCGTCGGTCCTCGACGTGGCGGCGTCGGCGGCGAGAGCCGACCCGAGGGCGCGGACGTCGTGCACCCGGCCAGCGACGACCTCCTGCCGCAAGGCCTGCGCGAGCGCGCGCACCGCGTCACGGTCGGCACCACCGAGCGGCAGGGCCGCCGCATGCTCCCCGACGTCGTTGGGTGCGTGGTGATCGGCGGCGTGACGGTCCACGACTGACTCCTCGACTTCAAGCTTCCCCCGGGCTCGGCACGACCGCCCGTGCTCGGCCAGCAAACCAGAACGGGCGCGGCTGGACAAACTGAAGTGGCACTTTGTTCCAGGCCGGCGGATCGCCGTACCGGTCCGACGACAACTCCGGTACGATCCTCTCGTTTGCGGCTGCGCAGCAGAGGGGGCAGGCATGTCGGAGGACGCCGGGCAGGCGCCCGTGGTCGCCCTGCTCGGGGCGTCGGGCTACGTCGGCGGCGCCCTGCTCCCCGAGCTGGTCCCGCGCGCCTCGCAGGTCCTCGCCGTGTCGCGGTCAGGAGTACCAGCGACCGAGCGTGTGACCGACCGCCGACTCGACCTGGCGACACCGGGGACGATCGGCACGGTCGTCGCCGAAGCCTCCGTGATCGTGCACGCCGCCGCCTACGGCACCCTGGGCTCCACGTGGCGAGACGCCGAGGACCCGGCCTCGGATCGCGTCAACGTCGACCTCGTGCGGGAGCTGGTGGACGCTGCGAGCCGCCGGCGGGAGCCACCCCTCCTGCTCTTCCTCAGCTCGGCGCAGGCCGCCGCCGGTCCCGTCAGCCGATACGCCGAGCAGAAGATCGAGGCGGAACGCCTCGTGCAGCAGGCCGGCGAGGAGCGGGTCCTCCGCCCGCTGATCCTGCGACTGCCCACCGTGTACGGAGTGGCTCGACCGACGGGGCAGACCGGCCGGGGCATCGTGGCGGCGATGGCGCATCGCGCCCTCGAGGGCGGCGAGCTGACCCTCTGGAACGACGGCACCGTGCGCCGAGACCTGCTGCACGTCCACGACACGGCACGGGCCGTCACGGCCGCGTTCGACCACGGCGCCGCCGTCGCCGGCCAGGTCTGGCAGCTGTCCGCCGGGCGCACCGAGTCGCTGCTCGACGTCTTCACGACCGTGGCCCGCGCGGTCGCCGTCGCCACGGGGCGACCGCCCGTGCCCGTCACGAGCGTCGCCCCGCCGGACCACGCCGCCGAGAACGACTCCCGCAGCGACGACGTCGGGGACGGCCGGTTCTCCGAGGCCACCGGCTGGATCCCGCAGGTCGCCTTCGGCGACGGCGTCCGCGAGGTCGCCGAGACCCTGCACGAGAAGGCAGCGAGCCACTGACGTGAAGGTCCTGTTCACCTCCTTCGCCCACCGGACCCACTTCCAGGGCCTCGTGCCGCTGGCGTGGGCGCTCACGCTCGCGGGCCACCAGGTCCGGGTGGCGAGCCAGCCCGACCTCGTCGACGACATCGTCTCGGCCGGCCTGGTGGCGGTCCCGGTCGGTGTCGACCACCGACTCTTCGAGATCGACCCCGCGGAGGCCACCGAGGTCCACCGGTACTCCACGGGTCTTGACTTCGCTCGTCGCCACGACGAGCTGCACTCCTGGGACTTTCTGCTCGGACTGGAGACGGCGAACGCACGCTCGGTCTTCCCGCGGGTGAACAACCCCGAGTTCGTCGCCGGCCTCGTCGACCACGCGCGCCGGTGGCAGCCGGACCTCGTCCTGTGGGAACCGTTCACCTTCGCCGGTGCCGTCGCAGCGCGAGCCAGCGGCGCGGCGCACGCGCGCGTGGCTTGGGGGACCGACCTGACCGGCTACTTCCGCTCACACTTCCTCGCGCTGCGGGCCGACCAAGAGGAGAACCGCCGCCGCCCCGACCCCCTGGCCGACTGGCTCCGGGACGTGGCGAGCGAGCACGGTGTCGAAGCGACGCCCGACCTCGCGCTCGGGCAGTGGACCGTCGAGCAGATCCCGGCCCGCTTCCGGCTTCCTTCCGGCTTGGACATCACTCCCGGGACGACGTCGGCCCCGTACAACGGCCCCTCGCGGACGCCATCCTGGCTCGACGACGGTCGGCGACGGATCGCCGTCACCGGCGGCTTCTCGGGCCTCGGCGACGGCGCGGACCTGCCCGAGCTGCTCGCACGTCTGGCCGACCTCGACCACGAGGTCGTGGTCACCCGCTCCGGCCTCGCCCCCGACCAGGTGCAGTCCAACGTTCGCCTGGTCGACTTCGTCCCCATGAACGCCCTCATGGAGTCGTGCGACGTCGTGGTGCACCACGGCGGGGCGGGCACGTGGGCATCGGCGCTGCACCAGGCGGTGCCGCAGGTGGCGGTCGCGCACGAGTGGGACTGCCTGCTGCGAGGTCAGCAGGTCGCCGACGCCGGCGCCGGCCTCTCCCTCGACCCGCAGCAGACCGATGCCGCGACCCTGGCGGACGCCGTGCGCTCGGTCCTGGACCAGCCCACCTACCGCGCGCAGGCCCGCGCGCTCCGCGAGGAGCTGCGCGCCGAGCCGACGCCGACGGCCGTGGCGCAGGAGATCGAGCGGCGCACCGTCGCCGCCCGCACGTGACCGACGATCCCGTCCAGCCCGACCCGTCCAGGAGGAGACCGTGTACGAAGGTGAGTTCGCTGAGCTCTACGACCAGTTCTACGAGGCGCGGGGCAAGGACTACGCCGCCGAGGCATCGGCCGTGACCGACCTGGTGCGCTCGCGATACCCTCACGCCGACTCGGTGCTCGACGTCGCGTGCGGCACGGGGAGCCATCTCGAGCCCCTCTCGCGGTCGTTCGGCCGGGTGGAGGGGCTCGAGCTCTCCCCCGCCATGATCGAGGTCGCCGAACGGCGCTACCCGCAGCTCACCGTCACCCAGGGCGACATGCGGGCCATCGACCTACCTCGGCAGTTCGACGCCGTGACGTGCATGTTCAGCTCCATCGGGCACATGGTCGACGTCGACGAGCTGGACGCTGCCCTCGACTCCTTCGCCCGCCATCTCGCGCCGCAGGGTGTCGTGGTGGTCGAGCCGTGGTGGTTCCCGGAGACCTTCCTGCCCGGGTACGTCGCGGCCGACGTCGTCCGCGTGGGGGACCGTGCGATCTCGCGGACGTCGCACTCCCTGCGTGACGGTCGGGTCTCCCGGCTCGAGATCCACTGGTTGGTCGCGGACCCGACGGACGGGGTGCGGCACGAGACCGAGCACTACGAGATCACGCTGTTCGAGCGCGAGGAGTACGAGACGGCCTTCCGCCAGGCCGGCCTCGACGTGGAGTACCTGGAGGGCGGCCCGTCCGGGCGCGGGCTGTTCGTCGGCCTGCACGCAGGCTGACGCCACCAAGTCGGCCGTCGGCTGCTCCCTGCCCCGACACCTCAGCGGTGGCGCGGCAGGACCGCGGCGAACCGGTCGAGCGTGGCGCGGACGGCGTCGAGATGGGCGTCGTCCTGCTGGGCGAGCAGGGCCTGGAGGGCGAGGGTGGCTTGGGTGGTGAACTCCTCGGCCCGACGCCTTGCCCCGGGCGTGGCGCGCAGCGTGACCAACCGACGGTCGGAGCTCTCGCGGCTGCGGGCCACCATCCCGTCGCGCTCGAGCCGGTTGACCAGGGCGTTCGTGGCGCCTGACGTCAGCCCGACCCGCTCCGACAGGCGCGCCGGCGACATCGGCCGCCCCGTCGCCTCCGCCCACAGGACCTCGCCGAACGCGGCACCGTCCGACGGCGGCAGGCCCATCCAGCGCGCGAGGTCGTGGACCGACTCCTGGTACGCGACCACGTAGCCACGCAGCGCCTCGAGCATCCTCGCCGCCGACTCGGTCATCCAGCACCTCCTGGTCGGAGCAGGACTCTACGCCGCCGGACGCCCCTCGCGCCGGGAGAACGCGTAGTCCGGGAGGATCGGCTCACCCTTGCGGTCGGGCAGGAACACGCGATCGAGCAGGGAGCTCAACGGCTTCGTCCCCGCCAGCCGGAACATCGTGTTGACCACCCGCACGCCGAGCCGCGACGACGGGTGCATCACGCGGGCACCGCCGGGCGGCAGCGACTGGTGCCGGTCGACGTACGCGCGCAGCATCGACTCGTACGCCGCGAAGGCGTCGCCGTGGGTGCGCTCCTCGTGCAGCGTGCGCTCGAGCTCCCCGGCGAGGACGTACGCCCCGACCAGTGCGAGCGTGGTGCCCATCCCGGTCGGGCCCGACCCCCACGCGGCGTCGCCGAGAAACGCGACCCGACCCTCGCTCCACGACGGGAGCACGACCTGCGCGAACCGCTGCGCGTAGAGCTCCTCCGGGTGCTGCTCGAACCCGTCGAGGACGCGCTCGGTCTGCCAGCCGGCGTCCGCGAAGCGCTCGCGCAGCACCGTGAGCTGGGCGTCCGTGTCGAGCCGCTCGAAGCCGAACGGCTCGCACGCGAAGGTGAGCGTGGCGCGGATCGTGCCGACGTCGTCGGGTCGCAGGGTGACGGACCGGCCGCGCGGAGCGGTGTACCAGTCCCAGAAGTCGGTGTCGTCGGGGCGACGGTCGATCGTGCCGTACGCCATCGAGACGCCGGCGTCGCGGATCTCGGTGCGGTCGCCCATGACGAGGCGGCGGGTGCGCGACCCGCGCCCCTCGGCGACGACGAGGAGGTCGTACCGCTCGCGCGTGCCGTCGGCGAGCTCGACGTCGACGCCGTCGGCATCCTGCGCCACGGCCGTCACGTAGGTGCCCCACCGCTGCTCGACCTCGGCCGACACGGTGCCGAGCACGATCTGCGACAGACGTCCGCGGAGGATCTCGATCTCGGCGGTGGGCCCGTCGACGTCGGCGCCCTCCTGCTTCGGCAGGACGGAGACCGGGGTCCCGTCCGGGCCGATGAAGCGGGTGCCGTCCTCCCCGGTCAGGTGCGCGAGCACCTCCTCCTCGACGCCCATCCGGCGCAGGACCTGTCGGCCGAGCCCGCGGACGTCGATGTTCTGGCCGGTGGTGCGTGGCTCGGGCGAACGTTCGAGCAGGGTGACGTCGAAGCCGGCGCGCGACAGGCCCCACGCCGACGCGGGTCCGGCGATGCTCGTGCCGGTGACGAGCACGGTGGGTCGGGTGGTGGACATCGGGTCTCCTTCGTCATGGACGTTCACTTCACTGTGAAGTCTTCTGCTCTGCCCCGCACGTCCAACGAGAGAACAACACCGAACATCGGACAGATGTCCGATGTTCGGTGTACCCTGGCTCACACGCACAGCGAGGGAGCCCGCATGACCGAGAAGCAGACCACCCACCGACCCCTGTCCGACCGGGTCGCGCGCCGCGTGGTGCGCACGCTCGGTCGCCTGCCGCAGCCGCTCAAGCGCGCCATCGCCGGAAAGCCGATCTCGATCGACGGGCAGACGCTCGACGTCGAGGCCCAGGTGGGGGTGCGGCTGCTGAACCTCGCGGTCGGCGAGACGTTCGAGACGCTGCCCGTCGAGGAGGGCCGCCGCCAGATCGACGGCGAGGCGTGGGTGTTCGGCTACGAGCACCCCGTGCACGACGTGCGCGACCTCGTCCTCCCCGGTCCCGGCGGGGACCTGCCCGCTCGCATCTACCGGCCCGCCGGGCTGCCCGCCCTGTCCGCCGGCCTCGTCTACTTCCACGGCGGCGGATGGGTGCTCGGCAACCTGGGCTCCGCCGACTCCGTCTGCCGCTACCTCGCCGACACAGCAGGCATCACCGTGGTCTCCGTCGACTACCGCCTCGCCCCCGAGCACCCCTTCCCGGCCGGGGTCGACGACGCGGTCGCGGCCTTCCGGCACGTGGTCGCCCACGCGAGCGAGCTCGGCATCGACCCGTCGGCCGTGGCCGTGGGCGGCGAGAGCGCGGGCGGCAACCTGACCGCCGTCGCCTCCCTCGTCAGCACGCTGGAGGCCCGCACGGACCCGTCCGTCCCGGTGCCCGCCTTCCAGCTGATGTTCATGCCGGTCACCGACCTGACCACCAAGCACCGCTCCTACGAGCTGTTCAGCGACGGCTTCTTCCTCAGCGACGCCCAGATGGACTGGTACAAGGCGCACTATCTGACCGACCCGGCCCAAGCCCACGACCCGCGCGTCTCGCCGCTGCTCGCCCCCGACCTCGAGGGACAGCCGCCCGCCCACGTCGTCGTCGCCGGCTTCGACGTGCTGCGCGACGAGGGCGAGGCCTACGCCACCCGACTGCTCGAGGCCGGCGTGCCCACCACGCTCACCCGCCAGGAGGGCATCGTCCACGGGCTCGTGAACGCCACCGGCGTCGGCACCGTCGCCCGACGCGTCCTCGACGAGGCCGCCGGCCAGCTGCGCAAGCGTCTCGTGCCGCTCGCCTCCGGGGAGACCGTCCGATGACGGCACGGGAGCGGCGCAGCGTCGACGTCGTCGTGGTCGGGGCCGGGCTCGCCGGCCTCACCGCGGCCCGACGTCTGCAGGAGCGCGGCCGCTCGGTGCTTGTGCTGGAGGCCCGTGACCGCGTGGGCGGCCGCACCCTCAACCACGACCTCGGCGACGGGCAGGTGGTCGAGTCCGGCGGGCAGTTCGTCGGGCCGACGCAGGACCGCGTGCTCGCCCTGGCCACCGAGCTGGGCGTCGACACGTTCCGCGCCCACGACGACGGCGACACCGTGTACGTGCACGGGAAGGCGGTGCGCCGGTTCAGCGGCGACATCCCCCCGGCCTGGACCACCCTCCCCGACCTCGGTCTCCTCATGGCCCGGCTCGACCGTGCGGTGCGGCGCATCGACCTCGACGCCCCGTGGCGCTCGCCCGACGCGCACCGGCTCGACGCCATGACCACCGCGTCGTGGGCGCGGTCCCTCTCCCTCGGCGGCGGCGCCGTGGAGGTGCTGGAGATCCTGCTCGGCTCGGCGTACGGCACGACGGCCGCGGAGACGTCGGCGCTGTTCACCCTCTGGTACGTGGCCGGCGCGGGCGACGAGACGCACCGCGGCACCCTCGACCGCATGATCGGCGTCGACGGCGGGGCACAGGAGTCGCGGTTCGTCGGCGGCTCCCACCGCCTCTCCGCCCTGCTGGCCGCCGACCTCGGCGACGCGGTGGTGCTCGACGCGCCGGTACGACGCATCGAGCAGGACGCGAGCGGCGCGCGGGTGTCGACCGACCACCTCGACGTCGACGCGCAGCACGTCGTGGTCGCGGTGCCGCCGCACCTCGTGGCCGGCATCGACCTCGAGCCCGCGCTCCCCGCCCCGCAGGCCGAGCTGTTCCGCCGCATGACGTTCGGGACGCTCATGAAGTGCGAGGCCGTGTACGACGAGCCGTTCTGGCGTGCGGACGGGCTGTCCGGACAGGGGCTGTTCCGTGGCGACGCGGAGCCGGTGTGCTCGATGTTCGACAACACCCCGCCGTCCGGCGCCCCGGGGGTGCTCATGGGATTCCTCGGCGCGCACGCCTGGAAGACGTGGGCCGACCGGCCGGCCGCGCAACGGCGAGGGGCGGTGCTGCGCAGCTTCGCCCGCGTCGTCGGGCCGCGCGCGCTCGAGCCGACCGACTACTGGGAGCAGGACTGGACCACTGAGCCGTGGACCCGCGGCGGGCCGACCGCCGTGCTCGCGCCCGGCGTGCTCACCGAGCTCGGGCCGTGGCGCGACGTGCCCCACGGCCGCGTCCACTGGGCGGGGGCCGAGCACGCGAACCACTGGAACGGCTACATGGACGGCGCCGTCCGTACCGGCGAGGACGTCGCCGACCTCATCACTCGCACCACCCGCCACGAGGAGACCGCATGAGCCAGCACCGCGTGCGCGCCGAGCGCCGCATCGACGCCCCCGTCGAGGACGTCTGGGCCGTCGTCGACGACACGTCCCGCTACGCCGAGTGGGTCGACGGCTGCCTGGAGGTGACCCGCCACCACGGCAGCGCCACCGTCGGCGACACGTACGGCGAGCGCAACAGCACCCTCGGACCGCTCATCGCCACGACGACGTGGACCGTGCTCGAGGTCGAGCCGCACCTGCGGCGGGTCGACGCAGGGGAGGGCCTGGCCCCCTTGCGGGACTTCCGGAACGTCTTCACCTTCACGCCGACGTCGGACGGGCGGGGCACCCTGATGACGTACGAGGTCACCTTCGGCCTCGCGCTCGGACCGCTCGGTCGCGTGCTGGCGGCCGTCCTCGGCCGGTCGTTGCCGCAGGAGTTCCAGCGGTCGATGCAGAACCTCGACACCCTGCTGCGCTCGGAGCGACCCCTGCCGCGGGAGGCCCGATGACCAACCCCGAGACCGACGACCCCCGCGAGGCGCTCGCCGCCGCCGCCCGCGAGCTGGCCGACGCCGGCCTGCTCGTCGGCACCGCCGGCAACGTGTCGACCCGCCTCGGCGACGACCGCGTGCTCGTGACCGCCACCGGCGTGGTGCTCGGGCGCTGCACCGCCGACGACGTCGTCGAGACCGACCTGGCGGGCACGGTCGTGTCGGGGCGGCTGAAGCCGACGTCGGAGCTGACGCTGCACCTCGACGTGTACCGCCGCACGTTCGCCCGGGCCTGCGTCCACACGCACTCCCCCGCCGCCACCGCCGTGGCGTGCGCCCCCGCGCGCTTCGGGTCGATGCCGGTGCTGCACTACCAGCAGATCCTGCTCGGCGGCGAGATCCGCGTCGCCCCGTACGCCACGTTCGGCACGCCCGAGCTCGCCGAGCACGTGCTCGCCGCGCTCGACGGACGCCAGGCGGCACTCATGGCGCACCACGGCGCCGTCGCCCTCGGGCAGGACCTGCGGTCGGCCGTCGACCACGCCCTGCTCGTCGAGTGGCTCGCCGAGCTGCTGCTGCGCGTGAGCCAGGTGTCCGAGCCCGTGCCCCTGACCGAGGAGCAGCAACTCGCGGTCATCACCCAGGCGCTGGAGCGCCACTACGGAACCGTCCAGGAGAACCCATGAGCACCTCGTCCCCCACCCCCGTCACCGTCGCCGCCGTCGGCGTGCACGTGCTCGACGCCCACGCCGTCGGCATCGAGTCCGTGCCGGAGGGCTCCGAGGGCCAGCTCGTGGAGTCGATCCGGCTGTCGGCCGCCGGCACCGCCGGCGGCGCCGCCCTGGTGCTGAGCCGCCTCGGCGCGCACGTGCGGTCCTACGGCGCGGTCGGCGACGACGCGGCGGGCCGCACCCTGCGCGCGCTGCTGGAGGAGGAGGGCGTCGACGTCGCCGGCCTCGCGACCCACCCCACGGAGCAGACGTCGGCCTCCGTCATCCCCGTGCGACCGAACGGCGACCGACCGGCGTGGCACGTCATCGGCGCGAACGGCGGGTTCACCCTGCCCGACGTCGCCGACCTCGCGGGCGTCGACCACCTCCACCTGGGCGGACCCGAGTTCGTCGGCGGTCCCGCCGCCGGCGAGCTGCTGGCCGCCGCTCGCGCCGCGGGCATCACGACGTCGATCGACGTGCTCGCACCCGGCGACCCGGGCATGCTCGAGTGGATCCAGGACGCGCTCCCGCACTGCGACGTGCTGCTCCCGAACGACGAGCAGGTGCTCGGCTTCACCGGTACCACCGACCTGGTCGAGGGTGCACGCGCCCTTCTGCAGAAGGGTGTCGGCTGCGTCGCGGCGACAGCCGGCGAACGCGGGGCCGTGGTGGTGACGGCCGACGAGGTGGTCGAGGTGCCGGCGTTCGCGATCGACGTCGTCGACACCACGGGCTGCGGCGACGCGTTCTCCGCCGGTTTCGTCCTCGGGCGCGCCGCGGGTCGCTCCGCGGAGGAGTCGGCTCGACTGGGCTGCGCCGTCGCGGCGCAGGTGGCACAGGGTCTCGGCACCGACGCCGGCTCCTACGACCTCGCGTTCGTCGACGCGTTCGCCACCTCCACGCCCACCCGCTGAGCCCACGTCGGCCGAGGCCCGTCGGCGGCAGCCGCCGGGAGCACCAGCGCCTCCCAGACGAGCCGGTCGAGGTCGGTCGCCGACGTCGCCCCAGGGTCGAGCAGGCTCTGCCCGACGACGCCGCGGTGCAGCACGATGCCGAGCCCGACGAGCCGGTCGACCTCGACCTGCAGCACGAGGCCGAGGTCGGCCACGGCCCGTCCCACGACGTCCACAACCTGCTCGTGGACCTCGCGTCGCACCCGCAGGTACTCACCCCCGACGTCGGGGTGGCGCACGGCGCGGAGCATGTACTCGGTGCTGACGAGCCACCAGCGACGGTCCGAGAGCTCCGCGCCCACCGCGTCGGCCACGGCGGCCACCGCGGAGGCGGGCTCCACCGGCACACCAGCACCGGCCTGCCGCCCACGCCGCGACACGAGCCGTCGCAGGCTGCGGTCGATCGCCGCGACCCGGTCGCGGGCCTCGCGGCGGTAGAGGGCGACGAAGAGGTCGTCGAGCGTGGCGAACTCGGCGTAGAAGGCCGCCGGCGTGGTCCCGGCGCGAGCGCACAGCGGCTCCACGGCCGCGTCGCGCCAACCCAGCTCGGCGACGGTGGCGACGGCGGACTCCAGCAGCCGCTCGTGCAGGGAGGACTCGTCCATGAGTCGATCCTAGCGAACATCGGACAAGTGTCCGATGTTCGCTAGGATGAGTCCATGGACACCATCCTCCTGCGCTCCTCCCCGTCATGGCGGATGCGCCTCGTCTGCCAGGTCCTGGCCGCGCGCGGCACCAAGCGCGTGCTGGGGTCGGCCGAGCAGACGGAGCACGACCGTCGGCGCAACGGCGCGCGTGGCGTGCCGGCGCCACGCCGGCGCCACTCGGCTCGGTACGGGTTCCGCGAGACGACCCTCGCCGACGTGCGGTGCCTGGAGGTGGTCGACTCCCGACGTCCCGACCCCCGCCGCACCATCGTCTACGTGCACGGCGGCGCGTACGTGAACCCGCCAGTCGTGCAGCACTGGGACCTCATCGCCGCGCTGGCGACCGAGAACGACGCGCGCGTCGTCGCGCCGCTGTACCCGCTCGCCCCGGCAGGCACCGCCGCCACCGTCGTACCGCTGATGCTCGACGTCGACGCCGCGGTGCGCGCCAGGTACGGGCCACGGGTCGTGTGGGCGGGCGACTCCGCCGGCGGTGGCCTCGCGCTCGCCACCGCGCTCGCCCTGCGCGACCAGGGCAGGACCGTCCCCGACCACCTCGTGCTCGTCGCGCCCTGGCTCGACGTGACGATGTCCAACCCCGGGGTCGGCCAGGTGGAGCCGCGCGACCCGTCCCTCGCCGTGCCTGGCCTGCAGCACGCCGGGCGGCTCTGGGCCGGCGGCACCGACCCGCGCGACCCTCTCGTGAGCCCCGGGTTCGCGGACCTCGACGAGCTGCCCCCGACCACCCTCGTCGTCGGTGACCGGGACCTGTTCCTGCAGGACTGCCGCGACCTGGCTGAGCGTGCGGGTCGTGCCGGTGTCGACGTCTCGCTGGTGGAGGCCGCGGGCGGGTTCCACGTGTTCCCGGCCGTGACGTTCCTGCCCGAGTCGAAGGCCGCTCGGCGGCACGTCTCCGCACGCCTGGCCGAGAACCCTCGTGGCTGACCGGTCGTCCAGCACTCCTCGTGCCGCAGGCGGCGGGGTGCCAGTGGCCGAGGTCGTCGCGCGGGTGGCGAAGCCTCGGCTGCGCGGCTGGCTGCACGCCACGGCCACCCCGCTCGTGCTCGCAGCCGGCATCGTGCTCGTGGCCCTCGCCCCCGCGGCCGACACCGGCTGGGCGAGCGCCGTGTACGGGCTCACCGGCCTCGTGCTGTTCGCGACCAGCGCCACCTACCACCTCGGCCGGTGGTCGCCCGTCGTCGAACGTCGCCTGAAGCGGGCCGACCACGCGAACATCTACCTGATCATCGCCGGCAGCTACACCCCTATCGCGGTGACCGCCCTCGACGACTGGCAGCGCGCCACCGTGCTCACCGTCGTGTGGGTGGGCGCCGCGCTCGGCGTCGGCTTCCGGCTGCTGTGGATCGACGCGCCGCGGTGGCTGTCGACCCTGCTCTACGTGGTGCTCGGGTGGAGCATCGCGCCGTTCATCGGCAGCGTGTTCGGCGTCGACGTCGCCGCGGGCGTGCTCATCGCCACCGGCGGCGTGCTCTACACCCTCGGCGCCGTGGTCTACGCGACGAAGCGGCCCGACCCCGCGCCGGCGTGGTTCGGCTTCCACGAGGTCTTCCACGCGTTCACGATCGCCGCCTGGACGTGCCAGTACGTGGCGATCAGCCTGCTCGTGCTGGGCTGACCGCTCACTCCCAGTCGGGGCCGAGATGCACGGCCGCGAGCCGCCGCAACGCGTCGCGGCGCACCTCGGTGTCGTCGGGCCGCGGCGCCGCGACCGAGAGCAGGGCGAGTCCGTCGAGCAGTGCCACGAGCTGACGCGCGGCCAGCCGCGGCTCGTCGACCTCCAGCGCCTCGAACACGGCGACGGCGGTGTCCTCGTACACGCCGACGATGCGCTGCACCGCCGCCCGCAGCTCCGGTCGGCGCGTGGTGGCGAGGTAGGCCTCGAACTGGGCGACCAGCGGACCGGGACGCTGCACCGACATCAGCTCGATGAGCCGCTCCACGACCTCGCGTCGAGAACCGCCCTCGGCGTCCCGCAGCTGCACGATGAGCGCGTCGGCACCGGCAACGACGTCCTCGGCGATCTTGGTGACGGCCTCGCCGATCAGGTGGTCCAGGGAGTCGAAGAAGTACGACGTCGTCGACAGCGGCACCCCCGCGGCAGCAGCCACGGACCGGTGGGTGACGCCCTCGATGCCCTGCCGCTCGATCACCTCGACCGTGGCCGCGACGACCTCCGCGCGCCGCTGGTGGCCGCGTGCGTAGTGGGAGCGTGGCTTCGACGTCGAGGGCACGGGACGAACCTACCGTTCGACGGACGGGGCGACCGGTGTCACTCGAAGCGACGGTAGCCGTGCGCGGTGTTCAGCCGGTCGTACACCTCGCGCACGAGCTCCGGCGCCCGCGCGCCCACCGTCGCGAGCGAGAGCCGCAGCGCCTTCTGGTCCGCCCCCTCCTCGCCCAGCGCGAGCAGCAGCATGCCGTCGCGCACGGACACGTCGGCGACGTCGACCCAGCGCTCCCGCGCCCGGCGCGTGCGGATGCCGTGCGCGTCGAGCCTCGCCACCACGGGCGGACGCGCCACGAGCACCACCGCCGCGAGGAGCAGCAGCACCGTGACCACCCCCGCGAGCGCCGACGTCGCCACGAACGCGACGAAGCCCGTGACCGCCGCGACGACCACGACGACCCCCACCACGGCGAGAGCGGGGGCGCGGTCGAGGCGGTAGGTGGTCATGAGGTCCTTCAGTCTGCCCTACCCCGCTGAGTGTGACGTTTGGGGCCCGATTCGTGGTGTTCGGGGCCCGAAACGTCACACTCAAGAGATAGAGCCTCCGGCAGTTCCCGCTGGCCGCGTATCGAGACCACTCGGCAACGGCTCAGCGTGGGCCCGTTGCGCGCCGGTGGCAGAGGGAGCGGAACTCCGTCGCCGCTCGTTCCGCCCCCGCAAGCGGGAGGTGCCCCCAGCGGCTCCTCCTCGAATCCGGAGCCCTCTACGAGGGGGCGCTGCGCGCCGGTGGCAGAGGGGGCGGGACTCCGTCACCGCTCGTTCCGCCCCCGCAAGCGGGAGGTGCCCCCAGCGGCTCCTCCTCGAATCCGGAGCCCTCTACGAGGGGGCGCTGCGCGCCGGTGGCAGAGGGGGCGGGACTCCGTCGCCGCTCGTTCCGCCCCCGCAAGCGGGAGGTGCCCCCAGCGGCTCCTCCTCGAATCCGGAGCCCTCTGCGAGGGGGCGCTGCGCGCCGGTGGCAGAGGGGGCGGGATTCGAACCCGCGGTAGCTCTCGCTACGACCGCTTTCAAGGCGGTTCCGATCGGCCACTCCGGCACCCCTCCACGGCAGCCGCCAGGTCAGGACCGGGGCGGCGCCACCGCCGATTCTCGCACTACTTCAGCGGCGCGATCCGGCCAGGCTCCGAGCGCAGCGTCGGCATCAGCACCCGCGACGACCGCGACCCGCGCTCGCGCACCAGCAGGAACCGCGCCACCAGGCCCACCAGCACGCCCAGCACCACCGAGTACGCCGTCGACAGCGCGATGTACGACGGGTACGCGCCCGGCGACACCAGCGACGTCGTCAGCACGCCCGTGCCCAGCACCGCGAACACCAGCACCCACCAGCCGTCGCGCCGCTTCGACCGCAACGACACCCCGACGATCAGGGCCGGGAAGCCGATGAAGACCTCGACCGGCCGGGGCACCCCGCCGACCGTCTCCCGCATCCACGTGACAGCGTTCGAGATGCCCTCCACCAACGACTCCGAACCGTGCGTGCGCACCACGCTGGAGTACGCCAGCAGCACCACCAGCACCATCGCGACGCCCGAGATGATCGCCAGGTTCTGCTTGCCGAGCCCGTGCAGACCGGCGCCGAGGTTCCAGACGAACGCGATCGCCACCGTCAGCGACGCAGCCAGCACCACGAGGTTGAACCGCTGGTAGGCCACCGGCGCGTTCCACGCCGCCACCGCCACCGTGCCGCTCAACGCCACCACCAGCGCGATCGCGAACTCCTTGACCGCACCCACGGCGGTGCGTGCCGGCCTCGTCGCGACCACCGCCCACACGCTCGCGAGGATCGCCGACACCGCCGCCGCCGAGGCCACGAGCAGGTTCACGCCCGTCGCCACCGCCGCCACGGCCAGCACCGACGACGCGACCGTCCAGATGCGCATGTGGCCACCGCCGCGGTGCGTCAGGCCGATGCTGAACACGACGAGCAGCAGCGCCGCACCCACCCGCTCGATCCACTGCGGGTGCGCGACCGCCACGAGCGACGAGCCCGCGGCCAGCACGCCCACGACCCACGCGACGATCGTGGCCGCGAACGCGTACCGGGTGGCGGTCGGCGACTCCAGACGCGGCTGACGGACCGGGACGTCGTAGTCGACGGGTACCGAGGCGTCGAGCCGACGGCGTCCGCCGCTGCTCGTGGCGTGCGTGCGACTCACCGCTGACCCATCCGTCGGTTGGCGAGTGACGGATTGACCTCGCGCGCTCGCGCGACGTCGGCGGGGTCGATCTCGGCGGTCACCACGGCGTCCTCTCCTGCATCCCCCTCGGCGAGGGTAGTGCCCCACGCGTCGAGGACGAGGGAGTGCCCGGTGTACCGCTCGCCGCCCTGCGCGGCCGCGACGACGGGTACGACGTCCTCCACCGCTCGGGCGGTGAGCAGCGTGCGCCAGTGGTGCAGCTTGTGCTCGCCCGCCACCCACGCGGCGGGCACGGCGAGCAGCTCGGCACCGGCGTCGACGAGGGCGCGACCCAGCTCGGGGAACCGCAGGTCGTAGCAGGTCATTAGCCCGACCGACGTCGACGAGCCGTCGGCCGACGGGACGTCGACCACCACCGGCTCGACGTCGCCGCCGCGCAGCCGCGAGGACTCCGTGTAGCCGAAGGAGTCGTAGAGGTGGATCTTGCGGTACGTGGCGCGCAGGTCGCCGTCGGCGCCCAGCGCCACGAGCGTGTTGTAGGGCAGGTCGTCGGTCTGCTCGAACATGCCGGCCACGACGGTCGCGCCCAGACGACGGGCCTGCGCGGCCAGCGTCGCGACGAAGGGTCCGTCGAGCGGCTCGGCGACCGCGGCGAGGTCGTGGTCGACTGGACCGAAGTCGTGCATGGTCGCCTCGGGAAGGACGACGAGGTCGAGGCCGGCGGGGAGCGCGGCCAGGCGGGCCTCGACGAGGTCCCGGTTCGCGGTGGAGTCGATCGTCGACGCCACCTGCACAGCCGCCACACGCATGCCGTCCAGTGTGACAGGGGCGGACTGAGAGCGGGATGAGACCGGTTCCCGACCACCTTCGGGTGCCGGTGAGCCCTGCAAAGCCGGGCGTCAGTCGCGCAGGAACGGCGCGGCGGCCCGGGTGTGCGCGGCCTTCGTCGCAGGCTCCATGCCCTCGTAGGAGCGGGCCATCATGCGCGAGCGCGGGTTGGTCGCGAAGACGTCGAGGTGGTCGCGGACGAACGTCCAGTAGAGGCCGTCCCACGCCTCGCACCAGTCGCCCTTCGGCAGGTCGGACATGCGGCGCAGGTACGCCGACCCGGACACGTACGGCTTCGTGGTGACGAGCGGACCCGCCGCGAACTGGCTCATCGCGTACACGTTGGGCACCATCACCCAGTCGTAGGCGTCGACGAACAGCGCCATGAACCACTCGTAGGCGTCGTCGGGGTCGATGCGCATCAGGCACATCGCGTTGCCGACGACCATGAGCCGCTCGATGTGGTGCGCGTAGCCGCTCTCCAGGACACGCTCGAGCACGACGTCGACCGGCGCCAGGCCCGTCGTCGCATCCCACCAGCCGCTCGCGAGCGACCGCGTGTGGCCGAGGTGGTTGGTGCTGCGCATCCGCCGTCCGTGCGTGACGTAGACGCCGCGCATGTACTCGCGCCACCCGATCACCTGGCGGACGAAGCCTTCGAGCGAGGCCAGCGGCACGTCGTGGTCGTCGGCGTGCGCGAGCACCCGGTCCAGCACCTGCGCCGGGGTGAGCAGGCCGATGTTGAGTGCCGGGGTGAGGACCGAGTGGAACACGGTCGCCGACCGGGTCGTGATCGCGTCCTCGTAGGGGCCGAAGGTCTGGAGCCGCTCCTCGACGAACTGCTCGAGCATCGCGGCGGCCTCGTCGTGGTCGGTGGGCCACGCAAACGCGTCGATGTCGCCGGGCGCGTCGGGGAAGGCCTGCTTGACCCAGGCGATCGCGTCGTCGACCACGTCCGTCCGCTCCGGGCGTGTCACGTCGGGCACGTCGACGCTCTTCGGCAGCTTCTTGCGGTTGTCCTCGTCGAACGACCACTTCCCGCCGACGGGCTGGTCGCCGTCGACGAGGACGTCGAGACGCTGCCGCTGCCACGCGTAGAAGTGCTGCATGCGTGGACGCTTGCCACCGAGCTGTTCGCGCACCTGCTCGCGCGTGGTGAGGAAGCAGGGCGTCTCCAGCCACTCCAGCTCGACGCCCACGTCGTCGGCGCACGCCTCGAGGTCGCGCTCGAGCCAGTCGTCGACGACGTCGTACACGCTCACCTCGTCGCCCGACCGCAGCTCACGCGCCAGCGCCGCCCGGCTCGTCGTCCGCCCGTCGGTCCGCACCCGCACGACCTCGTGACCGGCATCGGCGAGCCGCTCCCCGAACCGCTCCATCGACGCCCGGTGCAGCACCAGCTTCTGCGCGTGGAACGCGTACTGCCGGAAGAGCAGGTCGTGCTCGACCAGCACGAACGTCGTGCCCGACGGCGCCTCCAGGTGCTCCAGGAACAGCTGGTGGGGCAGCACCAGACGGACGCGTCGACTCACGACGTCCACGCTAGGGCGGGGTGCGGGGGTCCGCCTGTCCAGTGGGGTGGGGGTGGCTCTCCGCGCGAGATCTCGTCCTGCGGCTGCGTCGGTGTGGGTTCTCGCTCGGGTGGGGCTGCGCTGGCGCGGCTTCGTGCTCGGGTGGGGCTGCGTCGGCGCGGCTTCTCGTGGACCTGCGCTCCGAAAGGGCCTCGACGGGGCGGCTGGCGACGGCACTGGTCTGGGGTCTCGGGCTGTGTCTTCGGCACGGGGTGGACGCAAGATTCTGCGTTCGCGCGTCTTGGGCGGTGGATCTGCCACCTTCTGAGGCCTGTTCAGGTGGCTGATCCACCGCTGGGGGGCGAGGGGTGTGAAGGGCAGCCAAGATTCTGCCTCCGCGTGATCGAGACCGAACGCTTCTGCGTTCACGACGGGATCCCGTAGCAAACGCAGCATCCTTGGCCATTCAGCACGCGAACGCAGATCCTTGCGCCCACGCGAGCCACAGCCCGAGACCCGAAGCCGGCCCCCACCCAGCCGCCCGGTCGAGGCCCTTTCGGAGCGCAGGACGAGTCAGAGCCGCGCCAGCGCAGCTCCACCGACCGAGGAGCCGCACCCATGCAGCCGCAGGTCGAGGAACCCCACGCCCGTCCACCTCGTGACCGCCGAGGCGGACGCGGAAGGGCGCGGCTAGCCTCGGACGCATGCGTGCTGTCGTGGTTCCGGAGCCGGGTGGGGTCGAGGCCCTGCAGGTCGTCGACGTCGAGACGCCTGAGCCGGGGCCCGGTGAGGTGCTGGTGCGGGTCACCGCGGCCGGCGTCAACCGGGCCGACCTGATGCAGCGGCAGGGGTTCTACGACCCGCCGGAGGGCGCGACGCACGTGCTGGGCCTGGAGTGCTCGGGCGACGTGGTCGCGCTGGGCGAGGGGGTCAGCGAGTACACGGTCGGCGAGCACGTCGTGGCGCTGCTGTCCGGTGGTGGCTACGCGGAGTACGTGGCGGTGCCGGTCGGGCAGGTCGCGATGGCGCCGCGCGACATCGACCTCGTCGACGCGGCCGGACTCATGGAGGTCGCGGCCACCGTCTGGTCGAACGTGTTCATGATGGCCAAGCTGCAGCACGGCGAGACGCTGCTGGTGCACGGTGGCGCGAGCGGCATCGGCACGATGGCGATCCAGCTGGCGAAGGCGTTCGGCGCGCGGGTCGTGGTCACCGTCGGCAGCGAGGAGAAGGCGGCCTTCTGCCGCGACCTCGGCGCCGACCTGGTCGTCAACTACCGCGAGACCGACTTCGTCGACGCACTCGACGAGGCGGGGCTCAAGGCCGACGTCATCCTCGACATCATCGGCGCGAAGTACCTCGACCAGAACGTCCGCGCCCTGAACACGGCCGGCCGGCTGGTCGTCATCGGCCTGCAGGGCGGCGTCAAGGGCGAGCTGAACCTCAACCGGCTCCTCATGAAGCGTGCAGCGGTCATGGCGACGTCGCTGCGGGCACGGCCGACGCAGGAGAAGGCGGCGATCGTGTCGGCGATGGTCGCGCAGGTGTGGCCCCTGGTGGCCGAGGGCACCGTGCGCCCGATCATCCACGCCCGCCTGCCGTTGGAGCAGGTGCGCGACGCCCACCAGCTGCTCGAGGACTCCTCGCACACCGGCAAGGTGCTGCTGACGCTCTGAGCGACGCGGCCGAGGGGTGCGTGTCGGCGTGCTCTCCTAGGGTGGAGACATGACTGATGCTCCCCGTGAGTCCGCGATCCCGCCCCAGGTGATCGGCCCCGACGGTTCCCCCGTGCACGGCTCGGCCGCGCCCGGAGGCGACGTCGAGCCGCAGCAGCGTGGCACCGCGCTGGGCGACCTGGTGGAGCAGCCGGCGAAGGTCATGCGCATCGGCGGCATGATCCGTCAGCTTCTCGAGGAGGTGAAGGCGGCCCCGCTCGACGACGCCAGCCGGGTCCGTCTGCGCGAGATCCACCGCCAGTCGGTGAAGGAGCTCGAGGACGGGCTCGCGCCGGAGCTGGTGGCCGAGCTGCAGCGGCTCAGCCTGCCGTTCGAGGACGAGGCGCCCTCCGACGCGGAGCTGCGGATCGCCCAGGCGCAGCTGGTCGGCTGGCTCGAGGGGCTGTTCCACGGCATCCAGGCCGCGCTCTACGCGCAGCAGGTGCAGGCCCAGGCGCAGTTCCAGAACATGAGGCTGGCACTTCCGCAGTCAAACGGCACCGAAGGTGACCAAAGTACCGATTCGTCGCAATCGGCTCCCACGGGAGGCATGTACCTCTAGGGTGTCGCCAAAGGATGCGAACGGGAGAGGGACCCATGACCATCGTGACCGACATCGACGCGCCTCCGTGCACCCGGGAGCCCGTCTTCCGTGACGAGCGCCTGTACCTCGGCGCGCACGAGCTCGACGCGGCCAGCCGCGCCGGGATGGGCGAGGTGCTGGCGCAGGCGCACCGCCGCTGCGCAGGCTGCCCCATGCTCGTCGACTGCCTCTACCGCGCGGTCGTCGAGGTCGACGTGTCCGGCTTCGTCGCCTGCACCACCGAGGCCGACCGCGCCGCCATCCGCGACAGCCTCGGCATCGTCGTCGACGCCACACCCACCGGCTCGTACGGCCCCGCCCGCAGCGGCGCCGGCCCCGTGAGCCACGAGGCGGTGCTCACGGCGCGCACCACGCACCCGAAGGACACCTGCCAGCAGCTCGCCGAGCGGCTGGGCTGCTCGACGTCGACCATCAAGCGTCACCTGCGCCGGGCCCGCGCCGAGGCCGCCCAGGCCGACGTGCAGGTCGCGCCCAGCCCCCGCCGGGTGCCGACGGTCGACGACGTCCTCGACGCGTTCGACACGCTCGACGCCGCGCGCCTCGCCTGAGACGACCTACAGCCAGCGGCGCAGCTCGGTGGCCAGTCCGTCCTCGAGCACCGTGCCGGTGACGTCGTCGGCGACGGCCTTCAGCTCGTCCGAGCCCTGGCCCATCGCGACACCGCGTCCGGCCCAGCGCAGCATCTCGTAGTCGTTCATGCCGTCACCGACGGCGAGCACGTCGGCCCGGTCGACGCCGAGCCGCTCGCAGACGACCTCGAGGCCGGACGCCTTCGAGACGCCGTCAGGGGCGATGTCGAGCCACGCCGTGTAGCCGATGTTGTAGTTCACCTCGTTGAGGCCGAGCCCGTGCACGAGCCGGCCGAACTCCTCGACGTCGTGCTCGGGGGCGCGGATGATGACGCGGGTGACCGGCTCGGCCACGAGCTCGTCGACCGTCTGGATGGTGACGGTGCCGTCGATCTCCCACTCCGGGAACGGCGCACTGATCCGGTACCCCGTGCCGACCTCCTCGACGGCGACGAGCGCGTCGGGGATGTGCTCGAGCACGCGGCGCACGGCCTCGCTGGCGTCGAAGGTGACCGTGTGCACGACCTCGACGGGCGAGTAGGTGTGCACGACGGCCCCGTTGCTGGCCACGGCAATGCCGTCGTCGAGGCGTAGGTTGCGGGCCGCGTCGAGCACGCCGGGGATGGCCCGACCGGTGGAGATGACGACGTGGACGCCGGAGTCCTTGATGGCGTGCACGGCCTCGCGCACCGTGTCGGTCATCCGGTTCTCCCAGTCGACCATCGTGCCGTCGACGTCGAGCGCGACGATCTTCGGACGCCAGCTCGTCATGCGCGCGCCCCGACCGGCTGCAGGACCTCGCCGAGGAAGGGGTGCAGCGCCGCGGGGAGACGCACCGAGCCGTCGGCCTGCTGCCCGTTCTCGAGCAGCGCGACGATGATGCGCGGCATGGCGCAGAGCGTGCCGTTGAGGGTGGCGGTCGGCTCCGTGCCGCCGTCGTCGAGCCGGTTGCGGATGTCGAGGCGCCGGGCCTGGAACTGCGTGCAGTTCGACGCGGAGCTGACCTCGCGGTACTTGCCCTGCGTGGGGATCCACGCCTCGCAGTCGAACTTGCGGACCGCCGAGAGGCCGAGGTCGCCGGCGGCGACGTCGATGACCCGGTAGGGCAGCTCGAGCAGGTCGAGCCACTGCTTCTCGAAGCCGAGGATGCGCTCGTGCTGGGCGTAGGACTCCTCGAGCGAGGTGTAGACGAACATCTCGACCTTGTCGAACCAGTGCACGCGCACGATGCCGCGCGTGTCGCGGCCGTGCGAGCCGGCCTCGCGCCGGAAGCAGGGGCTGAACGCGGCGTAGTGGCGCGGGCCGTCGAGGATCTCGTCGGAGTGGTACGCCGCGAGCGGCACCTCCGACGTGCCCACGAGGTAGAGGTCGTCCTTCTCGAGGTGGTAGACGTCGTCGGCTGCCTGGCCGAGGAACCCGGTGCCCTCCATGGCATGCGGCTTGACGAGCGCGGGCGGGATGATGGGGGTGAAGCCCCACTCGGCGGCCTTCGACATGGCCAGCTGGGTGAGCGCGAGCTCGAGCTGCGCGCCGACGCCCGTGAGGAAGTAGAAGCGCGAGCCGCTCACCTTCGCGCCGCGCTCGACGTCGATCGCGCCGAGCAGCGTGCCGAGCTCGAGGTGGTCGCGCGGCTCGAAGCCCTCCGCCGCGAAGTCGCGGGGGGTTCCGACCTCCTCGAGGACCACGAAGTCGTCCTCGCCACCGGGCGGGGCGTCGGGTGCCGGGTTGGGCAGCGCCTTGAGCAGCGTCGTGAACTCCTCGCCGGCCGCGGTCTGGTCGGCGTCGGCGGCCTTGACCTGCGCGCTGAGCTCCTTGGTGCGCGCGAGGAGCGCCTGCTTCTCCTCGCCCTGCGCCTGCGCGACCTGCTTGCCCATCGACTTCTGCTCGCTGCGCAGCGCCTCGAACGCGGCGATGGTCGAGCGACGTCGCTCGTCGGCGGCGACGAGCGCGTCGACGAGGGAGGGGTCCTCCCCGCGGCGCCGCTGCGCCTCTCGGAGGGACTCGGGGTCGTCTCGCAGGAGCCTGGCGTCGATCACCCCGTCAGCCTATCCGTGCCGGCCGCGCTCTCCCCCTCAGCGGTAGGTAGGACGCGGAACTCCGCGCTCCGGTAGGTCTCGCGCGCTCCAAGGCTGCGACACCGCGCTTCATCCACCGCCGATGACGCCGGCCCGTGCTTGCGGACCCGCCGTCCACAGCCAGCCGTCGCAGCCTGTGCCTGCCGCTCGCCGCGCGGTCGAGTGGACGCATGCCCAGACCAGCCCAGATTCCCGAGGCCCTCCTCCGCGGACCGTTCCACGTCGACGACGCGGCCGCCGTCGGCGTCACCCACGACCGACTGCGCGGCGCTGCCTACCGCCGACTCCTGCCGCGCGTGTGGGTCGTGCGCACGCACGTCATGTCCGAACCCGACTGGCACCAGGCTGCCCTCCTGTACGCACCGGACGATGCCTGCCTCACCGGAGTCACCCGGCTGCAACAGCTCGGACTCGACATCGGACCGCATCGGCCGTTGCAGCTCGTCGTGGCCCACGACCTGCACCGCACGTCTCCGGACGTCTTCATCCATCGCACGGACGTGATGCCGGAGCATCGCGGTCGCCTCGTCTCCCCGCTGGCGGCCTGGGTGGAGGCGTGTCGCACGCTCTCGTTGCTCGACGCCGTGGCGGCCGGCGACTGGCTGCGGCGTGAGCACGGAGTGGATACCGAGCGGTTCCGGCAGTTCTGCACGAGGGACCACTGGCGCGAGGGCGTGCCGGAGGCGTGGTGGGTGTGGCCGCTGCTGGACCCGGGCTCGAGATCACCGCAGGAGTCGAGGATCCGTACCTGGATGCACGCCGCAGGCCTGCCCCGCCCCGAGTCGAACGCCGAGGTACGCGACAGGGATCGACTCGTGGCGATCGTCGACTGGTGGTGGCGCACCTGGCGTCTGGCCGCGGAGTACGAGGGCCTGCACCACCAGGTCGACCGACACCAGTACGTGGCCGACATCGACCGGTACCGACGGATCCGTTCGTTCGACGCCGCCTACGTGCAGATCACCCGCGAGCTGTACGCCATGCCCCGGACGATGATCCGTCGGATCCACGAGGCTCTGGTCGAGCGCGGCTACGACGGTCCTGCGCCCACGTTCGGCGCAGCGACCGACTCCCTCACGCTTCCCGTGGCTCGTGCCATGACCTTGGCGCCTCGGCTCTCGCCGGCCGGTCCCCGCCCTCTTCCCCCGGCCAGGCGGTAGGTGGCGCGCGGTCTGCGTCCCTCGTGGCACGCGCCACCTACCGCTGGTCCGCATTCCGCGCGCTACCTACCGCTTGGGGGGTCAGGAGATCGTCGCCGAGCCCTCGCCCTCGACGCGGTCGTCGTGGAGCAGCTCGCCCTCGGCGTCGACGGGGGTGTAGGTGACCTTGACCTCGAGCTTCGTGCCCTTCTCGTAGCGGAAGTTCTCGCCGTAGGAGAACGTCTCACCCTTCCCGAGGGTGTAGACGGAGGGCTCGGCGAAGGCGCCGGGGGCGACGCCGGAGGTCTGGACGTCCTGCGCCTCGTAGAGGTCGTTGTCGGTGATGCCGTCCATGCCCTGCAGGTACGGCCAGTCGACGTAGCGCGCCGAGACGTCGACGAGCGAGGAGCCGAGGTCGACGGGGTCGCCGGTGTTGGTGACGACGTAGTTGACGAACACGATCTCGTCACCCACGGCGATGATCGGCTTGTTGTCCTTCGGGTCCACGAAGTTGCCGGTCTTCGTGGCCTTGGTGGTACCGACCTGGTAGACGTCGACGGTCACGTCGCCGGCCTTCACGGTGCCGATCTTCGTGCCGGGCGTGGTGACGGGCTTGGCCCAGGCGGGCGCACCCTCGGTCGACGTCGACTCCTCGGTCGCCTCGGCGCTGGGCGAGGAGCTCGCGGAGGCCGAGCTGCTCGACTCGGCCTGCGGCTCGTCGTCGGACCCGCAGGCAGCGAGGCCCAGCAGGGCGAGGGTGGCGACGGCGGCGGTGCACGTGCGACGGATGGTCACGATGGTCTCCCGAATGTTGGTGGATCTTCCCAGACGGGACCCTAGCGACGTCGGAAGACGCCTCGACCACCGGAGGGGGTCAGACCTGGACGTTCGTGCCGTTCAGTGCCGACCGCGACCATGCCGTTCAGTGCCGCCTGCGGCGGGGCACGAGGTGCAGCGCGGTGACCACCACCGCGCCGACCGCGAGCCCGAGCAGGGCGGAGAAGAACGTGTTCGTCAGCCACGCCAGGACGGACCCGAGGCCGCCGGCGACCGCGTCGTGCACGGCCTCCTCGGCGTGGTGGACCAGGTCGTAGAGCGCGTGCCACCCGAGGTCGTCGGTGCCGACCAGCAGGATGTGCCCGCCGACCCACAGCATGGCCACGACACCCACGGCGGCCAGCGTGGCCAGAACCTTCGGCATCGCCTTCACGAGCCCCCGCCCGAGGGACTGTGCTGCCGACGACGACCGCTCGGTGAGGGCGAGACCGACGTCGTCCATCTTCACGATCAGCGCGACCACGCCGTACACCAGCGCGGTGATGCCGACGCCGACGACGGCGAGGATGACCGCCCGCGACACGAACGGCTCGTCGGTGACCTCCTTGAGCGCGATGACCATGATCTCCGCGGAGAGGATGAAGTCGGTGCGCACGGCGCTGCTCACGACGGCCTTCTCCTGGTCGGCGCCGCCGACGGAGCGCGGCTCCTCGGTCGTCGCGTGACCCGCCACCTTCTCCCAGAGCTTCTCGGCACCCTCGAAGCAGAGGTAGGCGCCGCCGAGCATGAGCAGCGGCGTGAGCAGCCACGGCACGAACTGGCTGAGCAGCAGCAGCGCGGGAAGGATGATCGCGAGCTTGTTGACCAGCGAGCCCCGTGCGATGCGGCCGATGACCGACAGCTCACGCCTCGGGTCGAGGCCCTGCACGTAACGCGGTGTGACGGCGGCGTCGTCGACCACCACGCCCGCTGCCTTGGCGCTCGCCCGGCCTGCCGCGGCACCGACGTCGTCGACCGACGCGGCCGCCAGGCGCGCGAGCGCGGCGACGTCGTCGAGGAGGGCGACCAGTCCGCCGGCCATCAGAGGGCTCCCGCTGCAGTCATGGGGTCAAGGGTAGGCCCGCCGGGTCGGCGCGTCCTGACCGATCGTCGCCCCGCTGGGGAGGGGAGGTCAGGACCGGGCCGACCACCAGGCGCGCAGCGCCTCGGCGGCGAGGTCCTCGCCCAGCGGTCCGCGGTCGAGGCGCAGGTCGAGCAGGAACCGGTACGCCTCGCCGACCTCGCGGCCCGGGCCGATGCCGAGGAGCTGCTGGATCTGGTTGCCGTCGAGGTCGGGCCGGATGGCGTCGAGCTCCTCCTGCGCGGCCAGCTGCTCGATGCGGCGCTCGAGGTCGTCGTACGTGCGCTGCAGCCGCTGGGCCTTGCGCCGGTTGCGGGTGGTGCAGTCGGCGCGGGTGAGGATGTGCAGCCGCTCCAGCTGGTCGCCGGCGTCGCGGACGTAGCGGCGCACGGCGGCGTCGGTCCACTCCCCCGAGCCGTAGCCGTGGAAGCGCAGGTGCAGCTCCACGAGCAGGCCGACCTGCGCGATCTGCTCGTTGCTGAAGCGCAGCGCCTTCATGCGCTTGCGCGTCATCTTGGCGCCCACCACGTCGTGGTGGTGGAACGTCACCGTGCCGTCGTCGAGGAAGCGACGCGTGCGCGGCTTGCCGATGTCGTGCACCAGCGCGGCGAACCGGACGACGAAGTCGGGACGCTGCTCGAGCCGGTGCTCCAGCTCGACGGCCTGCTCCAGCACGGTCAGCGAGTGCTCGTAGACGTCCTTGTGGCGGTGGTGCTCGTCGGCGGTCAGTCGCAGTGCCGGCAGCTCGGGCAGCACGTGCTCGGCGAGGCCGGTGTCGACGAGCAGCCGCAGCCCGGCCACGGGCTCGCGCCCGCACACGAGCTTGACCAGCTCGTCACGCACCCGCTCGGCCGACACGATCTCGATCCGCTCGGCCATCGCGGTCATCGCCGCCGTCGTGGCCGCGTCGGCCTCGAAGCCGAGCTGCGCGACGAACCGGGCCGCCCGCATCATGCGCAGCGGGTCGTCGCTGAAGGACTGCTCGGGCGTCACCGGCGTGCGCAGCACCCCGGCGGCGAGGTCGCCGAGTCCACCGAACTCGTCGACGAACTCCGCCGACGGCAGCCGCAGCGCGAGGGCGTTGACCGTGAAGTCGCGGCGCGACAGGTCGCCCTGGAGCGTGTCGCCGAAGGCCACCTGCGGCTTGCGCGACGTCGGGTCGTAGGCGTCGGTGCGGTAGGTCGTGATCTCGATCTGGTCGTCGCCCTTGCGCAGGCCGAGCGTGCCGAACTCCCGGCCCACGTCCCACACGGCGTCCGCCCAGCCGGCGACGAGACGCTCGACGTCGTCGGGTCGGGCCGACGTCGTCAGGTCGAGGTCGCTGACCCGACGTCCGAGCAGCGCGTCGCGCACCGGTCCGCCCACGAGCGCCAGCTCGTGACCCGCTGTCGCGAACAGACCGCCCAGCTCGGCGAGCACGGGGTGGTCGCGCAGCACCGCGTCGGCGGCGGCGCGCACGGCGGAGGCGTCGTAGGACGAGGAGGGGGCGGACACGGGCCCCGAGTGTAGTGCGCCGCACCCGCGCGGCCCGGGGCCGTGCTGCGACGACCGCAGCGCGCGCGGTCGAGGTGGCCGGACCGGTGGGGCCCGACCACTACGATGGGCGGGTGATGAACCCGGCCCGACGTGTGCGTCCGGGCCCGGGAGCTCTGGTGCGCCTGGTCGCGTGCGCCCTTGCGATGCTGCTCGGCGGCTCGTTGACGGTCGCCGTCGCCGCGCCCGCCCAGGCCGCCGTCGACCCTGACGTGGCCGTGCGGATCACCGGCGTGAGCCCCACGGAGCTGCGCGACGGCGCCACCGTCACGCTCACCGGCACGATCACCAACCGCGGCAAGGAGCGCTGGACGAAGGCGCAGGCCTACCTCGTGATCGCGCGGACGCCGTTCACCACGCGCCAGCAGGTGAGCGACGCGGTCGAGAGCCAGGCCAGCTACACGGGCGAGCGCGTCGTCGAGCTCGACTCGATCGACGAGGTCGGCACCCTCGCCCCCGGCAGCACCCGACCGTTCCGCGTGCGGGTGCCCTACGCGCAGCTGCGCGTCTCCGACGCCGAGGGCGTCTACCCGGTGGGCGTCCAGGTGCTCGCGACGGCCGAGGACGGCACGCGCGACAACGCCGCGATCGCCCGCGCCACCACCTTCCTGCCGCGCCTCGACCGCGACTCGACGCGCGTGCCGGGCGGCCTGGTGTGGCCGTTCGTGCTGCCCGACCGCCTCGGCCCGTCCGGCACGTGGATGGACGCCCCCGGTCTGGCCGAGCGCGTCGCGCCGGGCGGCCAGCTCCGCAACCTGCTCGACCAGGCCCTCTCCGCGCCCTCGGGCGGCACGTCGCTCGTGCTCGACCCCGCCCTGCTGGTGGCCGTCGACGACCTGGCCGAGGGTCGGCGCCTGCCGCGCGACGTGCGTCTCGACGACGCTCAGCGGGAGGCCGCGCGCACGTTCGTCGAGGACCTCACCGGCCTGTCGCGACGGGTCGCCACGTGGACGCTCGGCTACGCCCGGCCCGACTGGCTGGCGCTCAGCCGCTCCGACGCCCACGACCGGCTGATGGGCACCATCGAGCGGGCGACGTCGTCGGCCCTCGCGCAGTTCCAGGTGTCGGGTCGCCGCGTCACGTGGCCGACGCGAGGGGGCACGACGGCGGAGCTGATCGACCAGGTGCGCGGCAGCGGCGACCGACCCGTCATCGTCACCCGCGACGCCGTGCCCGACTGGGAGCCGCGGCTCGGCTCCGTCGTCACCCTCCGGTCCGAGAGCGGGCCGGTACCGCTCTTCGTCGACGCCGGGCTCGACGTCGGGGTGCCCGGCGGCGCGACGGTGGCGACGCTGCGCCAGCGGCTGCTCAGCGAGGCTGCGCTGGCGTCGCTCGAGCGCAGCGGCGACGCGGAGTCCAAGGCGGACGCGTTCGTGCTCGTCGACCCGCGCTGGAACCCCGGCGACACCGACGACGACGCCTTCGCGGGCGCCTTCGACCCCGACTTCGTCTCGCCGGAGGACCTCGAGGACCTCATGACGACCCGTCGTGCCGCGTACGGAGGCGACGTCGCGAGCACCGCGGAGGCGCGGCCGCTCTCGCAGGCGCAGGTGACGGCCGTCGAGCAGCTGGCGCGCGAGGGTGGCGTGCTGGCGGGCCTCGCCGTCGAGGGCGACGACCTCGCCGCCCGCACCGACCGCACCTCGGCGGGTCTGCTGTCGACCGCCTGGCGCTCGGACCGAGCCGAGGGCCTGCGCGCAGCCACGGGCGCGCTCGGTCGGGTGCGCTCGGAGCTGGGCCGGCTCGCCGTCGAGGGTCCGCCCGCCATCACGCTCTCCAGCGCCGAGGGGAGCTTCCCGCTCACGGTCAGCAACGACACCGACACCGCCGTACGGGTCGGCGTGCGCATCAGCGCGAGCAACCCCGCGCTGCGCATCCCCGACGTCGCCCCGGTGCAGGTGGAGGCCGGCGAGCGACGCACGGTCACGGTGCAGGTCGACGTCGGCGACCAGACCTCGTCGACGTTGACGGCGCAGCTGATCTCGCCCGACGGGACCGCGGTGGGCCGCGCCGACTCCTTCAACGTGCGGTCGAGCCGGGTGGGCGTGGCCCTGTGGGCGCTGATGGGCGCCGCGGGGCTGTTCGTCCTGTTCGCGCTCGGCCGACGCTTCCTGCGTGGCCGACGGGCCGCCGCCACGACCCCCGAGGAGACCCCGACCGATGGCTGAGCGCAACGTCGCCCGCGCGAGTGCCGGCATGGCGATCGGCACGGTCGTGTCGAGGGTCACGGGCTTCGGCCGCCTGCTCATGCTCGCGGCGACCATCGGCACCGCGCTGAACGCCGACCTCTTCAACAACGCCAACACGGTGCCGAACGCGCTCTACATCCTGGTGGCCGGGGGCGTGTTCAACGTCGTGCTCGTGCCCCAGCTCGTCCGGGCGATGCGCAACGACGCCGACGGTGGCGACGCGTACGCCAACCGCGTCATCACGCTCGGACTGCTGGTCCTGGGTGTCGCGGCAGTGGCCCTCACCCTCCTCGTGCCCCTGATCATGCACGTGGTGTTCGACGGGGAGCTGTTCTCCGCCCGGAACGAGGCGCAGCGCGAGTCGGCGCAGCTGCTGATGTACCTGTGCATGCCGCAGGTGTTCTTCTACGGCGCCTTCGTGCTCGTCGGGCAGGTGCTCAACGCTCGGCAGAAGTTCGGGCCGATGATGTGGGCGCCCATCGTCAACAACCTGGTGGCCATCGGCTCCCTCGCCGTGTACCTGGTGCTCTACGGCGCCTCCAGCGGCACGGGGGGATTCTCCACCGGGCAGGCGCTGCTGCTCGGCGGCGGCGCGACCCTCGGCATCGCCGTGCAGACACTGGTGCTCGTGCCGTTCCTGCGGCAGGCCGGCTTCCGGTACGCGCCACGCTTCGACTTCCGCGGCGTGGGCCTCGGCCACACGCTGCGCCTCGGCGCCTGGACGCTCGGCTTCATCGCCGCCAACCAGGTCGCGTTCATCGTCATCCAGCGGCTCGGTGTGGCGGGCACGCTCGCCGGAGAGCGCGAGGGGACCGCGGCCACCGGTTCGGCCGTCTACGAGATCGGTTTCCTGGTGAGCCAGATGCCGCACGGCGTCATCACCGTGTCGCTGGCGACCGCCATCATCCCCACCCTCTCGGCCCTGGCCTCGGAGCGCCGCTACGACCGCATGGCGCTGGAGCTGCAGCGCACGCTGCGGGTCACGCTCGCCATCATCGCGCCGCTCGCCGCCGCCGTCGGGTGTCTCGGCTGGTCGGCGGCCGGCGTGCTCGGCTTCGTGTCGACGCTGCGCCCGAACGCCGACGCCATCGGCCTCGCCGTCGCCGCGTTCGCGCCGGCCATGGTCGCCTTCACGATCCACTACCTCGTGCTGCGCGGCTTCTACGCCGACGAGGACACCCGGACGCCGTTCTTCGTCCAGGTGGTCGTCGCCGCGACCAACATCGTCGCGGCCCTCGTCCTCACCCACGACGTGGAGCCGCGGCACGTGGCACCGATGCTCGCGCTGTCGTTCGGCATCGCCTACGCCGTCGGCGCGACCGTCTCGGCGACGTTGCTGTCACGCCGGCTCGGCGGCCTGGTCGACCGCGAGACGCGCGTCTTCGCGGTCCGGCTGCTGATCTCGCTGGCCCTGGCCGTCGGCACGATGCTCGGCTCCGTGGCCGCCCTCGACGCCGTGGGGCTCGACCGCGGCGAGCCCGTCGGTGCACTCGTGACGCTCGTCGTGGCCGGTGGTCTCGGTGCCGCGGCCTACCTGGTGGGCACGCGCCTGACCCGCATGCAGGAGCTCACGCACCTTGTCCGCTCGCTGCGCGGCCGCGGCGCCTGACGGGCCAGGACCTCAGGAGCACGGCCGGCTAGAGGCCGGCCTTCTCGTAGATCTCCTCGATGGCGTCGAGGTAGGCACCCTGGTCGGTCTCGGCCAGCTCGAGGTAGGCCTGGCGGGCCTTCTCGCCGACCTCCGCCGCGACCTCCTCGTAGCGGGCGTTCCACTTCTCGGCCTCGATCTGCCAGTAGCCGCAGGTGTAGAAGTCCGTCTGCGGCCAGTCGAGCGTGCGTCGCAGGAGCTTGCGGGCCGCGCGGCTGGCTCGCGCCTCGCCGGCCAGCCACACGTACCGACTGAGCGGCACGTCGTCGGTCGCCTCGCCGGCGGCGGGCAGACCACGCTCGGTCACGGCCGACTCGAGCGCGCCGCAGATGTCGGTCTCGCGCTCGACGACGACCCAGCGCACGTCGACGTCGGCCGGGCTCGGCAGGGCGATGCGGTCGCCGTCGTCGGTGAGGACCACGACCGCCTCGACCCGCTGGCCGGGGCGCAGGTCGCGCAGGATGCGGGCGAGCGCGGGGAGCCCGGTGACGTCGGCCACGAGGAGCTGCCAGGCGGTGTCGGCCGGCGCGGCGTACAGGCCGTGCGGCACCATCATCCCGACCTCGTCGCCCGGCACGCAGCGCCTGACCCAGTCGGCACCGACGCCGTGGTCGTGCACCGCGATGTCGATGTCGACCTCGGGCACGCCGTCGACGACCCGGTGGTCGGAGATCGTGTAGACGCGGGCGGCGGGCTCGACGGCGCCCTCGGGCACCCGCATGACCCAGTTCTCGTCGTAGGTGGGGATCGCGAGCTCGGCCCCCTCCGGGGCGATCATCAGCCGCACGTACTCGTCGGGCACGCCGGTGGAGGTGAAGTCCTCCGGCCGCAGCGTGACCGTGACGAGGTGCGCGGACAGCCGCACCTTCCGCACGACGGTGGCCCGGCAGACCGGTGGGACCTCGCTCATGGTTCTCCTCCCCGGGCGGGACGACGACGGTATGTGGCGATGCTTAGGCTAGCCTAACTGACCCTGCTCCCCGGACGTCGCGCTGGTAGTTTCGACCGGGTGAGCCCCTCCCCCGTGACCGTCCGCACGATCACCCGCGAGGAGCACCTCGACTTCGTCGCCGGCCGACCCTCCGTCTCCTTCCTGCAGACGCCCGCGTGGGCGCAGGTCAAGGCCGAGTGGGGGTCGGAGTCGGTCGGCTGGATCGACGCGTCCGGCCAGGTCGTGGGTGCCGCGCTGGTCCTCTACCGCCAGGTGCCGAAGGTCAGGCGCTACCTGGCCTACCTGCCGGAGGGGCCCGTGCTGCCGTGGGTCGACGCAGGTGCCGACCTGGGCGCCTGGCTGGAGCCGCTGGCCGCGCACCTGAAGGCGAAGAAGGCGTTCGGCATCCGGATGGGACCGCCGGTCGTGACCCGCCGCTGGCACGCCGCCACCGTGAAGGCCGCCGTGGCCGACCCCGCACTCGGCACGCTCGGCGAGGTGCCGGCCGACGTGAACGACGCGGCGGCGCTCGCCGTCGCCGACCGGCTCCAGGACCTCGGCTGGCGCCGGCTCGCCACCGAGGGCGGGTTCAGCGCGGGCCAGCCGCAGTACAACTTCTGGCTGCCCCTGGCCGACGCCGACGGCACGCCCCGCACCGAGGAGCAGGTGCTGGCCGGCATGAACCAGCTGTGGCGGCGCAACATCCGCAAGGCTGCGAAGGCGGGCGTCGACGTGACGCTCGGCGGCCGCGACGACCTGGAGGCGTTCCACCGCGTGTACGTCGAGACGGCCGAGCGCGACCACTTCACGCCGCGTCCGCTGTCGTACTTCCTGACCATGTGGGACGCGCTGACGGGCGAGGACCCCGACCGCATGCGCCTGTACCTCGCGCACCACGAGGGCGACCTCGTCGCGGCGACCACGCTCGTGCGCGTGGGCACGCACGCCTGGTACTCCTACGGCGCGTCGACGTCGGCGAAGCGCGAGGTGCGCGGGTCCAACGCCGTCCAGTGGCAGATGATGCGCGACGCGCTCGCCGCGGGCGCCACGGTCTACGACCTGCGCGGCATCACCGACACGCTCGACCCGGACGACCCGCACGTGGGCCTCATCCAGTTCAAGGTGGGCACCGGGGGCGAGGCGGTCGAGTACCTCGGCGAGTGGGACCTCCCCCTCAACCGCCCCCTGTACGCCGCCTTCACGGCATATATGAGGAGACGAGGATGACCTTCGAGCTGCACGTCGACGTCGAGCGCTGGCGCGGTCACCTGAAGTCTGCGGCGGAGCGCCTGCCGGGGCTGGTGCCCGTGATCAAGGGCAACGGCTACGGGCTGGGTCGTGACCGGCTGGCCGCGGAGAGCGCGGCGCTCGGCGCCGACACCGTCGCGGTCGGTGTCTACGCGGAGGTGCCGGAGGCGCTCGAGGCCTTCGACGGCGACGTGATGGTCCTCGGCCCGTGGCGCCCGTTCCTCGACGGTGCTGCGGTCGAGCAGGCGCTCGCCGACCCTCGCGTGGTGCACACCGTGGGCCGGGTGGCCGACGTGGCGGCGCTGGCCGAGCGCGCACCGGGTGCGCGGGTGGTCGTCGAGGGCGAGACGTCGATGGCGCGCCACGGCTTCGACCGGCACGAGCTCGCCGCCGCGGTGGCCGCGCTCGGCGGCCTCGAGGTCGTCGGCTTCGCCGCCCACCTGCCGATGACCGGGAGCAACCTGGCCGAGGCGGAGTCGTGGGCGGCGGCGCTGGAGGCGTCACAGCTCGAGACGACGACCTTCTACGTCTCCCACCTCAGTCCGGGCGAGCTCGGTCAGCTGCGCGAGCGCCGGCCCGGGCTCACCGTGCGCCCGCGGGTCGGCACGTCGGTGTGGCTCGGCGACCTCGGCGCCCTCGACGTGCGCGCGAAGGTGCTCGACGTGCACCGGATCTCCCGCGGCGAGCGGGTCGGCTACCGGCAGCGGGCGGTCACCCGCGACGGCTACCTGCTGGTGATCTCCGGCGGCACCAGCCACGGCGTCGGGCTCGAGGCGCCGCGCTCCAGCGCGGGCGTGGTGCAGCGGGGCAAGACCCTCGCCAAGGGCAGCCTCGAGGCCGCCGGCCTGATGCTCAGCCCGTTCACGGTCGACGGCCGGCAGCGCTGGTTCGCCGAGCCCCCGCACATGCACGCGTCGCAGGTGCTGCTGCCCGCGTCGGCCACGGCGCCGGCCGTCGGCGACGACGTGCGCTGCGCGGTGCGGTTCACGACGGCCACGTTCGACCGGATCGTCCTGGACTGACCTCCCGCCCACGACGCGGACGCGGCGGCCACCCCTCGGGGTGACCGCCGCGTCGTCGTCCTGGCTCAGCCGCCGAACGGCGGAGGTTCCGTGGTCTCCGTCGGCGGGGTCGGCTGCGTCGCCGTCGGCGTGGGCGACGGCGTGGGCGACGGGGTCGGCGTCGGCGTGGGACGCGGGGTCCGCGACGGCGTGGGCGTCGGCGTGGGCGACGGGGTCGCCGTCGGCGCCGGCGGCACGTAGGTGCGGCCCTTGTCGGCCTGGATGTTGCCGGGCGGCGGGAAGCTGCCGCACTCGGTGCCCTGCAGGGCAGGGTCCATGAACGCCTTGAACGTGCGCGCCGGGTACTGGCCGCCGAAGAACGGCACCAGGTAACCCTCGATGTCCTCGTTGCCCACGCCGCGGCTCAACGTCACGGCCGTGGCCAGCTTGGGCGTCGCGCCGACGAACCACGACGACGAGACGTGCTGGTCCGCGTCGTTCTTGCCCGCCGTGGCGGTACCCGTCTTGCCGATCGTCGGGCAGATGGTGCGGCCGTTGGTTCCCGTGCCGACCGACGTCACCTTCTGCAGCGCCGCCACCGTGTCGCCCGCGACGTCCTCGGGGATCGAGCGCCGCGTCTCGCGCTTCGGCAGCTCGAGGTCGTTGCCCCCGGAGCCGGTGACCTTCTTCAGGACGTGCCACTGGGCGCGCTCGCCACCGGCGGCGATGGTCGCGTAGGCGTTGGCCATGTCGACGGCGGGGACGCCGGCGAAGCCGAGCGACGTGACCGCGACCGGGTTGATCTTGTCGGTCACCGAGCGCGGGATGCCCGCCTGGTTGGCGGCCTTGAGGATCTTGCGCGCGCCGATGCTCGCGTCGGCCTCGGCGCCCCCGCTCATCTGCTGCGTGAGGTCGACGAACGCGGTGTTGATCGACTCCTGCGTCGCCATCTCGAGCGTGACGGGGCCGAACGAGCGTCCGCCGCTGTCGCCCTGGTTGCCGACGATGCTGTTGCCGATACGCAGCGGCGAGCTGCCGTTGAGCGTGGTGCGCAGGCCGTAGCCGTCCTCGAGGCCGGCGATCACGGCGAACACCTTGAACGTCGAGCCCGGCTGGACGCTCTGCATCGCCCAGTTCAGCTGGCTCTTGAGGTAGTCGCGCCCGCCGTACATGGCCTTCACGTCGCCCGTTCCCGGCTCGACGGAGACGAGTCCGACGTTGAGCTCGTTCAGGTTCTGCGGGATGATCGTGCGCACCGCGTTCACCGCGTCGCGCTGCAGGCGACGGTCGAACGTCGTCGTGACCCGCAGGCCGCCGCCGTCGATCTCGTTGTCGGAGAAGCCCGCCTGGCGCAGCTGGGTGCGGACCAGCTCGAGCAGGTAGCCGCTCGTGCCCCGGAACCGGTTGCTGTTCTTCTTGGGGACGACCCGCGGCAGCTGGTCCTGGTACTTCGCGGCCTCGTCGGCGGTGATCGCGCCCGACTTGACCATGCCGTCGAGCACGTAGCGGTAGCGCGGGAGGATCCGCTCCTTCGCCCCCTCGGCGTACGGGTCGTAGTAGCTCGGGCTGTTGATGATGGTGGCGAGCAGCGCGGCCTGGGCGTAGTTCAGGCGGGAGGCCGGACGGTCGAAGTACGTCTGCGCGGCGACCTGGACGCCGTAGGAGCCGTTGCCGAAGTAGATGGTGTTGAGGTAGCCCTCGAGGATCTCCTGCTTGGAGAGCTGGTTGTGGATCTTGATCGAGAGGATCGCCTCGCGCACCTTGCGCTTGTAGGAGCGCTCCTGGTTCAGGTACAGCACCTTCACGTACTGCTGCGTGATGGTCGAGCCACCGCTGGTGATCTGGCCGCTCGTGGCGTTGTCGCGCACGGCCCGCAGGATGCCCTTGAAGTCGATGCCCTGGTTCTCGTAGAACGTGCGGTCCTCCGCGGCGATGACAGCCGCCTGCATGACGGAGGGCACCTCGTCGAGCGGGATGCTCTCGCGGTCCTGCATCGCGAAGGTGCCGAGCTCGCTCTTGCCGTCGGAGTAGTAGACCTTCGTCGTCTGCGTCTGGAAGTCGGCGTTCGCGTCGGGGATCGAGATGATCCGGTAGAGCACGAAGAACAGCAGCGCCGCTGCGAGGATGCCGAGCACCAGCAGGAGCGCCAGCCAGCGGAGCACCCGCTTCCAGCGCGGTCCGTCACCGCCGATGCGGCGGAACAGACCGGGCTTGCGGGGCGTGCTCTTCGGCTTGGTTCGGTGCGTGCTGGTGGCCACGGACCACTTCCTCCGTCTCGGCCCTGCGGGCAGGGCGTGGTGCTGTGCGTGCGCCCGGGACACGGCGCGGCATCGCTCCAGTGTGCCCGATCATCCTGAGAACCCAAGGATGGCGGGTCGACGCCGGACCCGGCAGCGGTTCCGTCGAATCCCCCGCGGCACCGCCCGCGACGCTCACCGCAAGACCTCTCGCTGGGCGTCGGGCCGCGCTGAGCCGTTGCCGAGTGGTCTCGATACGTCAGGACTTCGCAAGCTCGTCCTGACTACTCGACCAGCGGTAGGTCTCGTTGGTCGAGTAGTCGACGCCGCGACGAAGGAGCTGGCGGAGACGTATCGAGACCACTCGAAGCCGTCGCTGGGAATTCGCCCGCTGGGCCGTTGCCGGGTGGTCTCGCTGGGGTCGGCCCGCGCTGAGCCGTTGCCGAGTGGTCTCGATACGTCAGGACTTCGCAAGCTCGTCCTGACTACTCGACCAGCGGAACGTCTCGCTGGTCGAGTAGCGCGGAGCCGCGACGAAGGAGCGTGCTCCGGGCGTATCGAGACCACCCCAAGCAGACGCTGGGAACCGGCCCCCGCCGAGCCGTCGCCGAGCGGACGCTGGGGGTCGGCCCGCGCTGGGCCGTTGCCGGGTGGTCTCGATACGTCAGGACTTCGCAAGCTCGTCCTGACTACTCGACCAGCGGAACGTCTCGCTGGTCGAGTAGCGCGGAGCCGCGACGAAGGAGCGTGCTCCGGGCGTATCGAGACCACCCCAAGCAGACGCTGGGAACCGGCCCCCGCCGAGCCGTTGCCGAGCGGACGCTGAGGGTCGGCGCACGCTGAGCCGTTGCCGAGTGGTCTCGATACGCAGCACGGAGCTCCTTCGTCGCCCGTGCCGCTACTCGACCAGCGGGATCCTCCGCTGGAGCGGGCGGCGGTTCCGACGGATCCCCGCGACACCCGCCGCGGACCGGACATGACCGGACAACAGGACCTGACATGACCTGACACCAGCACCTGACATGGGCTGACATGAACTGCCGATCTGATGTATCGTCCCGATATAGCGGGTCGTCGCCGGACGCCCCACCGAGCAGCGGGGAGGGTCCGATGGCACGTCGTGGCGCGACCCTCGAGCTGGCGGTCATGGGCCTGCTGCACGACACGCCGATGCACGGCTACGAGCTGCGCAAGGAGCTCATCAGCCTGCTCGGGCTCGGGCGGGTGCTCTCCTACGGCACCCTCTACCCCTGCCTGAAGACGCTGGTCCGCGCCGGCTTCATCGAGGCCGACGAGGACCGCGACGTCGAGGTGCGCGGACGCCGCAACCGGATCGTCTACCACCTCACCGCCGCCGGCAAGGAGCACTTCGCCACCGCGATGGAGGACTCCGGACCGGCCACCTGGGACGACGAGACGTTCAGCGTGCGGTTCGCGTTCTTCGGCCGCACCGAGTCGGCCGTCCGCGTGCGCATCCTCGAGGGCCGGCGCAGCCGGCTGCAGGAGCGTCTCGAGCACGTCCGCGAGGCCAACCAGCGCGGCCGCGACCGCGCCGACGCCTACACCCGCGAGCTCCAGCGCCACGGCCTGGAGTCCGTCGAGCGCGAGGTGCGCTGGCTCACCGACCTGATCGAGCGCGAGCGCAACCCCCACCCCGACCCGGCCGAGCGGCCCGGGTCCCCCTGACCCTCTTCCACCGAGCACGAGCAACCAACCACCCACCTGAAGGAGAACCCATGGGTTCGGCGAACCACCAGATCCGCGTCGCCATCGTCGGCGTCGGCAACTGCGCCACCTCCCTGATCCAGGGCGTCGAGTACTACAAGGACGCTGATCCGGCGGGCACGGTCCCCGGACTCATGCACGTCCAGTTCGGCGACTACCACGTGAGCGACATCGAGTTCGTGGCCGCGTTCGACGTCGACGCGAAGAAGGTCGGCTTCGACCTCGCCGACGCCACCACGGCCAGCGAGAACAACACGATCCGCATCACCGACGTCCCGCCGACCGGTGTCACCGTGCAGCGCGGTCACACGCTCGACGGTCTCGGCAAGTACTACCTCCAGACCATCGAGGAGTCCGACGCCCCCGCGGTCGACGTCGTCCAGGTGCTCAAGGACACGCAGGCCGACGTGCTCGTCTCCTACCTGCCGGTGGGCTCGGAGGAGGCCGACAAGTTCTACGCGCAGTGCGCGATCGACGCGAAGGTCGCGTTCGTCAACGCGCTGCCCGTCTTCATCGCCTCCGACCCCGAGTGGGCGAAGAAGTTCGAGGACGCGGGCGTCCCGATCATCGGTGACGACATCAAGAGCCAGGTCGGTGCGACGATCACGCACCGCGTGATGGCGAAGCTGTTCGAGGACCGCGGCGTCGCGCTCGACCGCACCTACCAGCTGAACGTCGGCGGCAACATGGACTTCAAGAACATGCTCGAGCGTGAGCGCCTGGAGTCCAAGAAGGTCTCGAAGACGCAGGCCGTCACCTCCAACCTCACCGGCTCGCTGGCCGGCGTGGGCGCCGACGACCGCAACGTGCACATCGGCCCCTCGGACTACGTGGCGTGGCTCGACGACCGCAAGTGGGCCTACGTGCGCCTCGAGGGTCGCGCGTTCGGCGACGTGCCGCTGAACCTGGAGTACAAGCTCGAGGTCTGGGACTCCCCCAACTCCGCCGGCATCATCATCGACGCCATCCGCGCGGCGAAGATCGCCAAGGACCGCGGCGTCGGCGGCGCCCTGCTGAGCGCGTCGTCCTACCTGATGAAGAGCCCGCCGGAGCAGCGTCCCGACGACGTCGGCCGCCAGCGCCTCGAGGCCTTCATCTCCGGCACCGAGGAGCGCTGACCCGCGACCCTGCGTGACACCGAGGCGGTGTCGCCCGGTCCTCCCCCTGGGAGCCCGGCGACACCGCCTCGGCGCGTCCGGGCCCGGTCCGCACTACGCTGAACCCGGCCAGACCCCGACCGGAAGGACGCCTGTGTCGATCGACCTGCGTCGCGCCGAGCCCGGCCGCGACGGCGTGTACGCCACCGTGCTCGTCGTCCTCGTGACGCTGCTCGCCCTGCTCGCGTTCCTCGTCGGCACCGACGCCGCCTGGCTGCAGGACGTCGACGACGGCGTGGCCCGGGCGGCGTTCGACGTGAGCGTCGCGCGACCGTGGCTGGTCGACGTGCTCGAGGTGCTGGCGGTCGTGCTGTCCAACGTCGGCGTCGGCATCGTCCTGGCACTGCTGGCAGGCACGGCGCTGGCCCGGCGCGAGTGGCGCATCGCCACGTGGATCGCGCTCAGCGGCGTGGTCGGCATCGGCGGCAACGCCCTGGTCAAGCTCGTGTTCCAGCGTCCGCGACCGGCGTGGGAGGAGCCGATCCACGAGATCGGCGGCTACTCCTTCCCGAGCGGGCACTCGGCCGGCGCCGGTGTGCTGTTCACGGTCCTCGCGCTGCTGACGATCGTGCTGACCGGGCGAGGGTGGCGCCGTCGGCTGCTGCTCACGCTGTGGGTCCTGCTGGCGCTGGTGACGGCCGCCGACCGCGTGCTCCTCGGCGTGCACTACCTCTCCGACGTCACCGCCGGCCTGACCCTCGGCGCCTTGGTGACGGTCGTGCTGTGGCTCGCGGTCGCGACCGACGCGACCCGGCTCCCGCCCGAGCTCGCGGTGGTCACGGGCACGGGCCGCAAGCGCGTGGCGGTCGTCCTCAACCCCTCCAAGCTGACCGACGTCGAGGAGTTCAAGACCCTCGTGCGGCTGGTCGCCGGCCAGCACGGCTGGAACGAGCCGGCCTGGTTCGAGACGACGGTGGAGGACCCGGGCTACGGCCAGACCGAGGCGGCGCTCGAGGCCGACGCCGACCTCATCATCGCCGCCGGCGGCGACGGCACCGTGCGTGCGGTGTGCGAGGAGGCCGCCCGCACCGGCGTGGCCGTGGCCATCATCCCGCAGGGCACCGGCAACCTGCTGGCGCGCAACCTCGGCATCCCGCTCAACCCGCGCGACGCCCTCGAGGTGGCGTTCGGCGGCCAGGACAAGGCGATCGACCTCGCCCGGTTCAGCACCGACGCCGGCGTCGAGACCAGCTTCCTCGTCATGGCGGGCCTGGGCATGGACGCGATGATCATGACCGGCGTCAACGACGAGCTGAAGAAGAAGGTCGGCTGGGTCGCCTACGTCGTCTCGGGCGTCAAGGCGCTGCGCTACTCCGGCACCAAGGTCACGATCACCGTCGACGACGGCGAGCCGCGCACGTTCCGCGCCCGCACGGTCGTCATCGGCAACGTCGGCTACCTGCAGGCGGGGCTCCCGCTGCTGCCGGAGGCGCAGATCGACGACGGCGAGCTCGACGTCGTGGTGATCGCGCCGCGGCGGTTCTTCGGGTGGGTCTCGATCGCGGTCCGCGTGATCACCCGCCGCAAGCGCACCAACGACCGTCTCGATCGGTTCACCGGACGTCGGGTGCACGTGAAGGCCACCGGCCCCACCCCGATGCAGCTCGACGGCGACCCCGTCGACGAGGGCACCGAGATCACCGCCGAGGTCCGCCCCGGCGTGCTGCTGGTGCGGGTGCCGGTGGCGCCGACCGTGCAGAAGGGCTGACGTCGCCCGAGCGGGTCAGACGGCGTCGAGCTCGGCGCGGATCGAGGTCTTCACCGCGTCGGGAGCGAACGACGCGTCGATCGCCGACCGCGCGAGGTCGACGACGCCGGGGCGGTCGAGCGACAGCAGGTCGGCCGCGACCGCGTACTCGCGGGTGAGGGTCGTGCCGAACATCGGCGGGTCGTCGCTGTTGATCGTGACCGGGACGCCCGCGGCGACGAGCGTCGGCAGCGGATGCTCGTCGAGCGAGGGCGTCGAGCGGGTGCAGACGTTCGACGTCGGGCACACCTCGAGCACGATGCCGCGCTCGGCGAGCAGTGCCATGAGCGCGGGGTCCTGCGCGGCCGCGATGCCGTGCCCGATCCGCTCGGCCCCCAGGTGCTCGATCGCGTCGCGGATCGTCTGGGGCCCGGTGGACTCGCCGGCGTGCGGGACGCTGTGCAGCCCGGCGGCGCGAGCCGCGGCGAAGTGCTCCGCGAACTGCGGGCGGGGCACGCCGATCTCCGGCCCGCCGAGGCCGAAGCCGACGAGCGCGTCGGGCGCGTGGTTCAGGGCGACGTCGAGCGTGACGTCGGCGGCCTCCAGACCGGACTCCCCGGGGATGTCGAAGATCCACCGCAGCACGAGGCCGGTGTCGGTCTCGACCCGACGTCGCGCGTCCTCGACGGCCTCGAGGTAGGCCTCGACGGGGATGCCGCGGACGATCGACGTGTACGGGGTGAGCGTCAGCTCCGCGTAGCGGACGTTCTGCGCGGCGAGGTCGGTGCCGACCTGGTGCGTGAGGGTCCAGATGTCGTCGGGGGTGCGCAGCAGGTCGACGACCGACAGGTACACCTCGACGAAGTGCGCGAAGTCGGTGAAGCGGAAGTAGTCGGCGAGCGCGGTGGGGTTGGTGGGCACCGGGGTGCTGCCCTCGTGCCGGGCCGCCAGCTCGGCGACGGCCTCGACGGACGCGGATCCGACGTGGTGCACGTGCAGCTCGGCCTTCGGCAGGCCCTGCAGGAACGCGAGGTCGACGGACTCGACGTCCTGCGGCCCGCTCACGGCTGCTCGGTGGTGTCGTCGGGGTCCGGCACCAGGGTGAGGTGCGGCTGCGCGGCCTGCTGCCGCTCGACGACGCTGCCCCGGTCGGCGAACTCGACCTCGAGCGAGAGCACGTTCTCGTCCTGCAGGTCGAAGGTCACCCGCCGCGCGGTCGCGGTGAGGTTGCCGGCCTTGCCCTCGGCGAGCCACTCGGTGCTGCCGTCGTCGCTGACCAGGCCGACCCGCGCCTGCTCGCCGCGCTGGCCGCGGAAGACGACGGGGCCGGGGCCGCTGTCGCGGATGACGAGCGCACCGCGGCTGACCCGTCGGTCGTCGGTCTCGACGGTGGGGGCCTCGTCGCCGCCGACCCGCCCGAACGACCACTTCTGGTCGACGAGGACGACGTCCTCCCCGGACCTGCCGTCACTGACCTCGTACCTGACGATCAACACACCCAGCAGTCTAGGGCGGGTCCGACAGGGCCCGCGCGACGGACCGCCCCGCCTGCGCCCGGTTACGTGGGGCCCCACCCAAACCTGCAGAAACCCCGCACGTTTGCGATGGGGAGAGCCCGTTTGCGTGGGGCCCCACGCAAACGGGCCTCACGGGGCGACCGGTGGGTCAGGCGCCGGGGACGATGGCGGAGATGATCGTGCCGTCGGAGCGGCGGGTGCCGATCGGGCTGGGCGGCTCGCCCTCGAGGCGCGGACCCTGGCCGTCCAGCGGCACGGTGACGGGCGCGTCGGGCCCGACCACGACCTCGGCGCCCCGCACCTCGAAGGCCAGGTGGCCCTGGCCGTCCTCCACCACGAGCTCGAGCTCGTCGGGGCGCACGGTCACGCGCACGCGGGTGCCGCGCAGCGTGAGCCGGTAGGTGAGCGACTCCCAGTCGTCGGGCAGGCGGGGGTCCATCGTCCACTGCCCGGCGCCGAGGTCGCGGAAGCCGCCGAACCCGGCGGCCACGGCGCTCCACACCCCGCCGGTCGACGCGACGTGCACGCCGTCGGACGTGTTCCCGTGCCGGTCGGCGAGGTCGACGAACAGCGCCGACAGGAAGTAGCGGTACGCGAGGTCGTGGTAGCCGACCTCGGAGGCGATGATCGACTGCACGACCGCCGACAGCGTCGAGTCGCCCGTGGTGATCGGGTCGTAGTACTCGAAGTCGGCGCGCTTCTGCTCGGGCGTGAAGTCCTCGCCCTGCAGGAACAGCGCCAGCACGACGTCGGCCTGCTTCAGCACCTGGAACCGATAGATGACGAGCGGGTGGTAGTTCAGCAGGAGGGGACGCTTGTCGAGCGGCGTGTGGTCGAGGTCCCACATCTCGCGCTCGAGGAAGTGCGAGTCCTGCGGGTGGATGCCGAGGTGCTCGTCGAACGGGATGCTCATGTTGCGGGCCGCGCGACCCCACTCCTCGACCTCCTCGTCGGTGAGCGAGAGGCGCGCCTTCGCGTCGGCGTACGCCGTGGGATTCGAGTGCTGCAGCGTGCGCACCGCCTCGGCCGCGCGGCGCAGGTTGAAGCGCGCCATGACGTTCGTGTACAGGTTGTCGTTCACGACCGTCGTGTACTCGTCCGGCCCCGTGACGCCGTGGATGTGGAAGGTGCTGCCCTCCTCGCTGCGCCAGAAGCCGAGGTCGGCCCACAGGCGGGCGGTCTCCACGAACACGTCGATGCCCTCGCGGTCGAGGAACTCGACGTCGCCCGTGGCCCCGACGTACTGGCTCAGCGCGTACGCGATGTCGGCGTCGATGTGGTACTGCGCGGTGCCGGCCGCGTAGTACGCCGACGCCTCCTCGCCGTTGATGGTGCGCCAGGGGAACAGCGCGCCCTTCTGCGCGAGCTGGCCGGCACGGCGGCGGGCCGCGTCGAGCAGCGAGTAGCGGAAGCGCAGCGCGTTCCGCGCGGCCCGCGGCGTGGTGTACGTCAGGAACGGCATGACGTAGACCTCGGTGTCCCAGAAGTAGTGGCCGCCGTAGCCGGAGCCGGTGACGCCCTTGGCCGGGATGCCCTGGCCCTCCGCGCGGGCCGCGGCCTGCATGATCGAGAACAGGTTCCAGCGGATCGCCTGCTGCACCTCCGGCTGACCGGGCACCTCGACGTCGGCGCGCGCCCAGAACGCGTCGAGCCACGTGCGCTGCTCGGCGCGCAGCTCGGGCACGCCGAGGTCGCGGGCGCGGTCGAGCGTGCGACGGCAGCGGTCGAGCAGCTCGCGCGACGGCACGCCGCGCGACGTGTGGTACGCGACCGTCTTGGTCAGCCGGACGGGGACGCCGGGCTGCGCGGCGACCCGGTACGTGGTCTTCGCGAGGTCGTCGCCGGTGACGACCCGGCTGGTGAACTCGTTCTCGGTGACGATGTCGTGGTCGGCCATCACGCCGAGCGTCATGCCGCTCTCGGCGCACCGGAAGCCGAGCGCGACCCGGCCGGTGTCGCTGTCGCCCTCGTTCGTCTGCGGCTCCAGCACCCGACGGGTGAGCTGCTCGGCCTTGCGCGGGTCGCTGCCCTCGCCCATGGCCTTGTGCCGGACGTGGTACTCGTCCTCGCCGTCCTGACGGTTGAGGATCTGCGAGGAGATCGCCACGGGGGCGGGGTCGTCGAGCAGCGTCACCTCGAACGTCATCACCGCGAGGTGCTTCTGCTCGAGGCTGACCATGCGCGTCGACTCCACCAGCACCCGCTTGCCCGATGGGGTGCGCCACAGCAGCCGACGTCGGAGCACGCCGTCGCGCAGGTCGAGCGAGCGCTCGTACTCGTGCAGGTCGGCGACCGAGAGCAGCAGCGGCTCGTCGTCGACGTAGAGCCGGATGATCTTCGCGTCCGGGGCGTTGACGATCGTCTGACCGACGCGCGCGAACCCGAAGGCCTCCTCGGCGTGCTGGATGGGCCACGTCTCGTGGAAGCCGTTCACGAAGGTGCCGTGCGTGTGGGAGTCGCGGCCCTCCTCGACGTTGCCGCGCAGCCCGAGGTAGCCGTTGCCGACGGCGAACAGCGTCTCGGTGAGGCCGAGGTCGCCGGCGTCGTAGCGACGCTCGGTGAGCCGCCACTCGTCGGCGGGCCAGCGCGAGCGGTCGAGGAAGTCGCGCACGGGCGGCGCCTCGTGCGACGGTCCGAGGCCACGGTCCTCGTCGACGGGCTCGGTGGGCTGGTCCAGCGGCGACATCAGACGAGCTCCTGCAGGTCGTCGACGACGACGTCGGCGCCGTGCTCGCGCAGCGCGTCGGCGCCCGCCCCGCGGTCGACCCCGACGACGAGACCGAAGCGTCCGGCCCGACCCGCCGCCACGCCCGACGTAGCGTCCTCGAGCACCACGGCCCGCGACGGCTCGACGTCGAGCTGTTGCCCGGCGAACAGGTAGGTGTCGGGTGCCGGCTTGCCCGCCAGCTGCCGGTCGGCGGCGACGGCGCCGTCGACGATGATCGGGAACCGCTCGATGAGACCGGCGGCGCGCAGGACCTTCGGGGCGTTGCGCGAGCTGGAGACGACGGCCACGCGCGTGCCGCGCTCGGCGAGTGCGTCGAGCAGGGCGACGGAGCCGGGGTAGGCCTGGACGCCGTCGCGGTCGAGGATCTCCTCGAAGAGGACGTTCTTGCGGTTGCCGAGCCCGCCGACCGTCTCCTCCTCGGGCGCGTCGTCGGGCGTGCCCTCGGGCAGCTCGATGCCGCGCGACTCCAGGAAGGAGCGGACGCCGTCGTAGCGCGGCTTGCCGTCGACGTAGCGGTAGTAGTCGGCGTCGGTGTACGGCTCCTTGACACCGCGCTCGCTCAGCACGTCGTTGAACATCTGGTCCCAGGCGCGCCGGTGCACCTCGGCGGTCGGCGTGATCACGCCGTCGAGGTCGAAGAGGGCCGCGTCGTAGTCGCTCCAGTCCACGCGAGAAGCGTAGGCGGGTCTCGTGTCGGCCACGTGAACGGTGTCGAGTTCGGGTGCGGACACGGCGGCGCTCGCGCTCGTCGAGGTGCGCGGGCCGCGACTCGCGTCGGAGCACGGATGCAGACTCTTGCGTGCCGTCGGCGCAGGCGCTGGCGACCCGTCCCACGCGTGCGTCGGGACACACGGACCTCGCCGAAGTGGTGGGCGGGGCCGGTCGCGACCATGCTGGGCGTCATGGCCTTCCCCGACGACGATCTCGCCGCCCTCGCCGCGGCCCACGGTGTCGCCGTGTCCTACGAGGGGTCCGACCGCAGCCCGGTCGACGTCGACCCCGACGTGGTCGTCGCGGTGCTGTCCGAGCTCGGTGTCGACGCGAGCACGCCGGAGTCGGTCGCGAGCGCCCTGGACGCCGTCCGGTCGACCCGCTCGCCCGTGCCCGGCACGGTGGCCGTGGTGCAGGGCCAGGCGCGCGACCTCGGCGTGCGCGGTCGGGTGGAGCTGGAGGACGGCACCACCCTCGACGTCGACGGCACGCTGCCGGCCGACCTGCCCCTGGGCTGGCACCGCCTCGTCACCGACGACCGCGACGAGGTCACGGTCGTCGTGGCGCCGGCGCGGCTGCCGGAGGTGCCGCGGACCTGGGGCTGGATGCTGCAGCTGTACTCCGTCCACTCGTCGGGCTCGTGGCAGATGGGCGACCTCGCCGACCTCGCCGAGCTGGCCCGGCGCGCCGCGACCGAGCAGGGCGCGGGGGTCCTGCTCGTCAATCCCGTGCAGGCGTTCGTGCCGTCGACGCCGCTCGTCCGCTCGCCGTACTCGCCGTCGAGCCGACGCTTCGCGAGCCCGCTCTACCTGCGCGTCACCGACGTGGCCGCCTTCGCCGCCGCCGACGACGCCACCCGCGAGGAGGTGCTGGGGCTCGCGCCCGACCCTGAGCCGGCCGACGACCTGCTCGACCACGACGCCGTGTGGGACGCCAAGCGCCAGGCGCTCGAGCTGCTGCGACCCTTCGCCGCGCCCGACGAGGACCCCGACCTCGAGGCCGAGCCCGACCTCGCCGCGTTCGCGACGTTCTCCGCCCTCGCCGAGCGGCACGGAGCCGACTGGCGCGAGTGGCCGGAGGAGCTGCGCGACCCGACGTCGGACGCCGTGGCACGCAGCCGCGCCGACCTCGCCGACCGCGTTGCGTTCCACGCGTGGCTGCAGCACCTGTGCCGCGAGCAGCTCGACACCGCCCGCGACGCCGCGCACGACGCCGGCATGGCCGTCGGCCTCGTCCACGACCTGCCCGTGGGCGTGCACCCGGGCGGCGCCGACGCGTGGGCGCTGCAGGACGTGTTCGCCTCCGACGTCCGCGTGGGCTGCCCCGCCGACGCGTTCAACCCGCTCGGCCAGGACTGGGGCCTGCCGCCCTGGCGGCCCGACCGCCTGCTCGAGACGGGCTACGCCCCGTTCCGCGACGTGGTGCGCAGCGTGCTGCGCCACGGCGACGGCATCCGCGTCGACCACGTCGCCGGTCTGTGGCGGCTCTGGTGGATCCCGCCGGGTGAGCCGGCCCACCGAGGCGCCTACGTGCACTACGACGCCGACGTGATGCTCGCGGTGCTGCTGCTCGAGGCCACCCGCGCCGGCGCGGTCGTGGTCGGCGAGGACCTCGGGACCGTCGAGGACATCGTCACGACGACCATGCACGAGCGCGGGCTGCTCAGCTCGGCCGTGCTCTGGTTCGAGCGCGACTGGGACGCGCCCGGACAGCCGCACGTCCCGCCCCGCGCGTGGGAGCCGGAGACGATGGCGAGCATCAGCACGCACGACCTCCCGACCGTCGAGGGGTGGCTGCGCGACGAGCGCATCCGCGTGCAGGCTGACCTCGACCTCCTCGGCGAGCCCGTCGAGGACGCGCTCGCCACCGCCGCGTCCGACCGCGAGGCGCTGCTCGCGCTGCTGCGCGAGGAGGGCATCGACACCGACGACCTGCTCGTCGCGCTGCACGCCGTCATCGCACCGGCCGCCTCGCGGCTCGTGCTCAGCTCGCCCGCCGACGCCGTGGGTCAGGTGCGCCAGCCGAACCTGCCCGGCACGGTCGACGAGTACCCGAACTGGCGGGTGCGCCTGCCCGTCGACCTCGACGCGTTCTTCGACCACGACCGGGTACGGGCAGCGGTGGCGCCCCTGCGAGCCGCCCGGCCGACCCCCTGACCCGCACCACCCACCCCCCACGACGAGGAGACCCCGTGCGCACCTGGCCCGGATCGCCCTACCCGCTCGGCGCCACGTACGACGGCACCGGCACCAACTTCGCCCTGTTCTCCGAGGTCGCCGAGCACGTGGAGCTCTGCCTCTTCGACGAGTCCGGCACCGAGACCCGCGTCCGCCTGGAGGAGGTCGACGGCTTCGTGCACCACGGGTTCCTGCCCGGCATCGGCCCGGGCCAGCGCTACGGCTACCGGGTGCACGGCCCCTGGGACCCCGAGCAGGGCCTGCGCTGCAATCCGCAGAAGCTGCTCATCGACCCCTACGCCAAGGCCGTCCAGGGCCAGCCCGACTGGGACCCGTCCCTCTTCGCCTACGAGATGGGCTCGCCCGAGGAGCCGAACGACGACGACTCCGCGGGCCACGTGCCGTTCTCGCTCGTCGTCGACCCGTACTTCGACTGGGCCGACGACCGGCTGCCGCGCCACCCGTACCACGAGACGATCGTGTACGAGGCGCACGTGCGGGGCCTGACGATGACGCACCCCGACGTCCCCGAGGAGCTGCGCGGCACCTACGCCGCCCTCGCGCACCCGGCGATCGTCGAGCACCTGACCGGCCTCGGGGTGACGGCGATCGAGCTGCTCCCGGTGCACCAGTTCGTCACCGACCACTACCTCGTAGAGAAGGACCTGACGAACTACTGGGGCTACAACACGATCGGCTTCTTCGCCCCGCACGACGCCTACGCCTCCCACCCCGGGCGTCAGGTGCAGGAGTTCAAGGGCATGGTGCGCGAGCTCCACGCGGCCGGCATCGAGGTCATCCTCGACGTCGTCTACAACCACACGGCGGAGGGCAACCACCTCGGCCCGACGCTCTCGATGCGCGGCATCGACAACCAGGCGTACTACCGGCTCGTCGAGGACGACCCGCAGCACTACATGGACTACACGGGCACCGGCAACTCGCTGAACGTGCGCCACCCCAGCCCGCTGCAGCTCATCATGGACTCGCTGCGCTACTGGGTGACCGAGATGCACGTCGACGGGTTCCGCTTCGACCTTGCCGCCACGCTCGCCCGCGAGTTCTACGACGTCGACAAGCTCGCGACCTTCTTCGAGCTCGTGCAGCAGGACCCGGTGGTCAGCCAGGTCAAGCTCATCGCCGAGCCGTGGGACGTCGGCCCGGGCGGCTACCAGGTGGGCAACTTCCCGCCGCTCTGGACCGAGTGGAACGGCCTGTACCGCGACACCGTGCGCGACTTCTGGCGCGGCGAGCCGGCGACGCTCGGCGAGTTCGCGTCGCGCATCAGCGGCTCGTCCGACCTGTACCAGGACACCGGCCGCCGGCCCTACGCGTCGATCAACTTCGTCACGGCGCACGACGGGTTCACGCTCGACGACCTCGTCTCCTACGAGCAGAAGCACAACGACGCGAACGGCGAGGACGGCCGCGACGGCGCCGACGACAACCGCTCGTGGAACTGCGGCGTCGAGGGCCCGACCGACGATCCCGAGGTGCTCGACCTGCGCCGGCGCCAGCGTCGCAACTTCCTGGCCACGCTGCTGCTCTCGCAGGGCGTGCCGATGGTGCTGCACGGCGACGAGCTCGGCCGGTCGCAGGGCGGCAACAACAACGTCTACTGCCAGGACAACGAGACGTCCTGGATCGACTGGGACCTCGACGAGCACGAGCACGCCCTGCTCGGGTTCACGTCGGCGCTCGCCGCGTTCCGCACGGCGCACCCCGTGTTCCGCCGGCGTCGCTTCTTCCAGGGCAAGCCGGTCCGCAAGGCCGACGAGCTGCGCGACATCGCGTGGTTCACGCCGGCCGGGGAGGAGATGACCGACGAGAACTGGGACGACGACTTCGGCCGCGCGGTCGCCGTGTTCCTCAACGGCCGGGCGATCGACGAGCGCGACGAGCGCGGTGAGCGGGTCGTCGACGACTCCTTCCTGCTCGCCTTCAACGCCCACCACGAGGACATCACGTTCACCGTCCCCGACGGCGAGTACGCGAGCACGTGGGCCCTCGTCGTCGACACGGCGAGCGGCACGGTCGCCGAGCCGGGCGACGAGCTCGTGGCCGGCGGCGCGACGCTCGACGTGACGGCCCGCTCGCTCGTGGTGCTGCAGCGGGTCGAGTCGTGAGCGCGCCCAGCTCGACCTACCGCCTGCAGCTGCGGCCGGGGTTCGGCTTCGCCGAGGCGCAGGCGCTCGTGCCCTACCTGCGCGACCTCGGGGTTGGCGCGGTGTACGTCTCCCCCGTGCTCGACGCGACGCCGGGCTCGACGCACGGCTACGACGTCACCGACCCCACGCAGGCCCGTCCCGAGCTGGGCGGTCCGGAGGGCTGGGACGCGTTCACGGCGACGGTGCGCGAGGCGGGGCTCGGCCTCGTCGTCGACGTCGTGCCGAACCACATGTCGGTCGAGGTGCCCCGCACGAACCCCTGGTGGTGGTCGGTGCTGGCCGAGGGCAAGGCGTCGCCGTGGGCGGGCCACTTCGACGTCGACTGGTCGCGCGGGCGCGTGCTGGTGCCGGTGCTCGGTGACGACGCCGACGTCGCCGAGCTGGCCCTCGACGGCGACGAGCTCACGTACTACGACCACCGCTTCCCGATCGACGCCGGCACGCTGGCCGACCCGTCGTTCGCCTCGATGACGCCGCAGCAGGTGCACGACCGTCAGCACTACGAGCTGGTCGGCTGGCGGCGAGGCGGGTCGGAGCTGAACTACCGACGCTTCTTCGACATCACGACGCTCGCCGCCGTGCGGGTCGAGGACCCCGACGTCTTCGACGACACGCACCGAGAGGTGCTGCGCTGGGTCGAGGAAGGGCGGGTCACGGGTCTGCGCATCGACCACCCCGACGGGCTCTCCGACCCGGGCGCCTACCTGCGGCGGCTGCACGAGGCCGCCCCCGACGCGTGGCTGGTGGTCGAGAAGATCCTGCACCCGGGCGAGGAGCTGCCGACGACCTGGCCCGTCGACGGCACCACCGGCTACGACGCGATGCGCGAGGTCGCCGGCGTGCTGCTCGACCCGGCCGGCGAGGCACCTTGGCAGGCGCTCACCGAGCGGCTCGGCGCGCCCGCCGACTACGCGGCGGTCGAGGAGGACGCCCGACGCATGGTCACCCAGAAGGTGCTCGTGGCCGAGGTGCGTCGTATCGCCGCCTTGGTGCGCGACGTCCACGAGGACGCCGCGCGGACCGCCGTGGCCGAGACGATGGTCGCGTTCGGCGTGTACCGGTCCTACCTCCCCGAGGCGGGACGCGAGGCCTGGGACGCGGCGATCGAGCGCGCCCGCACGCGTCGGCCCGACGTCGACCCGGCCATCCGTGCCCTCGACGTGCAGGTGACCGAGGAAGCGAGCGGCGAGCTCGCCACCCGCATCCAGCAGACGTCGGGGATGGTCGTCGCCAAGGGGACCGAGGACACCACCTTCTACCGCTTCACCCGCTTCGCGGCGCTCAACGAGGTCGGCGGCTCCCCGGACGTCTGGGGCGTCGACGTCGACGGGTTCCACGCGCTGGCCGCGGCGCGCGAGGCCGACCACCCGACGGCCATGACCGCCCTGACGACGCACGACACGAAGCGCTCCGAGGACACCCGCGCGCGCATGCTGGTGCTCGCCGAGCTCGGCGAGGAGGTCACGTCGACGGTCGCGGACTGGTCGGCGCGCTGCGGCATCGACGAGCCCGCGCTCGACCTGCTCGCGTGGCAGACGCTGCTCGGCGCCTGGCCGATCAGCGACGAGCGGCTGTCGGACTACCTGCTGAAGGCCGCCCGCGAGTCGAAGCTCCGGACCACGTGGACCGAGACCGACGAGGCGTTCGAGGAGTCCGTCGCGGCGTGGCCGGCGCGGGTCCGCACCGAGCTCGGCCAGGAGGTGCAGGCGCTGGTCGGGCGGGTCCAGGCGTCCGGCTGGACGGTGTCGCTGTCGCAGAAGCTGCTGCAGCTGGCCGGCCCGGGCGTCCCCGACGTCTACCAGGGCACGGAGGGGTGGGACTTCTCGCTGGTCGACCCCGACAACCGTCGCGCCGTCGACCACGAGGCGTTCCGCACCCTGCTGCGTCGCCTCGACGACGGCTGGCTGCCGCACGTCGACGCGTCGGGTGCCGCGAAGACGTCGATCGTGCGTCGGGTGCTGACCCTGCGTCGCGACCGGCCAGAGCTGTTCCGCGGGTACACGCCGCTGGCGGCGTCGGGCGAGGCCGCCGACCACGCGCTGGCGTTCGGTCGCAGCGACGACCTGGTGGCCGTCGCGACCCGTCTCCCGGTCGGGCTCGAGCGCCGCGGCGGCTGGGGCGACACCACCCTCCCGCTCGGCCCCGGGACGTGGACCGACGCCCTCACCGGCGAGGGGCTCGACGGCGGCGACGTCCGGCTCGCTGACCTCCTCGCCACCTACCCCGTCGCCCTCCTCACCCGCTGACGCCTTCGGCGTGGTCTCTCCGTCGCGACGATGCGACGGTTCGACGTAGTCCCAGCGAGACCTTCGCTGGTCGAGTAGGTCGGACGGCGAGCGCCAGCGAGCTCGTCCGGCCGTATCGAGACCACCCTGCAACGGCCCCGCGTGACCCACCCCGCGCTGACCCGCCCGGAATGGTCTCGATACGGCACCGCGAGCTCGCTGGCGCTCGCCGCGGCGCCTACTCGACCAGCGAGGTGCTCGGCCGGGTCGCGCGACGGCGCAGCGCGCCTAGGCTCGGGGCATGGAGTTCAGGTACCTCGGGAACAGCGGCCTCAAGGTCAGCGAGATCATCTACGGCAACTGGCTGACCCACGGGTCGCAGGTCGAGAACGAGGCGGCCACGGCATGCGTGCGGGCCGCGCTCGACGCCGGCATCACGACGTTCGACACCGCCGACGTGTACGCCAACGGCAAGGCCGAGAGCGTGCTCGGCGAGGCGCTGAAGGGCGAGCGGCGCGCGTCGCTGGAGATCCTCACCAAGGTCTACTGGCCCACCGGCCCCGGCGGACCCAACGACACCGGACTCTCCCGCAAGCACATCATGGAGTCCATCGACGGCTCGCTGCAGCGGCTGCAGACCGACTACGTCGACCTCTACCAGGCGCACCGCTACGACCACGAGACGCCGCTGGAGGAGACGATGCAGGCGTTCGCCGACGTCGTCCGCGCCGGCAAGGCGCACTACATCGGCGTCAGCGAGTGGACCGCCGACCAGATCCGCGCCGGGCAGGAGCTCGCCCGCGACCTCGGCTTCCGGCTCGTCTCGAACCAGCCGCAGTACTCGATGCTCTGGCGCGTCATCGAGGGCGAGGTCGTGCCCGCGAGCCGCGAGCTGGGCCTGTCGCAGATCGTGTGGTCTCCGATCGCCCAGGGCGTGCTCACCGGCAAGTACGAGCCCGGCGCCGCGCCGCCCGAAGGCAGCCGTGCGACCGACGAGAAGGGCGGCGCCGACATGATCAAGCGCTTCCTCGACGACGAGGTGCTCACCGCCGTGCAGGGGCTGCGTCCGGTCGCCGACGACCTCGGCATCACGATGGCCCAGCTCGCCATCGCCTGGGTGCTGGCGAACGACAACGTCGCCGGCGCGATCGTCGGGGCCTCGCGCCCCGAGCAGGTCGAGTCGAACGCCGCCGCGAGCGGGATCACCCTCGACGACGACGTGCTCGCGACCATCGACGAGGTGCTGGGCAGCATCCCGACGACCGACCCGAGCAAGACGGCGTCGCCGCCCACGCGGGTGGTCTGAGCGTGGCCGTCACCCTCTGGGCCCCCGACCACGACCGCGTCCGCGTGCGGATCGACGGCGTCGAGCACCGCATGCAGGCGTGGGAGCCCGGCGAGGCGCGCTCGGGCTGGTGGTGGCACGACGTCGACGTCGCGCCCGGCACCGACTATGCGTTCCTGCTCGGCGACGACGACACCCCGCTGCCCGACCCCCGCTCGGTCTGGCAGCCGCAGGGCGTGCACGCGGCGTCGCGCACCTACGACCACGACGCGTTCGCGTGGACCGACGACGACTGGGAGGGCCGCGCCCTGACCGGTGCCGTGGTCTACGAGCTGCACGTCGGCACGTTCACGCCCGGCCGGACGTTCGACGCCGCCGTCGAGCGGCTCGACCACCTCGTCGACCTCGGCGTCGACCTCGTGGAGGTGCTGCCGGTCAACAGCTTCGACGGCCCGTACGGCTGGGGCTACGACGGCGTCCTGTGGGGCGCGGTGCACGAGCCGTACGGCGGACCCGACGGGTTCAAGCGGTTCGTCGACGCCTGCCACGCACGGGGCCTCGGCGTCGTGCTCGACGTCGTCTACAACCACCTCGGGCCCTCAGGGGCCTACCTCGACCGCTTCGGTCCGTACTTCGCCGGCGAGAACGACTGGGGCCCGGGCCTCAACCTCGACGGCGAGGGCTCCGACGAGGTGCGTCGCTACGTGCTCGACAACGCGATCTCGTGGTTCGAGGACTTCCATGTCGACGCGCTGCGCCTCGACGCCGTGCACGCGCTGTCCGACGCGAGGGCGCTGACGATCCTCGAGGAGCTGTCGCTGGAGACGGCGCGGGCGTCGCAGCGGCTCGGCCGTCCGCTGTCGCTGGTCGCGGAGTCCGACCGCAACGACCCGCGCACGGTCGTCCCGCGCGACCAGCACGGTCTCGGCATGGACGCGCAGTGGGCCGACGACGTGCACCACGCGCTGCACGTGGCGCTCACCGGCGAGACCGACGGCTACTACGCCGACTTCGCCGAGCCCGGCGCGCTCGCCAAGGTGCTGCGCGGCGCGTTCTTCCACGACGGCACGTGGTCGTCGTTCCGTGGCCGCACGCACGGTCGTCCCGTCAACGTCCACGCCGTGCCGGGGCACGCGTTCGTGACCTACCTACAGGACCACGACCAGGTCGGCAACCGGGCCACGGGCGACCGCATCTCCGACTCCGTCTCGCCGGACCTGCTGGCGTGCGGCGCCGCGCTGGTGCTGCTCGGACCGTTCACGCCGATGCTCTTCATGGGCGAGGAGTGGGCCGCGAGCACGCCGTGGCAGTTCTTCGCGTCGTTCCCCGACCCCGAGCTGGCCGAGGCCGTGCGCACCGGGCGGCGGCGCGAGTTCGGCCGCCACGGCTGGGGCGAGTCCGAGGTGCCCGACCCGATGGACCCGGCGACGCTGGAGCGCTCGACGCTGCGGTGGGACGAGCTCGACGAGCCCCGGCACCGTGGCGTGCTGGAGGTCTACCGCTCGCTGGTCGCGCTGCGCCGCGCCCACCCCGAGCTGCGCGACCCCTCCCTCGTCGACACGAGGGTCGAGGTCTCCGACGACGACCGCCGCGTGCTCCTGCACCGCGGCCCGTTCGTCGTCGACGTCGGCCTGGGCGCCGAGCGGGCGGAGGTGCGGCGCGGCGATGAGGTGGTCTGGTCGTCGTGCCGCGCCTAAATTCTTCGCGCGCCCATCAATCTTTCGCCCGATCCGCGCTTCGCCCGAGGAAACGTTCTCGCCGCACGAGACCACGTTCACGCCGAAAAATCTCCCAGAGTGCCCACACGGAGAAAATAGCACCCGGCGCTATGACCATTCCGATTTGAACTAAACCTCCATAGTAAAAACCCACCGCGCTGGCGAACGTGGGCAGAACGCCGAACGAGGCGATCTTCACCACCTTGTTCCGGCGGGAAGCTTCTCCCCATCGTGGCCATGTAGCAACGAATGAGCAGACCACAAGCACTGTCGCTGCCAAGAATCCAATCTGTCGCAAGCAGGTGTACTCCCAGGCAAGTGCGTGCGCCAGGACGAACGCAGGCACGGTGAGTAGGAGCGAGCGGATACTCCTCGCAGCGCGCTCGTCCCGGCCGGATCTCGAGTTACCGCCTTCTCGGGAAGCCGCGAAGACCAGCTCAAACGATCTCACGTCATGTGCGTAACGGACGTAGATCTGCACTCCCGCAAAGGCCGCACCGACGGCGCCGAAGACGAAGGCACTTCGAGGGCCGAAGGTGACGACGCCCACCCCTCCGCCGACAATCGCGGTCTTGATCGATAACATAACCGCAAAAGCCAGGAAATAGAGCGCTAGAACGAACAGCGTCGACGCCTCATTGGTATGTCGATATTTAGTACGTGCCCGTTCCGCCAGATTGTGGGATTCGAGCACATATTGATTCGAAAGTTGTTCTTCTATCTTCGCAGTATCGTCCTTCCATCGATCCTGCCAAGCGGAGACTCGTTCCGATCCGATATATGCATAGAAGAGCAGGGAGCCGTCCAGCTTCGGCCCCGCCTCAGCCGCCCGTCCTGGTATCCGAAGTGGACTGCTCAAACTTAGGAGAAGCAGAATCACCGAGCCGAGGATGCATGCGAAGAAGAGTGCGGTCAGCCAGCCGACGAGTGGGTACTCCGCTGGCGACGAGCTACCTTGCTCCTCAAACGCAACCCTCACGCGCAGAAGGTCACCCCGGAACAACAGCGTGATGGCACCCGTCGTTAGGAACGCGAGCGCCGTCAGGTAGCGCCCAATCTTGTCGTCTTGATGCTTCGTCGCATCGAGAACTTCGAGATAGGTCTCGCGAGCAAGCTGCAGCTTCCGCCGTCGCTCGTCGGTTGCCGTGTGGGAGTCCACAGACCCTGAGGAATCTGAGTCAGTCATGATGGTGCGACGATAGGCTAGGCGAGTAGCAGCTCACAGCAGCTAGCTGGTCCACGCGGCGCCTGCACGTTCGCGCGGATCAGGCTCGAAGACCCAGTACCACCGCGCATCTCCCGAAGCGAGGCACTCGATGACCGCATCTGTTGAGACCCGGACCCGAAAGCCTCTCCCGCCCGGAGGATCGGCAATGGCCGAGGTGTTCCGGTGCACCGGGATGCGCTCGCGGTCCGCGATCTATGTCAGCGCGCCGATCACGACCGGTTCGAGATACATCGCTTGGATGAACGAGGGTGGAGATCCTTCGGACTACCGCAGGCGGGTGGTCGAGGCCAACATCCGCGAAGCAGAAGCGACCGTACAAAACTCCCGTTCCCACTTCGGGGCTCCCCTGATCGATCCAACAGCCTTGCCGGACGTTGATGGTTGGACACAGCCCGACTACCACGCCTTCTGGACACACGTCGTAGAGGAGTTCGTGAGCACGATCGTCTTTGTCGACGGCTGGGAGTACAGCACAGGTGCAGTTTTAGAGCTCGCCTGCGGATTACAGAATCGTATTGGTCTCCTGTCATCTACTTACCAAGAACTTGATCCAGCTGCCATTGAGAAGAAGGGTCGGGAAGCAATCACACGCGTGAGTTCATTCTCAGATTTCGAATCGTTGAAGGCAGCCTGGTCTAGCGCTTTCATTGCCCTAGGATCGTCGTCGGCACATCAACAACACCCGTCACGGAACTATTTGCAATGAAGAAGGACGCACGCCTGAAGGAACTCGCCGCCTCATTCAACGTTGCCCGCTTCTTCAGTTGCGACAGCGCAGCACATGTCCGCTTCGCAGAAATAGGGGCCACGGAGAATTTGCAGACTTTGACCGTCCGTGAACTTGCCGAGCACCTACTCATCGAGACAGGCTCGGTGAATGTTAGGTCATTTGATCCCCTTAGCGCCTCCAGAAGCACGAGATTCGTGTACGGAATTGAAACCTCGGACTCCGTTCTCGACTGCGTGCAAGCGAACGCGAACGATGGCTTGTATTCGATCGTGAACGAAACCATCGATGTCAACGATGGGGGCGTGTCCGGGGTGCTCGATAATGGCGTGGTGGAGTTCGGATCCGACGCAACCCCTCGCGGAGTCGAATCGGACAAATTCGGAACACTCCCTCGAAAAGTCGCTAACTCCATCCTCGAATCAGTTTACGAGGTTTCCGCGCCCCTGGGAAATCTCGATGTAGGTCGCGTCGAGTTCAGTATCCATCCTCAACCCGTGGGCACGCGCGGCGAACACGTGATTGTCTGGGAGCAAGGCGATAGCGAACTGAAGGATGCGGAACCTACGCCCGCTGCTTGGCCCACTAGTTTCGCTGCCGTCGTGGGCGATAAGACGTGTGGCCTTCTTATCGCGGATGCCATTGGCGTACCGGTAGCTCACGCCAGAGTTGTAACTAGACGCCTTAGCCCCTTTGAGTTCGGAAGACCTACAGGTTCTTCAACGCGTTGGCTCCGGACCGCTCCGGGAGTGCAGCAGCAGGGCAGGTTTACGACTTCACGCCGTTGGATCGATCCCTTCAAACTTCTGCAGACAGAGGATCCGCACGGGTCTCAGATCCCGGCGATCCTCGCACAGAGCGAAATTCCCGCGCTTTTCAGCGGTGCGGCAACGGATTTGGGCGGTGATCAGACGACCGTCGAAGGTGTAAGTGGTTTTGGAGATGCTTTCATGTTGGGCCTTGAGCCCCCTACCGAGCTCCCGGCCCAGGTTCGCAGGTCCGTCGAGGAGACGCTGGGGATGGTCCGTGAAGAGTTGGCTCAACCCGTCGGCATCGAATGGGCCTGGGACGGGCAGCAGGTTTGGGTACTGCAACTTCACCTTCTCGCTGCTCCTCCGGCCACGCCGGCAGCGCACGCCGCATTGGAAGACTGGATCCGGTTCGATCCCAGCGATGGCCTTCAGACTTTGGCAGCCCTTTTGGACGAAGCGTCCCTTGGGCGACGTGGAATCATCCTCACGCGGCGGGTCGGCGCCACGAGCCACATAGGCGATCTCCTTCGGCAGAGCGGGGTGCCGTACAAGTTTGAGGTGCCCACGTTCCGAACATAGATCCAGGCCGGTCGTCCTGACTGCGGCATGAGGTCGGTGCGGCCCTCGTCGATCCAGCATCGGCACGGGACGACGAGCGCTGACGTCGCGCCCGCCGCACACTGAAGCATGAGCGACATGCCGAGCGAGGACCCGCGCAAGCGCGAGGACTGGGACGACGACCAGAAGCACAAGAAGCAGGACCCGGGCGTCGAGGGCGACGTCGACGACCCCGACGCCCCCGCCCCGTTCTCGGGCCCCTACACCTGAGCCTTCCCCCCGTTGGTCGAGCACACTCCTGCGACGTACGAGCCCGGAGGGTCGTGTCGAGACCACCCGCCAACGGCTCGGCGCGCAGCACCGTCACGCCCACCCGACGCACGCCGCCCCGCAGGCGAATCAGCCTGCACCGGACCCACCGCCTGAGACACTGGGGCGCATGACGTTGTCGAGCCCGCAGGACCTGCCCGTGCTCGCCGGCCGCCCGTTCCCGCTGGGGGCCCACCCTGAGGCGGGAGGTGTCCGCTTCGCGGTCGCCAGCAGCGTGGCCGAGCGGGTCGAGCTGTGCCTGGTCGACCCCGATGGCAGCGAGCGGCGCGTGGAACTGACCGAGCGCACCTTCGGCGTGTGGCACGGCCTCGTCCAGGGCGTGCTCCCCGGGCAGACCTACGGCTACCGCGTGCACGGCCCCTACGAGCCCAAGACCGGTCTGCGCTGCAACCCGCACAAGATCCTCCTCGACCCGTACGCCCGGCGCGTCACCGGCGCGCTCACCGACATGGAGGCTGCCCGCGGCTGGGCCGACGACCCCGAGGGGGTCGAGATGTCGACCGTCGACTCCCTCGGCCACGTGCCCCTCGCCGTCGTCACGAGCCCCGGCGGCCCCGACACCGGCACGAAGCCCGAGGTGCCGTTCGAGGAGACCGTCGTCCTCGAGCTGCACGTCAAGGGCTTCACGCAGCAGCACCCCGACGTCCCGGAGCACCTGCGCGGCACCTACCTCGGTCTCGCCCACCCCGCCGTGGTCGAGCACCTGCTGCGCCTCGGCGTCACCACCGTCGAGCTGCTGCCCGTGCAGGCCTTCACCGACGAGCCGTCGCTCGTGGCCGCGGGTCGGCACAACTACTGGGGCTACTCCCCGCTCGGCTACTTCGCGCCGCACCCCGGCTACGCGAGCGAGCCCGGACGCGAGGTCGAGGAGTTCCGGACGATGGTCGCCGCGCTGCACGCCGCGGGCATCGAGGTCCTGGTCGACGTCGTCTACAACCACACCTGCGAGGGCGGTCCGGACGGCCCCACGCTCAGCCTGCGCGGGCTGGAGGCCCCGGCGTACTACCTGCACGACGACGACGGGCACATGGCCGACATCACGGGCTGCGGCAACACGCTGGAGGCGGGGTCGCCCGCGGTGGTCCGGCTCGTGACCGACTCGCTGCGCTACTGGACCACCGAGCTCGGCGTCGACGGGTTCCGCTTCGACCTCGCCTCGACGATGGGCCGTCCGCGCGGCGGAGCGTTCGACCGCGACAGCACGCTGCTGACCGCCATCACGACCGACCCGGTGCTCGCCCGGTGCAAGCTCGTCGCCGAGCCGTGGGACGCGACCGGCGAGGGCTACCGCGTCGGGGCGTTCGGCGCGCAGTGGGCCGAGTGGAACGGCATGTACCGCGACACGGTGCGCGACTTCTGGCGCGGCGCGTCGGGCGGGGTCGACCAGCTCGCGTACCGGCTGTCCGGCTCCTCCGACCTGTACGACCACACCCTGCGCCGACCCTGGCAGTCGATCAACTTCGTCACCGCCCACGACGGCTTCACCCTGCGCGACCTCGTCTCCTACGACCACAAGCACAACGAGGACAACGGCGAGGACAACCGCGACGGGACCGACGACAACCGCTCCTGGAACCACGGCGTCGAGGGCGAGACCGACGACCCCGAGGTGCGGGCGCTGCGGGAGCGCCAGGCGCGCAACCTGCTGGCCACCCTCCTGTTGTCGACCGGCACCCCGATGTTCGTCGCCGGCGACGAGCGCTGGCGCACGCAGGGCGGCAACAACAACGCCTACTGCCTCGACGACGCGACCTCGTGGGTCGACTGGACGTCGACGCCCGAGAGCGACGCGATGCTCGCCTTCGCCCGACGCGTCGTGCACCTGCGCGCCAACAGCCCTGCGCTGCGGCAGGCGGAGTTCTTCGACGGCCGTACGACGCCGAGCGGACGACCGGACCTGATCTGGCTGCGACCGGACGGCCAGGAGATGACCGAGCCCGACTGGCTCGACCCGGAGCGGCGCACCCTGGGCATGTGGATCGACGGCTCCCACAGCCAGTCCCGCACCCGTGACGGCGAGCTGCTCACCGACCACTCCTGGCTGCTCCTGCTGCACGCCGGCGCGGACCCGCTCGAGGTCGTCCTGCCCGGGCCGGAGTTCGGGGAGACGTTCGAGCCGACCCTCGACACGACGGCGCCCGACGGGTCGCCCGCCACGACCGACCCGCTCCCGGCCGGCGGACGCATGACGGTGCAGGGCCGGTCGCTCCTGCTGCTGAAGGCCCCGCGCCAGGACTGAGCCGTCGGCGGATCGCGCAACCCCTCGATCCTGGGTACGTTCGAGACGACGACGGACCAGTCGTCCGACGCGAGCGACGGGAGTGCACCGCATGACGGACCGGATCGGCATCGACGACGTCCGACCCTTGTCCGGCGACGGGACCTACCCGTCGAAGGCGGTGGTGGGCGAGCACGTCCCCGTGCAGGCCACGGTCTGGCGCGAGGGCCACGACGCCGTGGCGGCCACCGTCGCCTGGCGTGGTCCCGGAGAACGGCGCGACCGCACCGTCCGGATGCACGAGCAGGGCACCGGCCTCGACCTCTTCGCCGCCACGATCGTCCCTGACGCCCCGGGGCTGTGGACCTTCCGCGTCGACGCCTGGAGCGACCCGTGGGCCACCGCGGTGCACGCCCTCGAGGCGAAGCTGGCGGCGGGCCAGACCCCCGCCGAGCTGGCCAACGACCTCGAGATCGCGGCCCGCCTGCTCGACGAGGTCGCAGCCCGCCGCGACCGCCGCGCCGAGGCCGGCACGCTCAGCGGTGCCGCCGCGGCGCTGCGCGACGACACCCTTCCGCTCGGCGCCCGCGTGGGCCCCGCGCTCGACGCAGCCGTCCGCGCGGTGATGCACGACCACCCCGTGCGCCAGCTCCTCACCCGTGGCCCCGTCCGTCGCGTGTGGGTCGACCGTCGCCGCGCGGCGTTCGGGTCCTGGTACGAGCTCTTCCCGCGGTCCACGGGCGGCGTCGACGCCGACGGACACCCGGTGCACGGCACGCTCCGCACGGCCGCCGACGCGCTCGACCGGGTGGCCGCCATGCAGTTCGACGTCGTCTACCTGCCGCCGATCCACCCGATCGGGCGCGAGAACCGCAAGGGCCCGAACAACACGCTCACCCCCGGCCCCGACGACGTCGGCTCGCCGTGGGCCATCGGCGCCGCCGAGGGCGGGCACGACGCGATCCACCCCGAGCTCGGCGACGACGCCGACTTCGCCGCCTTCGTGGCACGGGCCGAGGAGCTCGGGCTCGAGGTGGCTCTCGACCTCGCCCTGCAGGCCGCGCCCGACCACCCCTGGGTCCGCGAGCACCCCGACTTCTTCACGACGCTGCCCGACGGCACCATCGCCTACGCCGAGAACCCGCCGAAGAAGTACCAGGACATCTACCCCCTGAACTTCGACCTCGACCCCGACGGCATCTACGCCGAGGTGCTGCGCGTGACGCTGCACTGGGTCGAGCGCGGCGTGCGCATCTTCCGCGTCGACAACCCGCACACGAAGCCGCCGAGCTTCTGGGCGTGGCTCATCGCCGAGGTCAAGGAGCGCCACCCCGACGTGCTGTTCCTGTCCGAGGCGTTCACGCGTCCCGCGCGGCTCTGGGGGCTCGCGCGGCTGGGCTTCACGCAGAGCTACACCTACTTCACGTGGCGCACGACGAAGGAGGAGATCGTCGAGTTCGGCGAGGACCTGCGCGACCACTGGGACGAGGGTCGCGGCAACCTCTTCGTCAACACGCCCGACATCCTCCCCGAGCACCTACAGGTCGGCGGTCCGGGCATGTTCGCGCTGCGCGCGGCGCTCGCGGCCACGCTCGCCCCCACCTGGGGCGTCTACTCCGGCTACGAGCTGTTCGAGGCCGAGGCGCTCCGCCCCGGCGCCGAGGAGTACCTGCACTCGGAGAAGTTCGAGCTGCGTCCGCGCGACTACGCCGCGGCCCTGGCCGAGGGGCGCTCGCTGGAACCGTGGATCACCCGTCTGAACGAGATCCGCCGGGCCCACCCGGCCCTGCAGCAGATGCGCACCCTGCACTTCCACCACGTCGACCACGACGCCCTGCTCGTCTGGTCGAAGCAGGACCCCGAGACCGGCGACCTCGTCGTCGTGGTCCTCTCGCTCGACCCGCACGAGGCCCGCGAGGGCACGGTCTTCCTCGACCTCGACGCGATCGGCCTGTCGCCCGACACCGAGCTCGTCGCGCACGACGAGGTGACCGGCGAGACCTTCCCGTGGGGTGCGGCCACGTACGTGCGCCTCGACCCCGCCCGCGCACCCGCGCACATCCTGCACGTGACCCCCGATGACCCCGCGCCCCCTCCCGGGAGGAGACCAGATGGCCGACGCACCACCCGAGGCGACAGCACCCGACGCTGCGCTCGACGGGCTCGAGCAGACCCCCCACACCGGCGACGACGTCGCCGCCGACGGGACGCTCTCCGAGCCGAGCGCCGACGACTTCGACCACGCCGAGCAGGCGCCCTCGGACCCGGAGTGGTTCAAGCGCGCAGTGTTCTACGAGGTGCTGGTCCGGGCGTTCAACGACTCCAACGGCGACGGCACGGGCGACCTGCGCGGCCTCGCCGACAAGCTCGACTACATCCAGTGGCTCGGCGTCGACTGCCTCTGGCTGCCCCCGTTCTACGCGTCGCCGCTGCGCGACGGCGGCTACGACATCAGTGACTTCCGCGCCGTCCTGCCGGAGTTCGGCACGGTCGAGGACTTCGTTCACCTCCTGGAGGAGGCGCACCGCCGCGGCATCCGCGTGATCACCGACCTCGTGCTCAACCACACCTCCGACGCCCACCCGTGGTTCCAGGCGTCGCGCCAGGACCCGGAGGGCCCCTACGGCGACTTCTACGTGTGGAGCGACACCGGCACCGAGTACAGCGACGCGCGGATCATCTTCGTCGACACCGAGACGTCGAACTGGACGTACGACCCCGTGCGCGGCCAGTTCTTCTGGCACCGCTTCTTCAGCCACCAGCCCGACCTCAACTTCGAGAACCCGGCCGTGCGCGAGGCGATGCTCGACGTCCTGCGCTTCTGGCTCGACCTCGGCATCGACGGCTTCCGGCTCGACGCCGTGCCCTACCTGTTCGAGGAGGAGGGCACGAGCAGCGAGAACCTGCCGCGGACCCACGAGTACCTCAAGGAGGTGCGCGCGACGATCGACCGCGAGTTCCCCGGCCGGGTGCTGCTCGCCGAGGCGAACCAGTGGCCGTCGGACGTCGTGGAGTACTTCGGCGACCCCGAGGTGGGCGGCGACGAGTGCCACATGGCCTTCCACTTCCCCCTCATGCCACGCATCTTCATGGCGGTGCGCCGCGAGTCGCGGTTCCCCATCTCGGAGATCCTGGCCCAGACGCCGCCCATCCCGGCCGGCACCCAGTGGGGCATCTTCCTGCGCAACCACGACGAGCTGACCCTCGAGATGGTCACCGACGACGAGCGCGACTACATGTACCGCGAGTACGCGCGCGACCCGCGGATGAAGGCCAACATCGGCATCCGGCGCCGGCTCGCGCCGCTGCTGGAGAACGACCGCAACCAGCTCGAGCTGTTCACCGCGCTGCTGCTGAGCCTGCCTGGATCCCCGGTGCTCTACTACGGCGACGAGATCGGCATGGGCGACAACATCTGGCTCGGCGACCGCGACGCGGTCCGCACGCCGATGCAGTGGTCGCCGGACCGCAACGCCGGCTTCTCGCGCTCCGACCCCGGTCGCGTCTACCTGCCGCCGATCATGGACCCGACGTACGGCTACGAGGCGGTCAACGTCGAGGCGCAGATGGGCAACTCCGCGTCGCTGCTGTCGTGGACGCGGCGCATGATCGAGGTCCGCAAGCAGCACCTGGCCTTCGCCGAGGGCGACTTCGTCGACCTGGGCGGCTCGAACCCGAGCGTCCTGGCCTACCAGCGCGTCTGGACCCGTCCCGACGGCGAGCGCGACGTCGTGCTGTGCGTCAACAACCTGTCCCGCTTCCCCCAGCCCGTCGAGCTCGAGCTCGGCGAGCACGAGGGGTGCACCCCCGTCGAGCTGACCGGCAGCGTGCGCTTCCCGCGCGTCGGGGAGCTGCCCTACCTGCTGACCCTCCCGGGTCACGGCTTCTACTGGTTCCAGCTGGTCGAGCTCGGCGACGAGGGCGAACGAAGGAGCATGCTGTGAGCCAGCCCGTGACCCAGCACGACGTCGACCAGGTCGCGGCCGCCCTGCCCGGGTGGCTGCCCTCCCAGCGGTGGTTCGGCGGCAAGGACCGCGAGGTCACCTCCGTCCGCGCCCTGGACTGGACGGTCGTCGAGGACGGCGACCCCGCCCTCGTGCACCTCGTCGTCGAGGTCGGGCAGGACGACCGCACCGAGCCGTACCAGCTCCTGCTGGGCCGGCGCAGCGACGGACTGCCGGACGTCCCGGCGACCGCCGCGATCGGGGTCGAGGACGGCCCCGTCTGGTACGAGGCGAGCGGCGACGCCGACCTGACCGGCGTGCTGCTCGACCACGTGGCCGCCGGCGACGTGGTCGGCGACCTGCGGTTCGAGCCGGAGCCGGGCGCCGAGCTCGTGACCGGCCTGCGTGCCCACCCGATCACGTCGGAGCAGAGCAACACCTCGCTCGTCTACGGCGGCCAGTACATCCTCAAGCTCTTCCGTCGGCTCACGCCCGGCACCAACAAGGACCTCGTGCTGCACCGCGCGCTGCGCGAGGTCGGGTCGTCGCACGTCGCCGAGCCGCTCGGCGCCATCAGCGGCACGCTCGGTGACGACGAGGTCACCTTCGCGATGCTGCAGCGCTTCCTGCCCGACGCGGCCGACGGCTGGGTCATGGCCACCACGAGCGTCCGCGACTACATGGCCGACGACGCGGGGCTGCCGCCGGGCGACCTCGGTGGCGACTTCGCGGGCGAGGCCTATCGGCTGGGTCGCGCCGTGGCCGACGTCCACGCCGACCTCGCCCGCGCCCTGGGCACCGAGACGGCTGCCGGCGACGACCTCGCCCGCACGGTCGAGGCCATGGAGCGCCGGCTCGACCGCGTGGCCGCGGCCGTCCCCGCCCTGCGCGAGCACACCGACGGGATCCGCGACGCGTTCCACGCCGTGGTCGACGTCGAGCTCAGGCTGCCGCTGCAGCCCGTCCACGGCGACCTGCACCTGGGCCAGGTGCTGCGCACCGTCTCCGGGTGGCTCGTCCTCGACTTCGAGGGGGAGCCCGCGGCCAGCCTCGCGGAGCGCTCGGCGCTGCGGTCGCCGCTGCGCGACGTCGCCGGCATGCTCCGCTCGTTCGACTACGCCGCCCACCAGCTGCTCGTCGGCCAGCCCCACGACGACGCCCGCCGCGAGCGTGCCGACGCCTGGGCCGTCCACAACCGGACGGCGTTCTGCGACGGCTACGCCAAGGCGGCCGGGCACGACCCGCGCGACGAGGCCGTGCTGCTGCGCGGGCTCGAGCTCGACAAGGCGGTCTACGAGGTGGGCTACGAGCACGCCAACCGGCCCGACTGGACCGACGTGCCGCTCGGCTCCATCGCCCGCATCCTCACCGAGGAGGCCTGACATGACGTCCGAGGACACCCCCACCCCCAGCGCGTCCGCGAGCGCCGAGCCGGCGGACGGCTGGCCCGTCGCGGTCGGCGAGCTCGACCTGCACCTCATCGGCGAGGGTCGCCACGAGCGGCTCTGGGACGTGCTGGGCGCCCACGTCCGCACCCACGACGGCACCGACGGACCCGTCGAGGGCACCTCGTTCGCGCTCTGGGCCCCGAACGCCCGCAGCGTGCAGGTCGTCGGCGACTTCAACGGCTGGGACGGCGGCGCGCACGCCATGCGACCGCTCGGCGGACCGGGCGTCTGGGACCTCTTCGTCCCGGGCGTCGGCGCCGGCGCGCGCTACAAGTTCCGGGTCGAGGGCGCCGACGGCGCCTGGCACGAGAAGATCGACCCGCTCGCCTTCGGCACCGAGGTGCCGCCCGCGACGGCGTCGGTCGTCGTCGAACCGACGCACCGCTGGCGCGACGACGCCTGGGTCGAGCAGCGCGACGCGACCCGCTGGGCCGAGGCCCCCGTGAGCATCTACGAGGTGCACCTCGGGTCGTGGCGTCCCGGGCTGACGTACCGCGAGCTCGCCGAGGAGCTGGGCGACTACCTCCTCGAGATGGGCTTCACCCACGTCGAGCTGCTGCCCGTCGCCGAGCACCCCTTCGGCGGCTCCTGGGGCTACCAGGTCACGTCGTACTACGCGCCGACGTCGCGGTTCGGCTCCCCCGACGACTTCCGCTGGTTCGTCGACGAGCTGCACCAGCGCGGCCTCGGCGTCATCGTCGACTGGGTGCCCGCGCACTTCCCGAAGGACGAGTGGGCCCTGGCCCGCTTCGACGGCACCGCGCTCTACGAGCACCCCGACCCGCGCCGCGGCGAGCAGCCCGACTGGGGCACCTACGTGTTCGACTTCGGGCGCCCGGAGGTGCGCAACTTCCTCGTCGCCAACGCGCTGTTCTGGCTCGAGGAGTTCCACCTCGACGGCCTGCGCGTCGACGCCGTCGCGTCGATGCTCTACCTCGACTACTCCCGCAACGACGGCGAGTGGGTGCCCAACAAGCACGGCGGCCGCGAGAACCTCGAGGCCGTGCAGCTGCTCCAGGAGCTCAACGCGACGGTCTACAAGCACCACCCCGGCGTGATGATGGTGGCCGAGGAGTCGACGGCCTGGCCCGGCGTCAGCGCCCCCACCGACGCGGGCGGTCTCGGGTTCGGCTTCAAGTGGAACATGGGTTGGATGCACGACACGCTCTCCTACCTCGGCCACGACCCCGTGCACCGCTCGTACCACCACGGGGAGATGACGTTCGCGATCGACTACGCCTGGACCGAGAACTTCGTGCTGCCGCTGTCGCACGACGAGGTCGTGCACGGCAAGGGCTCGCTGTGGGGCCGGATGCCGGGCGACGCGTGGAACAAGGCAGCCGGCGTGCGCGCCCTGCTGGCGTTCATGTGGGCCCACCCCGGCAAGCAGATGCTGTTCATGGGCGGTGAGTTCGGGCAGGAGGGCGAGTGGGCCGAGGCCCGCGGGCTCGACTGGGACGAGCTGCGCGACCCGCTGCACGCGGGCGTCCTCGAGCTGGTCGCCGACCTGAACCAGACGTACCGCGCGACGCCGGCGCTCCACACCGCCGACACCACCCCCGACGGGTTCCGCTGGATCGACGCGTCCGACGTCGCGGGCAACGTCGTGTGCTTCCTGCGGATCGGCAGCGACGGGTCGCAGCTGGCGTGCCTGGCGAACTTCTCCGGCGCGCCGCACCACGACTACCGCGTCGGGCTGCCGCTGCTGGGCCGGTGGCGCGAGGTGCTGAACACCGACGCGCAGGCGTACGGCGGCTCGGGCGTCGGCAACCTGGGCTCGGTCGAGGCCGAGGGGATCCCGCACCACGGGTTCGCGGCGTCGGCCCTCGTCCAGCTCCCCCCGGCCGGGGTGCTCTGGCTGGAGCCCGACGCCACCTAGGGTGGGCCCCATGACGACGTGGGGTGCCTCGAGCGAGGTGGGCCGCCTGCGGACGGTGCTGCTGCACCGGCCGGGCCAGGAGCTCGCGCGGCTGACGCCGCGCAACAACGACTCACTGCTGTTCGACGGCATCCCCTGGCTGGGGCGCGCCCAGGACGAGCACGACGCGTTCGCCCAGGCGCTGCGCGACCACGACGTCGAGGTGCTGTACCTCGTCGAGCTGCTCACGGAGACGCTCGAGCAGGCCGACGCCCGGGCCGAGATCGTCGAGAGCACGACGTCGACGCTGCACCTCGGCGACAGCCTGCGTCGCTACCTGGTGGCCACGCTGTCCGACCTCGCCCCCGCCGACCTCGCCGCGGTCGTGACGGCGGGCCTGCGCAACGACGAGGTCGCGCACCGCAGCATCGTCACGAGCCTGCTGCGCCCCGACGACTTCCTCGTCGACCCGCTGCCCAACCTGCTCTTCACGCGCGACTCCTCCGTGTGGCTGCCCGACCGGGTGGCCGTCACGAGCCTGGCGATGCCGGCGCGCGTCCGCGAGACCCAGCTGACCGGTCTCGTGTACGCCCACCATCCGCGCTTCGCGGGCGTCGAGCGCGTCCACGGTCCGCACCTGGAGCACCTCGAGGGCGGCGACGTGCTGCTGCTCGCACCCGGTGTCGTCGCGGTCGGCGTCGGGGAGCGGACCACGCCGGCCGGGTTCGAGCGGTTCGCGTCCACCGCACTGCGTGCCGGTCTAGCCGAGTCGGTGCTGGCGGTGCCGATCGCCCAGGAGCGCGCCACGATGCACCTCGACACGATCGTCACGATGGTCGACGTCGACACCGTCGTCATCTACCCCAACATGGCCGACCAGCTGCGGGCGCTGGCGGTCACGCTCGACGCGGACGGCTCGCTCGCGGTGGCGCCGGAGCGGTCGTTCTTCGACGCCGCGGCCGACGCGATGGGCATCGAACGGCTGCACCGCATCGACACCGGTCTCGACCCCGTGACCGCCGAGCGCGAGCAGTGGGACGACGGCAACAACACCCTCGCCATCGACGCCCGCCTCGCCGTCGCCTACGAGCGCAACGAGCAGACCAACGCCCGCCTCGAGGAGCACGGCATCGAGGTCGTGGCCATCAGCGGCTCCGAGCTCGGCTCCGGCCGCGGCGGCCCCCGCTGCATGTCCTGCCCCGTCCTCCGCGACTGACCCCCCTCCCCCCGCGCCGCGCTTGCGCGTTTACGTGGGGCCCAACCCAAACGCGCACTTCCGGCGCATGTTTGCGTGGGGCGGAGCCGGTTTACGTGGGGCCCCACCCAAACGCGCACTTCCGGCGCATGTTTGCGTGGGGCAGAGCCGGTTCACGTGGGGCCCCACCCAAACGCGCACTCCCGGCGCATGTTTGCGTGGGGCAGAGCCGGTTTACGTGGGGCCCCACGTCAACGGCGGGTCAGGCGAGGGTGACCTGGGGCGCGTAGAGGGCCATGGCGTCGAGGGCGCGACGGTGGTTCTCGGGCGTCGAGCCGGCGCACCCGTCGACGGCCACCCGCACGGTCGCTCCCGCGTCGGCGGCGGCGAGCACGGTCGACAGGACGCAGCAGTCGGTCGAGACGCCGGCGACGACGAGGTCGGGCGCCTCGCCCGTCACCGTCCGCACGACGTCCCACTTGCCGAACGTCGGCGCGTCGACCACGGTCGCCGCGGCCGCGACGTCGGCCAGCTCGGGGACGACCTCGAACATCGGGTCGTCGGCCGGTCGGTCGGCGAACGGCCACGCGTCGAAGTACGCGTGCCACGACCCGACTCGCTCGGCGTCGGGCGCGGGTACCCAGCGCGTGACGATCGTCGGCAGCGTCGCCGCCAGCGCGCGCACCGGCTCGAGGGTCGCCGCGAACATCGGCGACCCCCACGGCGAGCCGACGTCGGCGAAGACCCGCTGCGGGTCGACGACCACCAGCCAGGTCTGCGTCATGCGCCGACCCTCACGCGGCACCGGCCTCCTGGCGACGCACGGCCGACCGTCGCGCGACGAGGGTGACGAGCAGCCCGATCGCGAACGCGGCCAGCACGCCGAGGTTCGCGTACGGCCACGCCCCGTCCCAGCCGGCACCGTCGGGCAGGCGGGTGCCGAGCCCGAACGGCTCGATCAGGTAGCCCTGCCAGTCGTTCCACGCGGTCCCGGAGATCTGGTTGACGACGAGGCCCCAGCCCACGACCGACGCGACGACCATCGTCGCCACCGACGTCCACGCGACCGCGCCGTAGCGTCCCGACGCGTCGAACAGCGCCGCCTCGTCGTAGTCGCGACGCCGCAGGGCGATGTCGCCGATCATGATGCCGGCCCACGCGGCGACGGGGACGCCGAGCGTGATGAGGAAGCTCTGGAACGGCCCGAGGAACGTCTGCGCGACGAACACGACGTACACCGTCCCGGCCGTCAGGATGACGCCGTCGACGAGCGCCGCCGCCGGGCGCGGGATGCGCACGCCGAGGCTGAGGAGCGTCAGCCCGGAGGAGTAGATGCCGAGCACGGCGCCCGACACGAGCGCCAGCACCGACGCGACGAGGAACGGCACGAGGAACCAGGTCGGCAGGACCGACGCGAGCGTGCCGACGGGGTCGTTCACGATCCCCGCGCTGAGGGTGTCCGACGAGCCCGCGAGCAGGATGCCGTAGACCACGAGCACGACAGGTGCGAGCGCCCCGGCCAGCGTGTTCCACGCGACGATCTGCGCGCCCGACGTGTCGCGCCGCTGGTACCGCGACCAGTCCGCGGCGATGTTGATCCAGCCGAAGCCGAACCCGGTCATCACCATGACGAACGCCCCGACCACGGCCTGGCCGGACCCGCCGGGCAGCGACGTGACGCGGTCGAGGTCGATCTGGTCGAACGTGAGCAGGATGTAGCCGATGGTGGCGGCGCCGGTGAGCCAGGTCAGCACCGACTGCATCCGCATGATCACGTGGTACCCGGCGACCGACGCGGCGACGATCAGGGCGGCGATGACGGCGCAGGCGACGACCTTCGTGGCGGTGCCGCCACCCCAGCCGAGCTCGCGCAGGACCGTGGCGGTGGCCAGGGTCGCGGTGATGGCCAGGAACGTCTCCCAGCCGATCGAGATCAGCCAGCTGAAGACGCCGGGCAGCTTCTGGCCGACGACGCCGAACGGTGCGCGGCTGAGGATCATCGTCGGCGCCGAGCCGCGCTTGCCGGCGATCGCGACGAGGCCGCAGGCCGCGAACGACACCACGACGCCGAGGACGGTCACGAGCACCGCCTGCGTCAGCGAGAGCCCGAAGCCGAGCACGAAGCTGCCGTAGGAGATGCCGAACACCGACACGTTCGCGGCGAACCACGGCCAGAAGAGGTCGGACGGCTTCGCGGTGCGCTCCGCCTCGTCGACGATCTCGATGCCCGTGACCTCGATGCCGGCCCGTCGGACCGCGTCCAGCTCGCTCATGGGGTCAGCGTCCCACGTCGGGGGCGGCGCGTCTCCCCCACGCAAACGTGCGGATCATGCGCACCGTTGCGTGGGGGCGAGCCCGTTTGCGTGGGGCCCCACGCAAACGGGCCGGGGTCACCGGATGGTGAGCTGACGGCTGGTGAGGTTGGCGCGGGCGTTGCGCTGCTCCTGGGTGAGGGGCGCGTCGTCGGCGATCGCAGCCTCCAGCCGCTGGGCGAGGGCCGCGACGGGCTCCTCGAGCGCGGCCGCGCCGTCGTCGACGACGGCGGGGTCCATCTCCCACACCGGCACCAGCAGCCCGTGGGCGCGGAACATGCCGATGAGCTTCGTGCCCTCGCCGAGGGTCTCCTCGCCGGCGGCCGCGAGACGGGCGAAACCGTCGAGCACCGTGGCCTCGCTCTGCGTGACGACCCAGCGCAGGTAGCGCTTGTCGCCCATGCGCACCCAGTAGGCCGCCTCGACCGACGTCAGCCGCTCGGTGGGGGCGATGGACTCGTTGGCGGCGGCCAGCGCGTCGGAGCCCTCGGCGTCGGTGCCCTCGACCCAGAAGTCGAAGCCGTCGTGCACCTCCACGTCGAACGACGACGCGGGATCGACGATCTGCTGCAGCCGGTCGCCCAAGCCCGGGTCGGTCAGGCGCACCGGGTTGCCGGGCTCGGTCTCGCGGGCGGCCTCGATGGCGCCGGCGAGGTCGCGGCTCACGTCGCCGTAGTTGTGCAGCACCTGCAGGCCGAGCCAGATCTCGCCGTCGGGGCGACGGATGCCGGCGCCACCACCGGGCAGCAGCGAGCACACGCGCACCCGCTCGCCGTCGGTGAGCGTGACCGTGGCGGTCGCGGACGGCACGAACTCGCGCAGCGCGATCCAGTCACCCTCGTGCGGCAGCCCCTCGAAGGTGCGGGCGACGAAGGGCATGCGGGCCGGCTTCGGCGCCTTGGTGCGGCGCGACTTCTTTCCCATGGGTCGCACCCTAGCCAGAGGTGCGGGCGGCGGCAGGCCGCAGGGTCGCTCCTGACCGATCGAGTCAGCGGGCGAGCGGCAGCTCGGCGCCCACGCGGGTGCCGGCGGACATGTCGACCCACCAGCGATCGGCGACGCGGTTGATGATCGAGAGCCCGCGGCCGCTGAGGGAGTCCTCGTCGAAGTCGATCGGCTTGAGCGACCCGCCCTGGCCGTCGTCGTGGACGCTGATCTCGAGCAGCTGCCGCTCAGGGTCGATCGTCCACGCCAGCTCCATCGTGCCGTCGTCGGACGGCTGGCCGTGCGCGACGGCGTTGGCGACCATCTCGCTCAGCACGATGAGCGCGTCGTCGATGACGCTGGACGAGGCACGGTGCACGGTGAGGAAGCCGGCGAGCTTGGTGCGGGCGATGCTCGGCGTCGACGGCTCGAACGGCAGACGCACGGTCGCGGACGGACGGGTGGTCGCTGCGGCGTTGCCGTCGACCTGTTCTCCGCCCGGGTGCATATAGTCCAAAGTAACCAGTCAGCAGCCGATAATCCAGCCCGTGTGGCCCACCTCCCGCCGCGGACGCCGCGCGAGACCTGCTCCGCACGGGCGCCAGACCTTCCAGGAGCCCCCTGTGGACGTGCCCACGACGACCGTTGCCGACCTGCCCGACCCGCTGCCCGACGACCTCGTCGTGCTGGACGTCCGCGAGCCCCACGAGTGGGACGCGGGGCACGTCCCGGGCGCCGTGCACGTGCCGCTCGGCGACCTCCCGACGCGCGTCGGCGAGCTCGACCCGCAGGCGCGCACGCTCGTCGTCTGCCACCTCGGCGGTCGCTCGGCGCGGGCCACGGCGTGGCTCGGGCAGCAGGGGCACGACGTCGTCAACCTCGCAGGTGGCATGGACGCGTGGGAGGCCGCCGGCCGACCCACCGAGAGCTGAGCGTCCCCGGACGCGGAAAGGCCCCCTGGACCGTGTGGTCCGGAGGGCCTCTCCGTGGCTGACGGGCCTAGCTCACTTGGCGGCAGCCTTGAGCTTCGAGCCGGCGCTCACCTTCACGCCGTAGCCGGCGGGGATGTCGATGGTCTCACCGGTCGCGGGGTTGCGGCCCGTGCGAGCGGCGCGCGAGACGCGCTCGACCGAGAGGATGCCGGGGATGGCGACCTTCTCGCCCTTGCTGACGGCGTCGATGAGGACGTCGGCCAGCGCGCTGAGGACGTCGTCGGCGGTGGACTTGGTGGTGTCGGCCTTCTCGGCGAGGGCCGAGACGAGGTCGCTGCGGGAGATAGCCACGGGGACTCCTAGAGAGTTCGGATGTTGTGCGCTCAGCAGTCTAGGCAGGAAACCCCGACATTCCGGTGCACCCCGGCCCCTACGGCGTGCCTTCTGCCCGTGATATCGGGCCTCGGAGGGCATCCCAGTCGGGTCCAGGAGCGTCGACCAGTCCGTGCAGCGCCCCCAGGTACCTCTCCCGGGGCCATCGCACGACCCCCAGCGACTCCAGGTGCGGGGTCGCCCACTGCACGTCGACGAGCCCCTCGGGCCCGACGGCGTCGACCAGCGCCACCAGGGCCACCTTCGACGCGTCGCGCGCGTGGTGGAACATCGACTCCCCCGCGAACAGGCGTCCGACCGAGAGCCCGTACAGGCCGCCGACGAGGGTCCCGTCGGCGTCGCGGGTCTCGACGGAGTGCGCCCAGCCGAGCTCGTGCAGGCGCACGTACGCGTCGCGGATACCGCGGTCGATCCAGGCGCCGGGCCGACGGGGGTCGGCGCACGCGTCGACCACCTCGGCGAACGCGGTGTCGACGGTGACCGTCAGCCGGCGCACCGCCTGGCGCAGCGACCGTGAGACCCGCAGCGCCGACGGCTCCAGCACGCCACGCTCGACCGGCGACCACCACAGCAGGTCGCCCTCGTCCGGCATCGGGAACGCACCGTGCCGGTAGGCCTCGACCACCGTCGACGGCTCGAGGTCGGCTCCGGCCGCGACGCAGTCGGACCGCGGCCACAGCTCGGGCCGGAACTCCCAGGGGGACGGCGGCAGCGGGACGGCGGGCACGTCAGGCCTCCAGCACGCGGCTCAGGTGGTGCGCGGGCATCTCGCCCCACTCGCGCCACTCCTCGTCGGTGGCCCCCTCGAGGGAGTCCCACCAGGTCAGGGCACGGTTGACGGGCTGCGTGAAGGCCGTGGCGGCGCGCAGCTCGGCGAGGTCGCGCGGGTCGGCGACGTCGGACCACATCTCGGAGTAGGTGGCGAGCACGTCGTCCCAGGCCAGCGCGCTGCGGGTCGTGATCCAGCCGTAGGGCACGCTCAGGACCTCGAGCGCGTGCGCCCACTGCAGGTCGCCGAAGTCGAACACGCGCAGGTCGGCGAAGGCGTTCCAGGGGTGCACGTCACCATGCTGCACGGTGACCGGGACGCTCGACGACGCGAGACGCGCGACGGCCTCGAGCAGCTGGTCGCGACGTCCGGCGAGCGCGGTGGCGCCGGCGTGGTCGAGGGCCGAGGGGTGCTCGGCGGGCAGCGTCGCGAGGCGTTCGAGCAGGGCGTCGAAACGGGCCGGGACGGTCTCGGGCGAGCAGTCGGGGACGCCGGTGGCGAGCACGGCGTCGCGACGGTCGACGAGGCGACGCTGCAGGCGCGCGGTCGCGATCATGACGCCGCGCCAGTCGGCGAGGGTGGGCTCGCGGGAGTCGCCCAGCGTCACGCCACGGTCGGCGGTGAGCATCCACCCCTGTGTGGGGTCGACCGCGAGCGGTGCGGCCACCTGGTCGGGCGCGACGTCGGCCAGCAGGGCGTGCAGCGCCGGCTCGAACGCCATCGACCGGCAGTTCGCCTTGAACCAGAGGCGCCCGCGGTCGGTGGGCACGACCAGCTGCGTCGACCACGGTCGCACCCGACGTTGCTCGATCGGGCCGGCGAGCGCGTGCCCCGCCTCCTCGGCGCGGGCGTGGATCCAGGCGTGCGCCTCCTCAAGCCAGCCCGGCGACGTGACCTGCCGGCTGAACGCCTCGTCCATGCGCTGAGCGTAGGGCCCGTCGCCGTTCGGGGGGCGGACCTCGAGCGCGTCCCTAGGATTGTGGGCATGGCTGGACTTCGAGGCAGAGCCGCGGTGGCGGCGACGAACAAGTTCGCTCCCCAGGTGGCAGGCGGGTTCGTCCGCCAGGTGCTGGACCGCGCGATCGACGGCGTCGGGCCGCTCCCGTCGGCGCGCAAGGCCGCCGACGCCCACCTGGTCGACACCGATGGCGACGTCGAGGCCGCGATCACGCGTCTCGTGCGACGCCACACGGCGCTGGCCGGCGCGCAGGGGTTCGTGACGAACCTGGGCGGCATCGCGGCGGTGGCCGTGTCGGTGCCGGCGAACGTCGTCGGCGTCACGCTGGTGCAGGCGCACATGGTCGCGGGGGTGGCCGCGCTGCGCGGCTACGACCTCACCGACCCGCGGGTGCGCAACGCGATCCTCGTCTGCATGCTCGGCGAGGACGCGGTGAAGGACCTGCTGAAGTCGGGCAAGCTGCCGTCGCCGCCGATGACGCTCGCGACGTCGCCGGTGCACTCCCCGGAGCTCGACCGGATCATCTCCCACGAGGTCACCGCCGAGCTGGTCACCCGCACGGTAGGCCGCCGCGCCGTCACCCTCGTCGCCCGGCGCGTGCCGCTCATCGGCGGTGCCGTCGCGGGCGGGTCCGACGGCTGGTCGACGCGGCAGATCGGCCAGTACGCCGCGCGCGAGCTGAAGGACCGCAACATCCCGAAGCGGCAGGCCTAGCCGCGCAGCCCGTCACTGGTTCCCATCAGTTGATGGGAACCAGCATCTGACCATGGTTCTTCCTCACTCACCTGCGAATCATTCCGAGGGTGAGTGGGGGATTCCCATGACCTCATGGGAATCAGCGGCCTGACTGGTGACCGCGGGTCAGGACTCGACCGGCGCGACGGGCTGGCGCAGGATCGTGCGCAGGCGCTCCGGGGCGGTGCGCCGGGGGTCGCCGAGGTAGACCTCGTGGTGGCGGCCGGTGAGGCGCAGCCCTGCCGACGGGATCTCGGCGTCGTGCATCCGCGCGAGCACTGGGCCCTCGTCGTCGTAGGGGCCGACGTGCAGCGTCTGGATGCACAGACCCTCGTGCAGCACCCGCAGGTCGACGCGGTCGAGGCCGGTGAGCTCCGGCTTCCTGCGCGCCACGGTCGCGACGGCGTCGGCGAACGCGGCGTCGTCGACCCAGGTGGGCGCGAGGACGAGCGTGGTCCAGCTCCAGCGGCTCTTGTCGCGCGCGCTCGTGAACGCGGCCATGTCGTCGGACCACCAGAGCGCCTCGAGCGGCATGACCGTCTCGTCGTGGCCGCGCGCCTTCCCCGCGAACCGCAGGGCGTAGGCGACGGGGTAGAGCGCGGCGAGCGCCTCGGCGTAGGAGGCGGACGTGTTGGGGTCGCCCTGGCCGTCGACCGCCAGGTACGTCAGCGGCGGCACCTCGAGCACGTCGAAGACCCCGCGCCGCGCGCGGTAGTGGGTCAGGGTGCGCTTGCGGTCGAGGGTCACGCCTGCTCCTGCTCGCGCTGGCGCGCCCGGTACTCCGCCGCGGCGTGACGGTTGCCGCACGCGGTGCTGCAGAAACGGCGGGAGCGGTTGCGAGAGAGGTCGAGGACGATGCCGTCGCAGCCGTCGTCGGCGCAGGTCGCGAAGCGGGACAGCTCGCCGGCGGTCACCACCTCGCTGAACGCGACGGCGGTCTCGAGGGCGATCCGCTCGTGCAGCGGCCGGTCGTCGTCGACGACGTGCAGGTGCCAGCCGAGGGGCCCGTGGTTCACGAGTCGGGGCTGCGCGGGGAACGCGGCGAGCAGGTCGTTGACGACGGCGACGGCCTCGTCGAGCTCGGCCGTCATCAGTCGACGCAGGGTCGCGCGCAGCGCGCGTACCTCGTCGAGCTCCGCGCGGTCGCGGTCGTGCCGGCCGGTGTAGCCGTGCCGCTCGTAGTAGCCGTCGAGCTCCGCCACGGAGGTGAGGGTGTCGGGCTCCTCGGCCGAGTTCGCCAGCTCGACGGCGGCCAGCAGGTTCGCCTCGGTGTCATGAGCGAAGACCATGTTGACACCTTACGACATGCGCCCCTATCGTCAGGACCCATGACCAATAACGCTCCTGACGCAGCATCGCTGGCGGGCGCCTCGGCGCCGTCGCGACGCTCCCCGAACGCCGGGAGCGGACGCACCGCGTCGGGCCTCGCGTTCGCCCTGGTGTCGGCCTCGGCCTTCGGGCTCTCCGGGTCCCTGGCCCGCGGACTGCTGGAGTCGGGCTGGAGCGCCGGCGCCGCAGCGGCCGTCCGGATGGGCGTCGCCGCCGCGGTCGTAGCGCTGCCGACGGCCCTCGCGATGCGCGGTCGCTGGAGCCTGGTCCGCCGCGCCGCGCCGACGGTGCTGCTCTACGGCCTGCTCGCCGTCGCCGGCGCGCAGCTCTGCTACTTCTACGCCGTGCAGACGCTGCAGGTCGGCGTGGCGCTGCTCATCGAGTACATGGCGCCCGTCGCCGTCGTCGTGTTCCTGTGGGTCGCCCGCGGCGAGCGCCCCGGGAGGCTCACCGTCGCCGGCGCCGTCGTCGCGATGGCGGGTCTCGCGCTCGTGCTCGGCCTGCTGTCGGGGGTCTCCCTCGACGGGGTCGGGGTCCTGTGGGCCCTCGGCGCGACGATCGGCGCCGCGACCTACTTCCTGCTGTCGGCCGACGACCGCGTCGGGCTGCCGCCGGTCGCGCTGGCCGGCGGCGGCCTGCTCGTCGGCAGCGCCGCCCTCGGCCTCGGCGGTCTGGTCGGCGTGCTGCCGATGACCGCGTCGACCGCTGACGCGACGCTGGGCGACGTCGCGCTCCCCTGGTGGCTGCTCGTCGGTCTGCTGGGCGTCGTGACCGCGGCGCTCGCCTACGTCACGGGCATCGCGGCCGGACGTCGGCTCGGGTCGCGCGTGGCGTCGTTCGTCGCCCTGTCGGAGGTGCTCATGGCCGTGCTGTTCGCGTGGCTGCTGCTCGACGAGCTGCCGACCACGGCCCAGCTCCTCGGCGGCCTGCTCGTCCTGGCCGGCGTCGTGCTGGTCAAGGTCGGCGAGCCCCGGCACGTCGAGGAGCACGGGGCGACGTCGCCCACCGTCGAGCCGCTGCCGCCGACCTGAGCGCCCGCCCCACCCTCACCGGCAGCGCCCGTTTGCGTGGGGCCCCACCCGAACCGGCTCGCCCCCACGCAAAAGTGCGCCGAATCTGCACGCTTGGGTGGGGCCCCACGCAAACGCGCAGTGGAGGCGGGGTCAGGTGCGGACGTGCATCCGCTCGCCCTGGGGGCCGAAGATGGCGAGCACCTCGGTGGGGTGGGGGCCGGGGTTGCTCACCCAGTGCGGGGTGCGGGTGTCGAACTCGACGACCTCGCCGGGCCCGATCGTCAGGTCGCGCGAGCCCAGGACCAGACGCACCTGACCCGAGAGGACGTACATCCACTCGTAGCCGTCGTGCGTGCGCAGGCTCGGCTCAGCGTCGGCCTCCACCGGCATGACGATCTTGTACGACTGCAGCCCGCCCGGACGTCGCGTCAACGGCACGAACGTGCGACCGTGCCGCACCACCGGGCGCGCCCGCACGCGAGGGTCGCCGGTCTCGGGCGCGTCGACGAGCTCGTCGAGTGCGACACCGTGCGCGGCAGCGAGCGGCAGCAGCAGCTCCAGGGTCGGCCTGCGCTGCCCCGACTCCAGTCGCGACAAGGTGCTCACCGAGATGCCGGTCTGCTCCGCGACGTCGGCGAGGGTCGCGTCGCGCTCCAGGCGCAGCTGCCGCAGCCGAGGCCCGACGCCCGCCAGCACCTCGCCGAGGTCGGAGGGTGCGGTCATGCGCCGGGCTCCAGTCGACGCAGCGACGCCTCGGTGCCGAGCTCGGCACGGCCACGGCGAACACGACGCCAGTGGTCGAGCGCGGCGATGAGGACGGCCGGGTCGCCGCTCAGGTGCGGGAACGAGATCGCCAGCGCCCTCTCGGCCTCCGGGATCGGTCGTGCCTGCTGCTCGCCGAACCCGGTCGGGGCGCGCAGCACCCGCACCTGGTCCGCCGTGCGTGCGTAGACGACGAGCGTACGACGCGGCTGCCGCAGCGCAACCACCTCGACGACGTCGTCCCACGCGATCTCGCGCTCGGAGCTCCAGGTGCGCAACCGGACGGTGTCGGGGGTGAGCACCAGGGCGCCCCGAGGGCGGCGACCTGCAAGCACGGCGACCACGGTCGGCACGGCGAGGACCAGCACGACCGCCGCACCGACGAGCCCGACCGACGGCCCCGTCGAGCCCGACCCCGCGACCGCCGAGAGGACCAGGAGGGCGCTGAAGAGCACGGCGGCCCCGGTGGTGCCCCACGCGAGGAACCGCGCCAGGCGCGACTCCGGGAGCACGGTGGCGGCGTCGACGAGCGTCGACGCGTGGGCGCCTCGCGGCGTGGCGAGGAAGCGCAGCAGGTATCCGACCGCGAGGACGGCGGTCGCCGCCATGGCGGCACCGGCCAGGGCGAGGAGCAGGTCGCCACGGGTGAGCAGCAGCACCGACGCCGCGAGGAGGGCCGGCCCGAGCAGCACAGCGGCCGCACCCATGCCGAGCACCTGGCCCACCGGCGGTCTCGGCGACGACGGCCGCGCCTCCGCGCCGCTCACCACGGGGTCACCGCGTCCCACACGTCGCTCGCCGTGTCCTTCACGCCCTCGCCGAAGTCGCGCAGACCCTCGTCGATCGCCTCGGTGACGTCCTCGGGGACCCAGTGGTCCCAGGCGTACTCCGCCAGCATGCCGACGCCGACGGCCGCGACGGTGCCGACCGCGGCGACGGCCAGGACGGGAGCACCTGCCGTGACCGCGATGGCCCCGGCGGCGATGCCGGCCCCCGTCGCGAGCACCTCGCTGGAGATGACCTGACCGGGCGAGTCGCCGTTGGCGATGTCGTTGCCCGCGAGGCCGACGGTGAGCAGCCCCCCGACGATGGGGAGTCGCCGGGCGATCCGCTCCGACCCCTCGGCGAGCGCGTCCAGGCCCCGCGCGGCCTGACGGTTGCCGCGGACGTCCACGGCGTCGCCCGCCGCGCGTCGGGCGGGGTTGCCGGAGCGCTGCGCACGGCGCGCCTCGGCCGCCTCGCGACGCAGGCGTGCCGCCTCGCTGCCGTGATGGTTCGCCAGCTCCTCGAGCCGACCCTTGCGCAGGTCGATCGTGAAGAGCATGGCCGTGGCGGGCAGCTTCTGCAGCTGCTTGACGAGGTAGGACAGCAGAGTCGGGTCGTCGGCCGTCGCGATGTGGGTGAGGTTCGCGTCGATCCACTCATCGAGGGTGGTGCGCTCCTGCTCGACCTCCCCCAGCAGCCGGTTGTAGAGCTCGACCTTGTCGTTCGCCTGCTCGAACCGGTCGCCCTCCGCGTCCCACGCGGTGCGCTCCGCCTCCGTCGACCCGGCGGGCAGGTCGGCGGGACGTTGCGGCTCCGGCGGGGTCTGGATGACGGTGCCGGCCACGGTGAGCCCGCCCTCCGTGGCCTCGGCACGGCGATCGGCCATGTGCTCTTGGGCGTGCGTCAGCTTGACGGCGTAGGTGCGGAACTTCTCCGCCACGCGACCGAGGTGCTCCTCCTGCTCGTCACCGGCGTCGATCACCTGGCTCGCGACGTCACGGTAGGCCTCGGCGGCGTCTCCTTCCCAGTCGCGACCGGCGCGCTGCCGGGCCGAGGTGCCCCGCTCGCCCGCCTCGCCGACCTTCGCGCGCAGGGTGTCCGAGACCCACGTGGCGGCGGCACGGACCGCCGCCGGGTCCCCCTCCAGCTTCGTCTCGATCATCGTCCGCCCTCGTCGGCAGGGAGCCCGCGCGTGACCTGGTCGAAGGCGTCGCGGATGGATTCGTCGGTGGCGTCGTACTGGTCGACGACCTGGCCCATCACGGTCGCGACGGCCCGGTGGACGGCCGCGAGGTCGCTCGCCTCGGACATGACGTTCGACAGGATCGCCGAGATCGCCGAGGACCCGGGACCGGCGTCGACGGTGCCGGGCGCCGACTCCCCCGTACCCTCGATCAGCTCGGCTCCCTCGAGGTGGAGGTCGCGGATCGCCTCGCCGGCACCGGGCTCGATCCGCAGGTCGCTCACAAGGAACCTCCGGTGTGCCGGACCTCGGCGGGCAGCTCCTGATCGAGCAGCACGACGTCGTAACGCGCCTGCTCACGCAGGGTGGAGAGGTGGCCGGTCTCCATCAGCGTCCAGGGCTGGTGGTCCCCGCAGCAGCGCGCCAAGCGGTCGAGCGCGGTGTATGCGAGGAGGGCGAGCCGACCGTCCTCGAGGGTGCGGAGCTCGACCTGCGGGGACTCGCCCGGGATGGTCGGACGGCAAGGCAGGTACAGCACCGGCGGAATCTGCCGGCGTCCATCTGGCTGGTCGGTCATGTCTTCCCCCCAGGGTGTGGCCGCTCACGCAGCACCGAAGTCGTGAACCCATCGTGCCAGACGCTGCAGCGCCCCGAGGTTGCCAGAACAGCAAAGTTCTTTGTCGTCTGAACGCAACGGAGCGCATGCTCGACCCATGAGCACGAACATCGAGGTTCCCCGTTCCTCCGGCACCCCCGTCGACGTCGTCGTGGTGGGAGGAGGCGCCGCCGGGCTGAGCACCGCGCTGGTGCTCGCCCGCTCCCGCCGATCCGTCGTGGTGGTCGACGCCGGCGAGCAGCGCAACGCCCCCGCGGACCACATGCACAACTACCTCGGGCGCGAGGGCACGCCGCCGCTCGAGCTCGCGCGGCTCGGTCGCGAGGAGGTCGAGTCGTACGGCGCGACGGTCGTCGCCGGTCGGGTCGTCGACGCGGAGGCGCTGCCCGGCGACGTGCCGAGCTTCGGCCTGACGCTCGACGACGGCACCCGCTTCCTCGCGCGTCGTGTCGTGCTCGCGACCGGTGTGGTCGACGAGCTGCCCGACGTGCCCGGCCTCGCCGACCGCTGGGGACGCGACGTGCTGCACTGCCCCTACTGCCACGGGTGGGAGGTGCGCGACCAGCGCGTCGGCGTGCTGCTCGGCAGTCCGATGGGCCTGCACCAGGCCGGTCTGTTCGGGCAGCTCACCGACCGGCTCATGGTGCTCGCGCACGACGTCGCGCTGGGGCACGGCGAGCGCGAGCCGCTGCGCGCACGCGGCCAGGTGGTCGTGGAGGGGCGCGTCGAGGAGGTGCTGGTCGACGACGACCGGCTCGTCGGCGTGCGCCTGGCCGACGGCACCACCGTCGAGCTCGACGCGCTGGCCGTGCAGTCGTTCCCCCGCGCCCGGACCGAGGTCGCCGACCTGCTCGGCGTGCCGACCCGGCCGATGGAGATGCACGGCACCACCCTCGCCGTCGGGCTCGTGGCCGACGCGAACGGCGTGACGCCGGTGCCCGGCGTGCTGGCGGTCGGCAACGCGTCGGCGCCCATGGCCACGGTGGCGGCGGCGGCCGCCTCGGGGGTGCAGGCCGGGGCGCTCCTCAACGCGGGCCTGGTGGAGGAGGACACCCAGGCCGCGGTCGAGCGAGCCCGCGAGGCGATGCGCGAGCCCGAGGCGTGGGAGGAGCGCTACGGCTCCCCGTCGGCCGTCTGGAGCGGCCGGGTCAACCCGCAGGTGCCGGCGAAGGCGGAGGCGCTGGAGCCGGGTCGCGCGATCGACGTCGGCTGCGGCGAGGGCGGCGACGTCATCTGGCTCGCGCAGCACGGCTGGGAGGTCACCGGCATGGACTTCTCGCCCACCGGGCTCGACCGCGCACGACAGCACGCGCACGACGCCGGGGTGGGCGAGCGGACGTCGTTCCGCGTCGGCGACGTCCGCACGTGGGAGCCGGGCGACGAGCGGTGGGACCTCGTCACGGCGCACTACCTCCACCTGCCTCCGGAGCCGATGCTCGACGTCGTGCGCCGGCTCGCGTCGGCCGTGGCACCCGGCGGCACGCTGCTCGTCGTCGGGCACCACCCGGGCGACGTGCCGGCGGGCGTCAGGGCACGCGACGACCTCTTCGAGCCCGAGGCTCTGCTGCCCGCGCTCGACGAGACGTGGGACGCGCGCGCCGAGGTCGTCGAGCGCACCCACACCGGCATGGGCGCCCACGTCGTGCGCGACAGCATCCTCGTCGCCACCCGCCGCTGACCCCTTCCCCCTCCCCGCTGGGTGTGACGTTTGCGGGCGGAAAGCGTGGTTCTCGGCCCGCAAACGTCACACTCAGCGGGGGTGGGTTCAGCGGGGGAGGGGAGAGGAGGGTCAGAGGCGGCGCAGGGCCGTCTCGGCGGCGTTGAAGCCACCCATGCCGTGCACGCCGCCGCCGGGCGGGGTGGCGGCGGAGCAGAGGTAGACGCCCTCGACCCCGAGGGAGTACGGGTCGAGCGTCGGCCGCGGGCGCAGCGGGATCTGGCGCCACGTGTTCGCGCCGGTGCCGATGTCGCCGCCGACGTAGTTCGGGTTGTACGCCTCGAGCTGTGCCGTGCTCTTCGAGACCACCTGCACGATCCGGTCCTGGAAGCCGGGCGCGAAGCGCTCGACCTGGCCGATGATCTGCTCGGTCGCGTCGCCGGGCCACGCGTGCGGCACGTGCGCGTAGGCCCAGATCGGGTGCACGTCGCCCTGCGAGCGGCTGGGGTCGGCCACGTACTGCTGGCCCAGCAGCACGAACGGACGCTCGGGCATCGTGCCGCGAGCCGTGCGACCCTCCGCCTCGACCAGCTCCGCCGCGTCACCCGCGACGTGCACGGTGCCGGCGCGGCGCACGTCGTCGTTGGTCCAGGGGATGCCGCCCTCCACCGCGAGGTCGATCTTGAACGCCGCCGGACCGTACCGGTACGCGCGGAGCGCCCGCGCGACGATCGACGGCATCGCGTCGCCCACGATGCCGAGGGCGCCACGCGGCGAGGTGTCGAGCATGACGACGTCCGGACGTGCGCCGCTGGCGTCGGTCAGCTGGTCGAGGCTCGTCACCTGCACCCCGGTGCGCACGGTGCCGCCGAGCTCCTCCAGCAGCGACACGAGGGCGTCCGCGATGGCCTGCGACCCGCCCTCGGCGACCGGCCAGCCGTAGCGGTGGCCCGCGGCGGTCAGCATGAGACCGACGGACGCGCTCAGCGGGGTGTCGAGGCGGCCGAACACGTGCGCGGCGACTCCCATGAACAGTGCCCGCGCCGGCTCGTCGTCGAAGCGTCGGGCGAGGAGCGTGGCGGGGAGGGCGGCGTTGAGCCCGAACCGACCGAGCGCCCACGGGTGCGACGGCACGTGGACGACAGGGCGCAGGACGTCGGCGAGCAGGTCGTCGAACCCGTCGCTGAGCGGCTCGAACAGCCGACGCCAGGTGCGCGCGTCGACGCCGAGCGACGCCGCCGTGCGCTCCATGTCGCGGCTGACCACCCCGGCACGCCCGTCGTCGAGCGGGTGGGCGAGGTCGATCTCGGGCCAGAGCCAGCGCAGTCCGTGCCGCTCGAGGTCGAGCGAGCCGAGGAACGGCGAGGCGACGCCCATCGGGTGGAAGGCTGAGCACTCGTCGTGCAGGAGGCCGGGCACCGTCAGCTCCGACGTGCGCGTGCCGCCTCCGACCCGGTCCGACCGCTCCAGCACGGTGACGTCGAGGCCCTCGTGCGCGAGCCGTACCGCCGCCGCCAGACCGTTCGGACCACTGCCCACCACCACTGCCGACGTCATGTCCTCATCCTCGCACCGGCCGGACGATGCAGCGCGTCGCTCAGGCGCCGCCGAGCGCGCGCACCACGGCGCTGGCGGGCGTCTTGCCGAGCCGCTCGGCCATCCAGGTGCTGGTGGCGACGAGCGCGTCGAGGTCGACCCCGTGCCCGATCCCGAGCCCGGTGAGGAACCACACGAGGTCCTCCGTGGCCAGGTTGCCGGTCGCGCTCCTCGCGTAGGGGCAGCCGCCGAGCCCGCCCGCCGAGGCGTCGAACGTCGTGACCCCCGCCTGCAGCGCCGCGTGGACGTTGGTGAGGGCCTGCCCATAGGTGTCGTGGAAGTGCAGCGCGAGCCGGTCGGCCCCGACCCCGGCCGCACCGAAGCGGCGCACGAGGTCGCCGACCTGGCCGGCGGTCCCGACGCCGATCGTGTCGCCGAGCGACAGCTGGGTCGCGCCGAGCTCGAGCAGCTCGCACCCGACCCGCACCACCGCGTCGGGGTCGACGGGACCCTCCCACGGGTCGCCGAAGCACATCGACACGTAGGCGCGCACGTCGGCGCCGGCGTCGAGCGCACGTCGCACGACGGGCGCGAACATCGTCATCTGGTCGGCGACCGTGCTGTTGAGGTTCCTTGCGGCGAAGGTCTCGGTGGCGCTGGCGAACACGGCCACGTGGGCGCAGCCGGCCTCGAGCGCACGGTGGAGGCCGCGCTCGTTGGGCACGAGGACGGGGTGCGGGAAGGTGGGGCCCTCGGCGAGCTCCTCGACGAGCTCGGCGGCGTCGGCCAGCTGCGGCACCCACCGCGGGTGCACGAAGCTCGTCGCCTCGACGACGGGCAGCCCCGCGGCGACCAGCCGGCGCACGAACGCGGCCTTCACGTCGAGCGGGACGACCGTCTTCTCGTTCTGCAGGCCGTCGCGCGGCCCGACCTCGTAGATCGTCACCCGGTCGGGAAGGCCCGGTTCGGGCACGACCATGGGGAGTCTCACGCGGACTCCTCGACGTGCACGACCACGTGGCCCATGGCGACCTGGTCGCCGACCGTGGCGCCGACGTGGGTGACCGTGCCGGCGTGGGGGGCCACGAGCGCGAGCTCCATCTTCATCGCCTCGACGGCACCGAGCCGCTGGCCCTCGACCACGACGTCGCCGACCTCGACGTCGAGCGCGACGACCGACCCGGGCATGGGCGCGACGACGTCGGCGTCGCCGGCCGCGGCCGACAAGGTGCGTCGCATGGCGTCGGCCTGCTCGAGGACCCAGGTCTGGCCCTGCCAGGTGGCCCAGACGCGACGTCCGCGCGCGGTGGCGTCGGCGTGCTCGTGCCCGCGGTCCACGGTGACGGCGTGGGTCGTGCCGTCGGGCTCGGCGACGTGCACGACGAGGGGGTTCGGAGGTCCGGCCGAGCGCCAGCCGTCGCCCCGGCCGAACGGTGAGGTGTCCTCGGGCTCGCCGAGCAGCAGCGCGGCCGCACGCAGCGCCTCGGGTGCGACGTCAGGTCGCGCGAGGAGCGGACCCTCGTAGGCGTCGAGCCAGCCCGTGTGCACCTCCCCGGAGCGGAACGGCGCGGAGTCGACGAGCCGACGCACCCACCCGAGGTTGGTGGCGATGCCCTCGACGGCGGACCCGTCGACGACGTCCAGGAGCGTGTCGATCGCCGCGTCGCGGTCGGGGCCGTGGGCCACGAGCTTGGCGAGCATCGGGTCGTACGCCGACGACACGTGCGCCTCCCCCTCGATCGCCGCGTGGACCTCGTGCCCCTGCTGCCCGCCCCACCGCGCGTCGAGCACGTGGCCAGCCTGCGGCAGGAACCCCGTGTAGGGGTCCTCGGCGTACACGCGCACCTCGACGGCGTGGCCGGTGCAGGTGATCTCGTCCTGAGTGAGCGGGAGCGGCCGGCCCGCGGCGACGTCGAGCTGCCACTGCACGAGGTCGAGGCCCGTCACCTGCTCGGTGACCGGGTGCTCCACCTGCAGGCGGGTGTTCATCTCCAGGAAGTACGCCGTCTGGTCGCCCGGGGCACCAGCTACGAGGAACTCGACCGTCCCGGCACCGACGTACCCGACCTCCTCGCAGAGCGCCACCGACGAGCGGTGCAGCAGGTCGCGGAGCGCGGGGTCGAGGTCGGGCGCGGGTGCCTCCTCGACGACCTTCTGGTGGCGGCGCTGGGCGGAGCAGTCGCGCTCGAAGAGGTGCACGACCGTGCCGTGGGTGTCGCCGAAGACCTGCACCTCCACGTGCCGGCCGCCCTCGACGTACGCCTCGACCAGGAGGGTGTCGTCGCCGAACGACGACGCCGCCTCGCGTCGGGCGGTGGCGACCGCGCCGGCGAGGTCCTCGGGGCGACGCACCACGTGCATGCCCTTGCCGCCGCCACCGGCGGCCGCCTTCACGAGCACGGGGTACGCGTCGGGCGGCACGTCGTCGACGTCGTGCCGCGGGGTCACCGGCACGCCGGCACGCTCGGCCACGTCGCGGGCACGGTCCTTGCGGCCCATCAGCTCGATCACCTCGGGCGACGGTCCGACGAACACGAGGCCGGCCTCCTGCACGGCCCGCGCGAAGCCGGCGTTCTCCGACAGGAAGCCGTAGCCGGGATGCACGGCGTCGGCACCCGACGCGACGGCCGCGGCCACGACCTCCGCGACGTCGAGGTAGGAGCCGACGCGCACGGCGTCGTCGGCCTCGGCCACGTGCAAGGAGGCGACGTCGAGGTCGGTGTGGACGGCGACGCTCCGCAGTCCCGCGGCCCGGCAGGCACTCACGACGCGGCGCGCGATCTCGCCGCGGTTGGCGACCAGGACGGTCTCGATCGGGCGTGCGGTGGTCTCGGTCATGGTCGGCTCACATCCGGAAGACGCCGAAGCCGGGCGCGCCAGCGTCGGTCTCGGGTCGGTCGGCGAAGGACGGGACGGGCGCGTTCGCGCAGGCCTGCAGGGCGAGGCCGAGCACGCGCCGGGTCTCCCGCGGGTCGATGATGCCGTCGTCCCACAGGCGTGCGGTGGCGTAATAGGGGTTGCCCTGCTCCTCGTACTGGGCGCGGATGGGTTTCTTGAACGTCTCCTCCTCCTCGGCCGACCACGCCTCGCCGCGCCCCTCGATGCCGTCCCGGCGGACGGTGGCGAGCACGGAGGCGGCCTGCTCGCCGCCCATCACGGAGATGCGCGCGTTCGGCCACGTCCAGAGGAACCGCGGGTCGAAGGCGCGGCCGCACATGCCGTAGTTGCCGGCGCCGAACGAGCCGCCGATCACCACGGTCAGCTTCGGCACGACGCTCGACGCGACGGCCGTGACCAGCTTGGCGCCGTCCTTCGCGATGCCGCCGTTCTCGAACGAACGCCCGACCATGAATCCGGTGATGTTCTGCAGGAAGAGCAGCGGGATGCCCCGCTGGTTGGCCAGCTCGACGAAGTGCGCTCCCTTGAGCGCCGACTCGCTGAACAGGATGCCGTTGTTGGCGACGATCGCGACGGGGTAGCCCTCGACGTGCGCGAACCCGCAGACGAGGGTGTCGCCGTAGAGCGGCTTGAACTCGTGCAGCCGGGAGTCGTCGACGACCCGCCGGATCACCTCGCGCACGTCGTAGGGGGTGCGGCCGTCGACGGGCACGACGTCGAGCAACGTCTCGGGGTCCTCGCGCGGCGGCAGGGCGGGCTGCGGCTCAAGGTGGGTGCGCGCCGGGCCCAGCGTGCCGACGATCGAGCGGACGATGTCGAGCGCGTGCGCGTCGTCGTCGGCGAGGTGGTCGACGACGCCGGAGTTGCGGGCGTGCACGTCGCCACCGCCGAGGTCCTCGGCCGTGACGACCTCGCCGGTGGCGGCCTTCACGAGCGGCGGCCCGCCGAGGAAGATCGTGCCCTGCTCCTTCACGATGACGGTCTCGTCGCTCATCGCCGGCACGTACGCACCGCCGGCCGTGCACGAGCCCATCACCGCCGCGACCTGCGCGATGCCACGCGCCGACAGCTGCGCCTGGTGGAAGAAGATGCGGCCGAAGTGCTCGCGGTCGGGGAACACCTCGTCCTGCATCGGCAGGAACGCACCGCCGGAGTCGACGAGGTACACGCAGGGCAGGCGGTTCTGCAGCGCCACCGTCTGCGCGCGCAGGTGCTTCTTGACCGTGAGCGGGTAGTAGGTGCCGCCCTTCACGGTCGCGTCGTTCGCCACGACCATCACCTCGCGGCCCGCCACCCGGCCGATGCCGGTGACGATCGACGCGGAGGGGACCTCGCCCCCGTACATGTCGTACGCGGCGAGCGGCGCGATCTCCAGGAACGGCGAGCCGGGGTCGAGCAGGCGGTCCACGCGGTCACGGGGAAGCAGCTTCCCGCGCGAGACGTGCCGCTCGCGCGACGCCTCGCTGCCGCCGCGACGCACCACGGCGAGCCGCTCGTGCAGCTGGTCGACCAGGTCGCGCATCGTCGGGGAGGACGTCATGCGGCGAGGTTAACACCCATTAACCTCGTGCGGTATCGTGCCGCCATGAGCACCCGACGGCGCGAGATCGCCCGCAGCGCCGTGGAGCTCTTCGCCGACCGGGGCTTCCACGGCGTGAGCGTGGGCGACGTCGGCGCCGCGTCGGGCATCTCCGGCCCCGCGATCTACAAGCACTTCCGCGGCAAGGAGGAGGTGCTGGCGCAGGCGCTGGTCGACATCAGCACCGAGCTGCTCGACACCGGGCGCGCCAGGGTCGCGGCGCACGACGACGCGTCGGACCGGCTGGACGCGCTGGTGGACTGGCACATCGACTTCGCCGTCAGCCACCCCGCCTACATCGTCGTGCAGGAGCGGGAGTGGTCGCGGCTCGACGCCGACGCGCGCGCGGAGGTCCGCACCCTGCAGCTGGCGTACGTCGACCTCTGGGTCGACGTCGTCCGCTCGTTGCGCGACGACCTGCAGCGCGCCGAGGCCCGCGCCGTCGTCCAGGCGGTCTTCGGGCTGCTGAACTCCACCCCGCACAGCGCGCGCATCGGCGAGGACGCCCTGCGCACCCTGCTCGCGCGCATGGCCCGCGCCGCCCTCCTCGCCTGAGTCAGCCGGTCACCGCCGGCGCCACCACCGCGGGACGTCGCGCCGATGTCACCGCCACGGCGACCCCCACGAGCATGACCAGCCCCCCGACGGCCTCGACGAGGCTCGGCACCTCGTCGAGCGCGAGCCACGCCGTGAGCATGCCGACGGGCGGCACGAGCAGGATGTACGGCACCACCGACGACGCCGGGTGACGCGCCATGAGCCCGTTGAAGATGGTGTAGCCCACGAGCGACGCCCCGACGACCGTGTAGAGCGTGCTGAGTAGCGCGGTCCAGCCGAACCCGGCAAGGGCGGCCCCGATCGCGGCAGGTCCGTCGACGACGAGCGAGACGGCCAGGCAGGGCAGGGGCACGACCAGCGCCGACCAGACGACGAGCGAGAGCCCCGACTCGACCTTCGCCGCACGGGCCACGACGTTGCCGACCGCCCACGAGAGCGCTGCGCCGACGGTGACGAGCAGCGGCACGATCGACGCGCCGGCACCGAAGCCGACGGCCACGGTCACGAGACCGGCCGTGCCGACGAGCGCCCCGCCGACCTGGCGACGCGTGGCCCGCTCGCCCAGCGCGAGCGACGCGATGACCATCGTCAGCACGACCTGCGCCTGGAGCACGAGCGACGCCAACCCGGCGGGCATGCCGATCGCGAGCGCCAGGTAGAGCAGCCCGAACTGGCCCAGGCTCATGAAGACGCCGACCGCGACCACCGCCTGCCACGACGCCTTCGGTCGCGGCACCAGCAGGACGAGCGGGAACGCGACGAGCACGAACCGGATCGCGAGGAACAGGAACGGCGGCACGTCGCGCAGACCCAGGTGGATGGCGACGAAGTTGCACCCCCACAGCACGGCCACGAGCACGGCGAGGAGGCTGTCACGACGGGTCACCGGCTCAGTCTCGTCGGACCGACGATGTAGGTCCAGCGATGCTTTCTTCACGATTCGATGTACGTTTCGTGCATGATCGACCTGAGTGCGCTCCGCTCGCTGCTCGCCGTGCACCAGCACGGCAGCGTGGTCGCCGCAGCGCACGCGCTCGGTTACACGCCGTCGGCCGTGTCGCAGCAGGTCAAGCGGCTCGAGCGCCAGCAGGGCCGTCCCTTGCTCGAGCGCGTCGGCCGCGGCGTGGTGCTCACCGACGTCGGCCGCCTCCTCGCCGAGCGCGGTGCGGGGGTGCTCGACGAGCTCGAGACGCTCAGCCACCTGGGGCACGACGTCGACCGTCCCCAGGGCTCCTTCCACGTCGCCACGTTCACCACCGCGCACCGCGGTCTGCTGGCGCCCGCGCTCGCGGCGTTGGAGGCGTCGGCGCCGCAGCTGCGCGTGACGGTGACGGAGGCCGACCCGCGCGACGTCGTGCTGCAGGTGGCCCGCGGTGCCGCCGACGCCGGGATCGTCCACGACTGGGAGAGCGTGCACCTCGACGTCCCGCCCGGCGTCGAGCAGGAGCACCTCCTGCTCGACCGCGCCGACCTCGTCGTCCACCGCGGGCACGCCCTCGCCGACCGCGAGACCGTCACGCCGCGCGACCTCGTCCGGGAGCGCTGGGTGTGCACGCCTGCCGGGACCTTGTGCCACGACTGGCTGCTCGTCATGTTCGCGCGGCACGGCCTGCGACCCGACCTGCGCTTCACCGACAACGAGTACGCGTCGCACGTGGCGCTGGCCGCCGCGGGCGTGGCGGTCGCGCTCGTGCCGCGCCTGGGTCGCGGCCCGCTGCCCGACGACGTGGTGTGCGTGCCGGTCGTCGACCCCGTCCCGGAGCGCCGCGTGGGCCTCGTCTGGCGACGCGCGACCACCGGCAACCCGGCGCGCCGAGCCCTCCGCGACGCCCTCGTCGCAGCCATCTCCTGACCCGCCGGTCCCGACCTCTCGGAAGGTTCTCCACACCCCTTCCTCCCGCTGTCAACCCCATCCACCGACATCGTGAAGAGGTCTGGTCCTCGACCACGGACGTCGAGAGGGTCGAGTCATCGACGATCCAGAGGAGCACCCGATGCCTTCCACCTCGCCACGCCGCCGCGTCGTCCTGGGCTTCGTCGCCCAGGCGGTCGCGCTGGCCGCACTGGCCCTCGTCTTCGTCGCCGCGCGCCGCGCACTCGACGTCGACGCTACCATGAACTGGGCCCTCTACGCCCAGCTCGTGCTGTTCACGACCTTCGCGTCCGTCCTCGGAGCGATCTACCGACGCCCCCACCGCGATCACCACGACTGACCACCGGAGGTACCCATGCGCCACCCCAGCCGCAGCTGGACCACGATCCCCGGCATCCTCGTCACTGGACGGAGATCACCCTGCTCGCGCTCGCCTACGCGTACGCGCGGCACCTCGTCGGCGTCGACCCGACACCGGACTGGGACCGTGCCGGGTCGATCGTGCTCCTGGGCACGCTCGTCCTCTTCCTGGTCTGGAACTTTGGGCGACCGCGTCCCCGATGAACGGGGACGCAGCCGTCCTCAGTGCGAGACGTTCTCCACCGACGGAGCGTGCTTGAGCGTGCGCCACGAGACGAGGGCGGCCAGCAGAGCCACGCCGATCGCCAGACCCGACGTCCGCTGGACGCCGAGGTCGAAGGCGGCACGCGCCGACTCCGCGAGCGCCGCACCCATCTCGTTCGGGTACCGGTCGGCCATCGTCAACGTGCTGCCGAGCGTCTCGAAGGCGTGGTCGCGCTCACCGTGCTGCAGCATGGCCGGCACGGTCAGCTCGGCCCGGTAGGTGGCCGTGAGGATGCTCCCCAGCACCGCCGTGCCCAGCACGGCACCGATCTCGTAGGCGGTCTCGGAGATCGCCGACGCCGACCCTGCCTTGTGCGGCGGGACGGCCGCGAGCACGAGGTCGTTCGTCAGGGTCTCCGCCAGGCCGATGCCGACGCCCATCACCGCGAAGGCGACGAGGACGCTCACGACCGTCGGGTGCCCGGTGAACGCCGCCACGGCGTAGCCGAGCGACGACGCGACGAAGCTCAGGCTCACGAGCACGCGCACCGGGAAGCGGCGCACCAGCCGCACTGCGACGAAGCCGCACGCCATCGTGACGAGCAGACCGGGCAGCAGCACCATCGCCGACGTCATCGGCGACAGTCCCAGCACCAGCTGCAGCAGCTGGGCTGCGAAGAACAGGAAGCCGGTGAGGCCCATGAGGCTCAGCAGGTTCGCGGCGAGCGCCCCGCTGAAGACCGGGTTCCGGAACAGCGTGAGGTCGAGCATCGGCGACGCACTGCGCCGTTGACGACGCACGAACAGCACACCGGCGGCGACACCGAGACCGAACGACGCGAGCGTCACGTCGTCGAGGCCGGCCTTCGCGAGGTGCTTGATGCCGTAGACCACCGGCAGCATCGCCACCACGGCGAGCATGATCGACGTCGGGTCGAGCGGTCCCGGGTTCGGGTCCTTCGACTCCGGCACGAGCCACAGCGCCAGCGGCACCAGCAGCACGATCAGCGGCACGTTGATGAGGAAGACCGAGCCCCACCAGAAGTGCTCGAGCAGGTAGCCGCCGAGCACCGGCCCGAGGGCTGCACCACCGGAGAACATGGCCGCCCAGGCTGCGATGGCGAGCCGGCGGTCGTGGGCGTGGTGGAAGACGTTGCGCAGCAGCGAGAGCGTCGACGGCATGAGCGTGGCGCCGAAGAAGCCGAGCAGCGCACGAGCCGCGAGCAGCATCTCGGCGCTGCTCGCGTAGGCGGCGACCAGGGACGCCGCGCCGAAGCCGATCGAGCCGATCACCAGCAGCCGGCGCCGACCGACGCGGTCGCCGATGCTGCCCATCGCGATGAGCAGACCCGCGAGCATGAGGGCGTAGACGTCGACGATCCACAGCAGCTGGGAGCCGGTCGGGCGCAGCTCGGTGCTGATCGACGGCAGCGCGAAGCTCAGCACGGTGTTGTCGACCGAGACGAGCAGCACGGGGATCATCAGGACGGCGAGGGCGCACCACTCGCGCAGGCCCGCGCGCACGGGGGGCACCTCGGGCAGTGCCGATGCGTGGGGGCTCGACGGACGAGCGTCGTCGAAGCGGGGGTCGATGGTGGTCATGGCGGGGCCTCCTCTCGGCGGACGTGGAACGGTCCGGGCAGCGCCCGGACCACGACCTACACTATACCGTCCAGCCGGTACAGTTCCTAACCCACGTACCCGTCCGCGTCGGTGATCCGTGTCGCACCCCGCCGGGTAGGCTCACGCCATGCCGCCGGCCGAGCGCTCCACCCGCGACCGTGTGCTCGACGCGTTCGAGACGCTCCTCGTCACCCAGGGCAGCCGCGCGGCCACGCTCGACGCCGTCGCCGCGCAGGCCGAGGTCTCCAAGGGCGGTCTGCTGTACCACTTCCACAGCAAGGACGAGCTCGTCGACGGCATGCTCACCCGGCTGCGCGAGCAGGGCGCGCGCGACGCCGAGGCAATGAGCGAGGCGCCCGAGGGGCCCGTGGGCTACTACCTCGAGACGTCCGTCGACTCCGGCTCCGACTTCGACCGTGCCCTCATCGCCGCAGGTCGCATCGCGCAGGAGAACGACACCCGCGCCTCGGACGCGCTGGCCGACCTGCGGGAGGGCTGGTTCGTCGTGCTCCGCGAGCACCTCGGCGACGAGTCCCTGGCCCGCACCATCCAGCTCATCGGCGACGGCCTCTACTTCGACGACACCACCGGGCTGGCGGAGAAGAACGCCCTCCAGCACGTGCGCGACGTGCTGCAGCGCCTCGGCGCCCTCTGACCGTCATATGATCGGCGACGCGATGTCGCCCGATGTTCACCCGCGGCGGCTGCCCTGGTGTCATGAAGCTGCTCGCTGTCAGTCTCGCCGCCGCCGGCGCGATCGCCACCCCCAGCGTCGCGGTCGCCACCCCGGTCGCGCCCACGCACGACAAGCCCGTCGTCCAGCACGGCAAGAAGCCGACCCGCACCGTCACCGTCTTCGCCCACCGCGGTGCGTCGGGCCACCGACCCGAGCACACGCTCGCCGCGTACGAGCTCGCCATCCGCCAGGGCGCCGACGTCATCGAGCCCGACCTCGTCAGCACCAAGGACGGCGTCCTGGTCGCCCGTCACGAGAACGAGATCAGCGGCACCACCGACGTCGCCTCGCACCCGGAGTTCGCCGACCGGCGCACGACCAAGGTGATCGACGGCGTCGACGTGACCGGCTGGTTCACCGAGGACTTCACGCTCGCCGAGCTCAAGACGCTGCGTGCGGTCGAGCGTCTCCCGCAGGTGCGGCCGGGCAACACCGTGTACGACGGGCGCTTCGAGATCCCCACCTTCGAGGAGGTGGTCGAGCTCGCGAAGCGCGAGAGCCGCGGCCGCCGCACCATCGCGGTCGCCCCCGAGACCAAGCACCCCACCTACTTCCGCTCCATCGGGCTCGACCTCAACCGTCCGCTCGTGCGCGCGATCCGCAAGGCCGGCTGGGACCGACGCAACGCACCGATCGTCGTCCAGTCCTTCGAGACCTCCAACCTCAAGGAGCTCGCCCGCTGGACCCGCGTGCCGCTCGTGCAGCTGACGTCGGCGTCGGGCGCGCCGTACGACCTGGTGTCGCGCGGTGACGACACGACCTACGCCGACCTGACGACGCCGCAGGGTCTGCGCTCCGTCGCCCGCTACGCCCGCTGGATCGGCCCCGACAAGAGCCAGGTCATCCCCCGCGACGCGAAGGGCGCGCACACGACGCCGACGTCGCTCGTGGCCGACGCGCACCGCGCCGGGCTCAAGGTCGTGGTCTACACGATCCGCAACGAGAACCAGTTCCTGCCCACCGACCTGCGCCTCGGCACCGACCCGAACGCCCAGGGCGACGTGCGGACCGAGCTGTTCCGCTACTTCGACGCCGGCGTCGACGGCGTGTTCGCCGACTACCCCGACTCCGCCGTCGCCGCCCGCGCCGCCTGGCAGAAGCGCCGCTGAGCCTCGCGCTCAGCCGGCGCGGCGACCCAGGACGTCGTAGTGCGCGACGACGAAGGCCCGGTTGCGGTCGACGTCGCGCAGGCGCAGGTCGAAGCGCGCCGGAAGCAGCGGCTTCCCTGACCCCAGCGTGACGGGCGCGATCGAGACGATCACCTCGTCGAGCAGTCCCTCCCCGGCGAGGTCGGAGGCGAGCGCACCTCCCCCGACCACCCACACGTCCCGACCGTCGGCCGCTGCGACGACCTGCGGCCACCAGTCCGTCGGCGTGCCCTGGACGAGCCGCACGCTCGTCGAGGCGAGGTCCGGCGTCCGGTGGGTGACGACGAAGGTCGGCTGCGGGTACGGCCAGCCCTCGCCCGAGCGCGCGAGGTGGTCGACGACCCAGCGGTAGGTCGTCGCCCCCATCACGAGGGCGCCCGCACCGTCCATGTGCTCGTGCCCGCCAGGACCTCGGGGGTCGTGGTCCTGCTCCAGCAGCCAGTCCAGCGAGTCGTGCTCGTCGGCGAGGAAGCCGTCGAGCGTCGTGGCGGTGACGTAGCGGACGCGGGGACGTTCGGTCATCGGTGGAGGCCTCTCGGGTCGTCGTGCCCGGCACGGCGGTGCCAGAGGATCGGGTCGGGGTCGGGCAGGTCGGTGACGCCGGCCCGCCCGAGCATCCACCGGGCCACGTGCCGACGCTGCGTGGAGAACGTCAGCACGTGCGACGCCACCTGACCGAGGCGGAACGACTCCGGGGGTTCGCACAGCGCGTCGACCACGGCGTCGCCCCAGGCGGAGCGTCGCTGTACGTCGCGGACCCAGGCGAGCCAGCGCGGCGACAGCTCCTCGTGCCGCTCGAGGAGGTCCGCGACGCTGACGTCGCCGGGCTCGGGCGGCGACGTCGCGCCCTCCAGGACGGCCAGCCACGGCTCGACGCCGAGGGCGAGGTGGGTCAGCACGGCGCGCAGGGTCTCCTCGGGCCCGTGCCAGTCGGTGACGCGGTGGCCCGGCATCCGCACGGCGTCCAGCGCCTGCGGCCCGAGCAGCCGCGACGCCCGCAGCAGCGCCCGGACGTCGTCGATGTCGTGCCGGACGAGCATCTCCAGGACGTCGCCGGCGGGGTGCTCCCGCGCCTCCCCCGCGGCGACGTAGAGCACCGACGGGCCGTGGAAGTGGATGCCGTTCGGTGCCGGGAGCCAGTGCCCTCGCTCCACGGCGGGCGGCAGCTGCGACGGCGGGTGTCCGAACGCGCGGCCGAAGGCGCGGGCGAAGCCGTCGACTGAGTCGTAGCCCGCGGCGAGGGCCACGTCGGTGACGCGGGCGCCGCGCTGCAGCTGCCAGGCCGCCCGCTCCAGCAGCACCCGGCGGCGCAGTGCGACGGGCGGCTCGCCGGTGGCCGCGCTCAGCTGGCGCGAGAGGTGGAAGGCTGACAGGTGCGCGCCTGCGGCCATGTCCCCCAGCCGAGGGCGCTCGTCGGCCAGCACCGCGTCGAGCAGGGCGACGAGACGGTCCGGCGAAGGAGCGGGCATGCGACCAGTCTGGACGCCACGACCCGGGCCGCGCCCGACCGTTCTTGCTGACCTACCGCCAGGTCTCGCCGACCGTCGAGACGTCGCCGCGTCCCGACGTCAACGAGGCGACGGTCGCGCCCACCTCGCCGTCGCGGTCCGGCTCGACGGCGAGCGTCAGCACCACGCGCGTCCCGTAGACGACGTCGACGACGTCCCAGGCGGCACGAAGCCGGTTCTCGACCACGCCGACGAGGTCCACCGGGACGGTCACGTCGACGAGGAGCCGACGTCGACGCACCCGCGTGCCCGCGGCGTCGAGGGCGAGCATGGTCGCGTCGCCGTAGGCCCGCACCAGGCCGCCGACGCCGAGCAGCGTCCCGCCGAACCACCGCGACACGACGGCGACGACGTCGCTGACGCCGCGCCCCGTCAGCACCTCCAGCATCGGCCGGCCCGCAGAGCCGGACGGCTCGCCGTCGTCGTTCGAGCGGCGCAGCCGGGCGTCCGGGCCGACGACGAAGGCCGTGCAGTGGTGGCCGGCGGTCGGGTGACGTGCACGCACAGCGGCGACCACCGCACGAGCCGCATCCTCGTCGTCGACCGGGGCGACGTGCGCGACGAACCGCGAACGGCTGACCTCGAGCTCGACGTCGGCCGAGCCCGCAGGCACCAGGTAGTGGTCGGCGGTCAGCGGCGGCGCAGCTCGAGGAAGATGCTCGGACCGAAGTCGCGCGACGCGAGCCGCTCCTGCAGGGCCTTCTCGACCGAGACGAGCAGACCGGTCGGGAGCGCCTTCTTCAGCTTCTCGCTGCGCAGGTTCGAGACCGACAGCTTGCGCTCGAGGTGCAGCCCTGCGGATGCGAGCTGCTCGACGACGGTGTCGACGTTGTGGTTGACGAACGCGATCGCGTCGGGCTCCTCGGCCGTGGCCGTGCGGATGCTGACGGGCTCCTTCGGCAGGGCCTTGCCCTCCTTCTTGAACCGTCGACGGTTCTTGAAGTGGCCGTAGTTCGCGACCTCGATGAGGGCGGTCGCGCCGGGCTTCAGCACCCGCGCGATCTCGGAGAACTCGGTGGTCGGCTCGGGGATGTGGTGCATGACGCGCACCATCGTCAGCAGGTCGAGCGACGCGTCGTCGAACTGCAGGTCGTCGGCCTGCATCTGCACCTGCGCGATGTCGGTGCCGGCGAGCACGCGCTCCGCCGCCTCCAGCTGGGTGCGGCTCGGCTCGGCGAGCGTGACGTGGTCGGCGTACTCGCGCAGCAGCAGGCAGAGCCGGCCGAAGCCGCCACCGACGTCGGCCGCCCGGCCGAAGTGACGGCCGTCCAGCAGACGACGGATCGCCGCCTCCTCGGCAGCGTGCTCGTAGTCGCGGTTGTCCCAGTAGGCCGTGTAGTCGTAGCCGCGGTCGTACTGGTCGGCAACCTTCTTGCGCTTCTCGTCCGTCACGCGCGCCAGCCTAACAACGCACCCCGCCCCCAGCCCCTGCGGTGCGCCCACTCCCCAGCGACAGCCCAGAGTGGTCTCGATACGTCGCCACCAGCTCCTTCGTCGCGGCGTCGACTACTCGACCAGCGGAACGCTCCGCTGGTCGAGTAGTCCGAGCGAGCTTGCGAGGCTCGGACGTATCGAGACCACCCGGCAACGGCCCAGCGCAAACCGACCCCCAGCGACCGCTCGGAGTGGTCTCGCTCCGTCGCGGCTACGCCCTTGGTGCGACGGCTCCAGCACCTCCCCTCGCTAGCGCTCGTGGAGATACTCGACCAGCGGAGGGTTTCGCTGGTCGAGTAGCAGGGACGAGCTTGCGAAGTCCTGACGTATCGAGACCACCCGGCAACAGCTCAGCGCGGCCCGACCCCCAGCGACCGCTTGGAATGGTCTCGATACGCCTCCGCCAGCTCCTCCGTCGCGGCGTCGACTACTCGACCAGCGGAACGCTTCGCTGGTCGAGTAGTCAGGACGGCGAGCGCCAGCGAGCACGTCCTGACGTATCGAGACCACCCGGCAACAGCTCAGCGCGAGCCAACCTCCAGCGAGCGCTTGGAGTGGTCTCGATACGCCCGGAGCACGCTCCTTCGTCGCGGCTCCGCGCTACTCGACCGACGAAACCCTCCGCTGGTCGAGTAGGACGACCGGCGACGAAGGAGCCCGGCCGGACGTATCGAGACCACCCGGCAACGGCTCAGCGTCACCAGACCGGGCGTGCCTGGGTCTGGACGCTGCCGAGGTCTCGATACAGCGGGGCCGGCTCCGCCGGTGCACTACTCGACCTGGCTTCACCGTTCAGGCGCTGAGCGCCTTCAGGTTCAGCCAAACGTGCGGGGGCCGAACTCGGGCTGCTCGCGCTTCAGGCCCGCCTTGCGGGCGATCGCGGTGTTCGGGGAGCGGAACATGGCGAGCTGGTAGAGGCGCTCGCGGCGGAACGCGGAACGCAGCCCCCCGAGGCGCACCAGGTTGAGCAGCTTCTTGCTGGCGGCGACGGAGTCGGGCGACCGGGCGACGATCGCGTCGACCAGCTCCAGTGCCGGCTTCAGCGGGTCGTCGGCGACGCCGGACGCCAGGCCGATCTCCGCGGCCTCGGCACCGGAGACGGTCTCGCCGGTGATCGCGAGCCGCTTGGCGACGTCGGCTCCGACCAGCTCGACGAGGGGCACGGTGCCGCTCATGTCGGGCACGAGGCCCCACTTGGCCTCCAGCAGCGACCACCGCGCGTCGGGCGTCGTGAAGCGGAAGTCGGCGGCGAGGGCCAGCTGGATGCCGGCGCCGAACACGTGACCGTGCGTCACGGCGATGACCGGCACGGGCAGCTCGCGCCACGCCCACAGCGCCTGCTGGAAGCCGTTCGTCGCGCGCCAGGGGAGGGTCAGGAAGAACCGGGCGACCTTGGCCCGCTGCGGCTGCACCGACGCGAAGTCGAGGCCCGCGCAGAAGGAGTCGCCCTCGCCCTGCAGCACGACGGCGCGGACGCTGCGGTCACGGCGCACCTCGGCGGCGGCGTCGAGCAGACCCTGCAGGACGTCGAAGTCGACGCCGTTGAGCTTCTCGGGCCGGTTGAGGCTGACGTACGCGACGGGCCCGTCGATGCGGGTGAGGACGGCAGACGTGGTCATGGATCAAGGCTAGACCTCGCCCCGACGAGGTCGCGGTCAGCGCACGCGGTCGAGGACCTTGCGCACGGCCGTGCCGACGTCGGCGGCGACCTCGGGAGCCTCGGTGCCGTAGCGGATCCGCAGCTCGTCGGGCCAGCCGGGAGTGGCCCGGATGAAGGCGGCGCGTCCACCGTTCTCGACGTGGTGACGCACGATCCCCGCCGAGTCGCCCGGAGCGTTCCAGAGCACGACGACCGACGGAGACAGCCTCCAGGCGAGGTCGAGCACCTCCCGCGGGCCGATGTCGGGACCGATGACGCGCAGCACGACGTCGGCCTGCGCGAGCGCGGCCGCCCAGGCGACGAACGGGAGCGCCTGCGACTCCTCCGTGAAGGTGGCGAGCAGCACCTGCGGCTTGAGCCCGCCCTGGGCGGGCGGGGCGCTGGGCCCGCGTACCGCGAGCAGCGCGTCGAGCACGGTCCGCAGGGTGAGGGACAACGCGTCGCGGTCGAGGTTGCCGCGAGACGACTCCTGCGTGAGGCGGCCGAGGGCGGGCGACAGCACGTCGCGCCACGCCTCGAGCACCGACGACGACTCCAGCACGCCGGCGACGAGCTGCTGCAGTCGTGTCTCGTCGCTGGCGGTGGCGGCGGCGAGCAGGGAGTCGAGGAGGTCGTCGGTCTCCACCTGAGCCGTGTGACCGGTCTCGCCCCGCAGGGCCGCAGCGAGGTCGTCGCGATCGAGGTGCCGGGCGACGCGGGCGGCGTCCTGCGCGGAGACCCCGCGCGAGACCATGCGGCGGACCAGCTCGACGCGGGTGATGTCGCGCTCGGTGTACCGGCGGTGGCCGCCGTGCGTGCGGTGGCTCGGACCGATGCCGTAGCGACGCTCCCAGGTGCGCAGGGTCGACGCAGCGACACCGAGTCGCGAGGAGACTGCTCCCACGCCCCACGTCAGGTCAGTGCCGGCGTCGGCGACGTCGCTCCACTGTCCCGCGGGCTGACGGGGTTCCTCGGGACGTCCTGGTGTTTCCTTCACCTACGCCACCTCCCAGCCTTCCTGGGTAGGTTGCTCATGTTACGGAGGATCCAGGATCTTGCCATTCTGCTTCAAGGTGCATAGATTGTGAGCAAGTTGTGTTTCTGGTCGGAGCCTCTCCGTCCCGGAGCCCATCAAGGTCGCCGGAGACTCCGACGCGACCGAGAGGGGGCACGAAATGGTCAACATCAGACGCCTGCCGATGCCGCTGCAGGAGACGTACGACTGGCAGTACGACGGTCTCTGCCGTGAGGTCGATCCGGAGAGCTTCTTCTCGCCGGAGGCCGAGCGCGGAGCGCCGAAGGCCCGCCGAGAACAGGCCGCGAAGGCGCTCTGCCTGCGCTGCCCGGTGATCGAGCAGTGCCGTGAACACGCGCTTTCGGTGCAGGAACCGTACGGTGTGTGGGGAGGGCTCAGCGAGGCCGAGCGGCGCGACATCCTCAGCCGCAGCCCGCACCCTCACCGCGCTGCCTGACCCCCACCGAGAGGACTCCCCGTGTCCGATGCATCCCTGTCCGGCAAGACGATCGCCTTCCTCACCGCCGAGATCGGGGTGGAGAAGCCCGAGCTCGAGGAGCCGTGGAAGGCGGTCGTCGAGGCCGGTGGCACACCCGTGCACATCGCGCCCGAGGCCGGCACCGTCCAGTCGATGGTGAACGACACCGACAAGGACGCCACGTTCGAGGCGACGGTCGCCGTGGCCGACGCCTCGGCGTCCGACTACGACGCCCTGGTGCTGCCCGGCGGCACCGTGAACGCCGACAAGGTGCGCTCCGACGAGACGTCGGTCGCCCTGGTGAAGGCGTTCGTCGACGCCGGCAAGCCGGTGGCCGCGATCTGCCACGCCCCGTGGACGCTGGTCGAGGCCGGCGTGCTCCCGGGCAAGACGCTCACGTCGTTCCCGTCGCTGGCGACGGACGTCAAGAACGCCGGTGGCACCTGGCAGGACGCCGAGGTGTTCCACTGCCCGGCGAACGGCTGGGACCTCGTCACCTCCCGCAACCCCGACGACATCCCGGCGTTCAACGCGAAGCTCGTGGAGGTCTTCGCGGGCTGAGGCTCGCGATCCCGAACGACGACGAAGGCGCTGTCATCCGACCTGGGTGGCAGCGCCTTCGTCGATCGTGGGACCTTCGTCGTCCGCGAGGTGCGTCAGGAACCGGGCCACTCGCCGGTGACCTTCTCGAACGTGCGGGCGCCCTGGCGGTTGATGACCGCCTTGACGACGGCGTAGATCGCGCCCTGCAGCGCCGCCGCGACGAGGATCTCCTTGATCGGGTACTCGCTCTCCAGCGGACCGGGTGCGTCGGAGCGCTGGTCGCTGCTGGGGCTGACGCGCTTCCAGATCTGCTTGAAGATCAGGCTCGACAGCAGCCCGCCGAGGATCGAGCTGACGATCCCCACGGGCCGGTAGAGGAGCTTGGCCGAGGTGCTGGGCTGCTTCGAGGGTGCGCGACTGGGCATGGGACCGACGGTAGCCACCCGCACCGACGGGCGCACCCCGGCGACGATCAGGCGTCGTCCCGACGGCGGACCACGTCAGGACGGGTGAACGCCGACCCGAGCAGCGCGGTGGCCACGACCTGCTGCACGCGCCGTCGGCGTCGGCCGTGCGCGGCGCGGCGTCGGTTCGCCGACGTGAACCGGTCCACGGCCTACTCCGTCCGCAGGTGCAGTGGGCGGGCCGCATCGACCGCCACAGGCCTGACGAGTCGGGCGGCCGCCCAGGCCGCGAGGCTGACGCACGCCCAGGTGCCGAGGATCCCGACGACGACCGCCACGAGCCGGGTCCCGCCGAGCGACTCCCCGACGAGCAGGAGGCCGGAGTAGCCGAGCGCGCCGATCGTCGCGCCGGTCACGCCGAGCGGGACGGCGACGAGCCGCACCTGACGCAGGAGCGCCCGGTCGAGGTCGACCTGGGTCGTGCCCGTGGCCGCGAGGAACGCGATCTCCCGCCGCGACTCCCAGATGGACTCGACGGCGTGCACGGCGAGGGAGCCCGCGAGCACCGCCAGCGCGACGAGGGCCGCCACGGCGGTCGCGACCGCGCCGATGTCGTAGGTTCCGTCAGCCTCCCACTGGCCCATCGCCATGACGTCGCCGGAGAAGACGGCCGTAGTGCCGAGCGCGAGGCCGATCGCGCCGACGCCTGCCGCCGCCCTGCCGGCGGCCCCGGGGGCCACGAGCACCCGCTGTGCCGCCAGCAGGTCGGGTGCCGTCCTCGCACGACGGACGGCACGACGGGCGACGCCGTAGGCGACCCACGGCGCGGAGCCGACCAGGCCGAGGACGATGAGGCCCAGGGCGACGAAGGTGAGCAGGAGGTAGACGTCGCTGCCGTAGCCGGCCCCCAGCTGCGTCACCAGGAGGACAGCGCCGGCGACGAGCGCGGCTGGGCCCCGCCACGACAAGCCCGACCGGAGGTCGACACGGCGGGCGGTGCCCAGCGGGTCGTCCTTGCCCGCTCGCGCGCCGACACCGGCGCCGACCAGGGCGACGCCGACGAGGACGAGCGGGACGACCCACAGGGGTGGGAAGGACGTCGGGGCGAGAAAGCCCGGACCCGCGAGCAGGGACCGGAGCAGCAGGAACGTGGGGATGCCGAGCACTCCTCCGACGAGCGCAGGCAGCGCCACCTCGAGGGCCGCGAGGGCTCGCACGTCCCGCCGCGTGGCCCCGGCGAGCCGGAGGGCCGCGTCACGTCGCTGCCTGGAGGCGGCGCCCAGCCGCACCGCCTGGTCGAGCAGCAGCAGCGGGGGCAGCACGAGCACGATCGCGCCGAACAGCACGCCGCCGCGGGTACCTGGGTCGGCGACGATCCAGTTGACGGACTCGAGGTCGGTGCCGTAGCCGCGGGCGTCGATGACCAGGTCCGAGGGAATGCGCTCGAACCAGAGCATGGCGATCGACGCGGCCGCCATGAGCACGGCGGTCGCGACCGCGGTCGCGGCGACCACGACGAGAGCGCGCGACCCTGCCCCGGCGCGCAGGAGCGCGGGGACGACGCTCCTCATCGCGCCGCCTCCTCGCTGACGACACGACCGTCGCGCAGCACGACCTCGCGGTCGAGGGCTGCGGCGACGCGGTTGTCGTGGGTGACCACGACGAGGGCCGCACCGGACTCCGCCGTGGCGGTGCGCATGACGTCGAGCACCTCCTCGGCGGTGACGGTGTCGAGCGCGCCGGTCGGCTCGTCGGCGAGCACGAGGCGCGGCGACGTGACGAGCGCGCGGGCGATCGCGACCCGTTGCTGCTCGCCGCCGGAGAGCTCGCCCGGTCGCTGACCGGCGAGGTCCCCGACCCCGAGCCGATCCAGCCAGTGGTGGGCGGCGGCCTCGGCCGCGTCTCGCGCCGACTTCTCGAGCAGCAGCGGGAAGGCCACGTTCTGCAGGGCCGTGAGCTCGGGGACGAGCTGCCCGAACTGGAGCACCAGACCGATCTCTCGCCGCCGCAGCCGCGTGCGCTGTGCGTCGTCGAGGGTGTCGAGGTCGTGCCCGACGACCTCGACCGTCCCCGACTGCGGCCTGAGGACACCCGCCAGGGCGAGCAGCAGCGTCGACTTGCCGGACCCGGACCGCCCGGTGACCGCCACCCGCTCACCTTCCACCACCTGGACGGAGGCGCCTGCGAGGGCGAGCGAACGGCCGTAGGACTGGTGCACCTCGTGAGCGCGTGCGACGACGGCGGGCGGGGACGTGGTCATCGGGTGACTCCTGCACTGGAGGGGCGTCGGGGTTCGAGGGAGGCTCGCGCAAAGCGGTCGGCGGCGGCCTGGAGCCACTGCAGGTCGGCGTCGAGGTGGGCGACGGCATGGTCGACGCTGACACGCGCGGCGACGTCGGTGGCAGCGTCACGCTCTCGAACGAGCCGGCGCATGGCCTCGAGGTGGGCCTCGCGCTGCCGGCGGAGGTAGGCGACGGCGTCGCCTCCAGCATGAAGGGCGGTGATCGTCTTGCGGACGACGTCGTCCGCCGCCGCAGGCGCGGGGGGCTCGACGTCGTCGAGCCACGCCTGCAGGCGGCTGCGACCTTCGTCCGTCAGGGCGTACGTGATGCGCTCGGGACCGCCCGACGGGTCCGCAGTCTCCACCACCTCGACCGCCCCGTCGTCCGACAGCTTGCTGAGCGTCGCGTACACCTGCCCGTAGGCGAGCGGCTTGGCTGCTGGGAAGCGGGCGTCGTGGGCGCGCTTCACGTCGTAGCCGTGCGCGGGTCCGTCGGCGAGGATGCCGAGCAGCACGTGGGCGAGAGCCATGGCGCAACTATACACATCATGTATTCATGTGGTGAAGAGTCGCGTACGACCATGCGGACGCAGGACGCCCTCCCACCCGAGGGGTGGGAGGGCGTCGACGTCGCTGCGGCGGCTCAGTCCTCGCTGACGCGGATGGCGAGCTTGCCGTGGACGTGGCCCTCGCGGCTGCGCGCGAACGCGTCGGCGAGGTCCTCGAGGTCGTAGACGCCGTCGACCTCCACGCGGACGGTGCCGTCGTCGACCAGGCCGACGAGGCGGCCGAGGTCGTCGGCGTCGGGGCGGACCCACAGCCAGAGCCCACCGTGCTCGAGCACGTCGGGGTCGGCGATGGACGCGTGGCGCCCGTCGTCCTCCAGCACGGCGACGGTCTGCTCGACCACGCCGCCGACGAGGTCGAGCACCACCGAGACGCCGTCGGGCGCGAGCTCGCGGACCGCGTCGACGAGACCGTCGCCGTACTCGACGGGCTCGCCGCCGAGGTCGCGGATGCGGTCGTGCTGCGACGCGGACGCCGAACCGATCACGCGGGCCCGGAAGGCACGGGCCGCGAGCTGGACGGCGAAGGAGCCGACGCCGCCGCCGGCGCCGTGGACGAGCACGGTGTCCTCGGGGCCGACCTCGAGCCGCTCGAGCGCCTGGAACGCCGTGAGTCCGGCGAGCGGCAGCGACGCTGCCTCCTCCCAGGACAGGTCGCGTGGCTTGCGGGCGGCGGCTCGCACCGGCACCGTCGTCAGCTCGGCGAAGGTCCCGCGGTGCACGTAGTCCTGGCGGTTGTAGGCGACGACCTCGTCACCCACCGCGAACTCGGGGGTGTCGATGCCGACGGCGGAGACGACGCCGGCGACGTCCCAGCCCGGGACCACCGGGAAGCGGACGTCCATCATCGCGTCGAGGCCGCCACTCATCAGCTTCCAGTCGACCGGGTTGACCGAGGCGGCGCGCACCTCCACGAGGATCTCGCCCGGCCCGACCTTGGGGGTCGGCTGGTCGGTGAGCTCGAGGACGTCGTCGTCGCCGTACTGGGCATAGGTCATGGCACGCATGGAGGTGTCAACGGACGCGACCGGTGGACCATTCCGCGGCGTCTAGGCTCGGGGCATGGCCACCCCGGACTTCGTCCTCGCCCTGCGCGCCAAGATCGGCACGGACCCGCTCTGGCTGCCGGGCGCCATCGCCGTCGTGTGCAAGGACGATCTCGTACTGATGGTGCGCAGATCCGACACCGGTGCGTGGACGCCGGTGACCGGCATCATCGATCCCGGCGAGCAACCTGCTGCGGCAGCCGTGCGCGAGACCCTCGAGGAGACTGGCGTGGTCGCCGATCCGATCCGACTCGCCTCGGTCGACGTCAGCGGCGAGGTCGTCTACCCCAACGGTGACCGAACCCGGTTCGTCGACCTGACGTTTCGACTGGCTTGGGTCTCGGGCGAGCCCTACCCGGCAGACGGCGAGAACACGGAGGCTCGCTGGTTCCCGCGCGATGCGCTGCCCGAGATGACCGCGGAGATGCGCACGCGCGTCGACGCGGGGCTCTCGGACGAGGTGTCCGCTCGTTTCAAGACGTCGCCGCCCGACTGAACGTCGCTCGCGAGGACCGTCGGGGATCTCAGCCCTCGGCGGCGAGGGCGGTCGCGAAGCCGAGCATGACCACGCCCGTGCCGCCGTCCACGCCGCGGCGGAAGCCAGGGCGGGCGATGCGCGACGCCGCGCCCGAGGCGGCCACGACGACCGCGAGCAGCACGACCGCGCCGACGACCACGAGCGTCAACGCGTAGGCCGCGAGCACCGCGACCCCCTGGTCGTGGCCGACGAACTGCGGCAGCACGGCCAGGTTGAACGCGAGCACCTTCGGGTTCGTCACGTTGCAGACGAAGCCCTGCCGGAAGGCGGTGCGTCGACGCACCTGGGCGCGACCGGAGCCGACGGTCCAGGCCGACCCGTCGCGACGCAGCGCCGCGCGCAGGGCCCCGACGCCCAGCCACGTCAGGTAGACGACGCCGGCCCAGCGGATGGTCTGGAACACCGGCTCCGACGCGGCGAGCACCGCGCCGAGACCCATGGCGGCCAGCAGGCCCTGCAGCGCACCGGCCGTCGAGATGCCGGCCGCGGTGAACAGGCCCCGACGTCGTCCGCCGACCACGCTGGCGCGCAGGGTCAGGAAGGTGTCGGGGCCCGGCGCGACGGCGAGGAGCGCTGCGAACGCCAGGAAGGAGAGGTAGGTCGCCACCCGAGGATCGTAGGCCTCGCGGCCGGTCGCGCGGACCTCTTCACGACCTCGCACGACTCGCCTCACATGAGCCGCGCGGAACTCGACTCAGCAGTCGTTCGTCTCTTACACGTACCGTCCACGTACCTCGGGGGTTCCCATGTCCACCATCGCTCGCACGCTCGACCACCGCCGCCACGCCACCGCGCAGGACCTCGGCCTCCTCATCGGGCGGGCGGTCGTCGGCGTCACGTTCGTCGTCCACGGCTGGCAGAAGTGGTCCGGCGGCATCGGCGGGACGCAGGACGGCTTCGCCGCGATGGGCGTGCCGCTGGCCGACGTGTCCGCGGTCGCGCTGGCCACGCTCGAGGTGGTCGGCGGCGCCCTGCTGGTGCTCGGCGCGCTGACGACCGTCGTCGCCCCGCTGCTCGGGCTCGGCATGCTCGGCGCGGCCTGGTACGCCCACCGCGACGCGTTCCTCGTCTCCGACGGCGGGTCGGAGTTCGTGCTCGTCCTCGCGGCCGTGGCGTTCCTGCTCGCGCTCGTCGGACCCGGCAGCTGGAGCGTCGACGCGCTCGCCGCGCGTGGCCGCCGCTGAGGGCTACGGTGGGAGGGACCGACCAGGAGGAAGCATGACCACGATCGTCGCCGGATACGTCCCGACCCCCGAGGGTGAGGCCGCGCTCGCGTGGGCACTCGCCCAGGCCCAGCGCGACTCCGCGCGGCTCACGGTGGTCGCGACGCCGGGCGCCGACACGGCCGAGGCGATCTCGGAGGAGCAGCAGATCGACGCGCTGCAGGCGCGGCTGGCGGAGGCCGGCGTCGAGGGCGACGTCGTGCACTTCCGCGGCGCCGGCGGTGCCGCCGACTCGATCCTCGACCACGCGAAGGGCGACGACGTGTCGCTCGTGGTCATCGGCCAGCGACGCCGCTCGCCCGTCGGCAAGCTGGTGCTTGGCAGCACCTCGCAGCGCATCCTCCTCGAGGCCGACGCGCCCGTCGTGGCCGTCAAGGCCTGACCCTGAGCGACGCCGGCCCCTCGGACGGCCCTGCCGAGGACGAGCACTACTTCGTCGTCAAGGGCCGACGCTGGCGCCGCACCGACCCCTCCCTGCCCGACGACGTCGTCGAGCGGCTGACGTCGCACCTGGGTCGCGGCCGCTCCGGCGTGCGCGTGGCGAAGAAGGCGGGCGACGACGACGCAGTGGCGGCCGCCCGACACCGCGTCGGCCTGGCGAAGCACGGTCTCGGGGAGCGCGGACCCCGCTGGTGGGACGACGAGCCCGCCGCCCGCCTCGCCCGAGCCCGCGAGGCGCTCGACGAGCTGGACGCGCTCGACGACTGAGCGCCGGGACTCTCAGCCGCCGACCACACGCGGCGACGTCGAGCCGACCTGAGCGAGGACGCGGACGAGTCGTTGGCCGGTGGTCGCGTCGGTCGATCCACCGAGGACGGCGGCGTGCACGCCGCGGACCCCGGCGACGATCCCGACGGCGAGGTGGTCGGGGTCGTCGTCCGGGCCGAGCTGGCCGAGCCGCTGCGCCTCGTGCAGGAGCCGCGCGACCACGTCGACGAACAGCTGGTGCCAGCGGCCGGTGTCGACGACCTCGCGCGGGAGGCCGACGTCGCAGAACAGCACGTGGGCGCCCTGGACGGCGTAGACGCATCGCGCCGCGACCACCAGGAGCTCCTCCAGCTGCTCCAGGGGCTCCGGGCTGAGGTGGCGAGGCGTCTCCTGCGCGATCCGCTCGATGATCTCGGTCGCGGCCGCGTCGACGGCGGCACCGAAGACGTCCTGCTTGGTGTCGAAGCGCTGGTAGGCGGACCGCACGGAGACCCCGGCGCCGCCCGCCAGCATCTTCATGGTGACGGCCGCGTACTCGTGCTCGCGCAGGAGCTGCTGGGCGCTGCGCACCAGCCGGCTCGACACGTCCTCGTGCCCGTCGGAACGCTGCTCGGCGCGGCTCCCGGTGAGCTCTCCCGCCCACCGGTAGATCGTGGCGGGGTGGACGTCGAGCTCGGTCGCGACCTGCTCGGGGCCCACCCCCTCGTCGAAGGCGCGGGCGACCGCGGCGCGACGTCGCGCGACGTCGAAGCGGGACGGTCGGCTCACGGGCTCAGCATAGGGACGACGACGACACTGACCGCCGGCCGTCAGACGGGGAACGCGAGACCCACCGCCTGCTCGGAGGCCGACCAGAGGCGCGCGGCGAGCTCCTCGTCGTGCGCGCGGGACGGCATGCGCACGAGGACGGGGCGGCCCCGGGTGTGGCCCGGCCACGAGGGTCCGACGCAGTCGCCCGACGAGAGCGTGGGGTCGAGGGCGGCTCGCAGGATCGGCTGGGCGCCGGCGTGCGCGCTCTGCAGACCGGGTCGGATCGCGCGGGTCAGGAGCCACCCGAGCACCGGGTGGCCCATCGCCATGCCGGTCTGCGTGATCTCGGTCGCGGCCAGGCCGGGATGCGCCGCCACGGCCGTCCGCGCGCTCGCGCCTGCCGAGAGTCGTCGGGCCAGCTCCCGCGTGAACAGCAGGTTCGCGAGCTTGGACTCCGCGTAGGCGCGCCACCGCCGGTCACGGCGTCGCGTCGACGACGCAGCCCACGCGTCGAGGTCGAGGCGTCGCGCGCTGGCGGCGGCGACCGAGCTCACCGTGACGACGCGGCCGGCGGGCGCCAGGTGGGTCCACAGGTGCGCGGTCCAGGCGAAGTGGCCGAGGTGGTTCGTCCCCATCTGCAGCGGGAGGCCGTCGACGGTGCGGACGTCGGGCGCGAGCATGATGCCGGCGTTGTTGACGAGGACGTCGACCGACGGCGTCCGCTCCCGGAGCTCTCGCGCCGCGCGCTCCAGCGACCCCAGGTCGGCGAGGTCCGCCTCGAGCAGCTACATACGCGCCTGCGGGGCTTCTTCGGTCAGCCGCTCGACGAGCCCGGCGCCGCGGCGGAGGTCGCGCACGGTCATGTAGACCTCGGCCCCACGGTCCGCCAGCGAACGTGCCACGTGGAAGCCGAGGCCGCCGGTGGCACCGGTCAGCACGACGCGTGTGCCGGTCACGTCCGGCGGAGGTGTCCAGGTCATACGACGAGACGGTAGAGCAGATCCGTGAGTTTTGCGAATGACGTTTGCATCGTGCATAGTTCGCATCAAGGAGCCCGCGGCCGAGGCCGCCAGAGGTGAAGGGTGGACGCCCATGTCGGACCTGATCGTCGTGACGAGCGCTGCGGGCGGGGTCGGTCGACCGCTCGTCGAGCGCCTCTCCGCCGCGGGCGAGCACGTCCGCGCCTTCGTCAAGAACGATCAACAGGCGGGCGTCGCGCGGCGGGCAGGCGCCGCCGAGGTCGTCGTCGGCGACCTGCGCGACGCGTCCGCCCTGACTGACGCGCTGCGCGGCGCTGGTCGCGCGTACCACGCGGCCCCGACGCAGATCATCGACGAGCAGCCGCTGCTCGACGCCTTCATCGACGCGGCGACGAGCGGCGACCTGCGGCACCTCGTGTTCCACTCGGTGGTCCACCCCGACCTGCACGTCCTCCCGCACCATCACCAGAAGGACGTCGCCGAGCAGCGGTTGAAGGAGTCCGGGATCCCGGTCACCGTGCTGCGGCCGTCGCACTACATGCAGAACTACCTCGAGCTGTGGGACTTCATCCGCGTCGGATCCATGCCCTACCCGGTGAGCACGCAGAGCGTCATGGGCGTGGTCGACGTCGAGGACGTGGCCGAGGCGGCCGTGCGGGTGCTGCGCGACCCGTCAGGTCACGTGGGGCAGACGTACGACCTGTCGGCGCAAGAGCTGACGCGCGAGGAGATGGCGACCGCCTGGTCGGAGGTCGTTGGGCATCGCGTCACGGCAGTGCGGATCCCGCCGGCGTCGATCACGAACCCGCTGCGGTCGGTGCACGTCCTCCCGCAGCTGGTCGCGGCCCTCCCCTCGCCGCGGGCGACGTCGGTGGTGCGTCTGCTCAAGGCGCTCGACGGTGCGCGGAACGTCCGGGGGATCAACACCTGGAGCAGGGACGCCGTCGACACGTACCGGACGATGATGAGCCACTACGACGAGCACGGCCTGCCGGCCGGCGACCTCTCGCACCTGCCGACCCTGCTCGACCGGGCGCCGACGTCGTACGAGCAGTTCGCGCGTCGCGAGGCCGCGCGCCGCGGCGTCTGAGGGAAGGGGCCGGGCGATGGGTCGCGAGGTCGAGTGGGAGAGCAGCGAGCGCACGGTGCAGGTGGGCGGCGCGGACCTGCGGCTGGTCGACGTCGGCGACCCGGACGCCGAGCGCGTCGTCGTGCTGCTGCACGGCATCGCGGCCAGCTGGCGCTGGTTCACGCCGGTCATCCCGGCCTTGTCCGAGCGGGCACGCGTGCTCGCCGTCGACCTTCCCGGCTTCGGGCGCTCGGCCATGCCGCCCGCCGGGCTGACGTTCGACGCCATGGCCGCCGCGGTCGACGAGCTGGCGGACCAGCTGGGGCTGGGCGCCGTCGACGTCGTGGGCCACTCGATGGGGTCGATCGTCGGCACGCGCCTCGCCGTCGACCACCCGCGGCGGGTCCGGCGCCTCGTGCTCACCGGGGGTCCGGTGCTCGCCCTGACGGACCTCCCCCGGCACCCGCTGCGCACCCTGACCAGCGGGCCGCGCGCGGTGACCACCCTCGTCAAGCAGCTCGCGACCATCGGGCTCCCGCTGCCGTCGGCGGCGGCCGATGTCGTCGCGGAGTCGGCGTTCGTGCGGCGCGTCCTCATGCGCGGCTACGTCGCCCACCCCGAGGACCCTGTCGCCCGACGTCGCCCGCGACGTGATGCGCGAGCTGGGCGCCCGCGGATCGCTGCCGACGCTGCTGTCGGCGTTCACGAGCGATCCCTCAGCCGGCCTCGAGCACGTGTCCGCACCGACGCTGATCATCCGCGGCGCCCAGGACCCCCTCTCCACCGCCCGTGACGTCGAGCGCTTCGCCCGCACCGTCCCCGACGTCCGCGTCGTCACCCTCGACGGAGTCGGGCTCCTGCCACGAAAGCTGACGGCAGATCATCGCTACCGAGCGTGCCGTCAGCGGCGCGCCCTCGGCGAGCGAGGCGGCTTTCCCAAGGCCCCCACGATTCGTGAAGTTGGTCCTGCCGCCGCCTCGATGCTCCGGACGACTTTCCGTTCCCGAGGCATCGACTGTCCATGGTCGAGCTCTGGGTCCCTGCGCAACCTTACTGCGGCTCGAGACCCGTCGGATTCTCGAGTCGCCCCAGCCTGAACGCGTCTAGTAGCGCCGGGAACCCTCGCCGCGGCGGTTCACAGTCTGGCAGGAAGTGCGCAAGCAGCATGCGTGCCACAGCAAAATGGCTGATGAGAATGATCCGCCGCTTCCCCTCGCAAGCAGTCAGCGTTGCTACCGCTTCGCTTAGGCGTCGAAGCACGGCATCACCGGACTCGCCGTTCGGAGGTGCTGCATTCAAGTTCCGTCCGGCTTCCCAGTCCCTGAGCAGGCTGGCGTGTTGATGTGTTCCTTCTGAACAGTCGTCGCGGCCCCAGTCCCCTGGGTCGACTTCCGCGAATCCAGAAACGATCGTGCTCTCAGACTCCGGGAAAAGGATGTCGGCGGTCTGGATGGCCCGAGCAGCAGGGCTGACGAATACTTCGTGCGGCGGCAGTTGAGCCCGCCAGTAGGCGCGTTTCGCCGTTGCGGCAGATCGTCCGGCGGCTGAGAGCGGTGGTCCTGGCACTCCGACGGCCATTCGTCCGACTTCGTTGGCGTCCGTGGCGGCGTGCCGCACGAAGACGATGGTCATAGAACTCGCTCCATGACAGCGAGCAGATCGTCGCCGAACGTCTCCACTGTCGGGAGGACTCGCGAGGATATGCCACCATCGATCGGCATCGAGCGGTTCAGTGCCAGCCGCATCGCGCCGTACAGGTGATCGAGCGCTCGGCGATAAGCACGTGAACCTTCCTCGGCACGGAGACCTGACTCGTTGAAATAGGAGGCTGCGGACCCGTAGATCTCTCGCATCGAGGTCTCGGAACCGACGAGGACCCGTGCCCCAGCCTCCAAGGCTTCCAACCCGGGGAACCCGAAGCCTTCGGAAACGGATGCCGACACGAAGAGATCGCACGACCGGTAGAGGTCGGCCAGCAACGCGTCTGATGCGTCTTCCAACAACGTCACCCAGTCAGCTCGTCTAGCGGCTTGTCTGACTGAGTCTGCATAAGCGGGGAAACTGGCTGTCGCACCACCCACCAGCACCAGGCGGAGATGGGGATGTTCGGACCGAAGCCGATTCGCCGCATTGATCAGTGCAAGCTGGTTCTTGCGCGGCTCCATCTTGCTGACCCCGATGATCATCGGGTCGCCTCTCGGGACCGGTGCGTTCGATGGCGCGAGGGTAGACGAGACGAACGGATAGGCAACGTGCCACCGTCCCTTGGTCTGGGGAAGGTATCTGACGAGGTCAGTTGCGCTGAAGTGGGATACCGTCATCAACTCGTCGGCGCTCTCGGATCCCTTCTCGTACATACGCTGGATGAGGTTCGCAACAGCGGAACGCGAGTCTCTATCCAGCCAGGCCGACTCGACGCCTAGTTCCCGTGCGAGGCCCAGGAGGACGTCCGCGCCATAGAGAGTCTCGAAGACGTCTCGGGATGGCGACGGGAAGTCACCCCAGAAGGGCTGAGCGTCGTGGAGGACTCTGACCAGTGGCACCACGTCGACCGGCGGCACGTAGTACTGCGGGGCGATGAACAGTCCGGCGCCGACGTCTTTCAGTGCTTGCGAAAGACCATTGCTCGCCCACGTGGAAAGAAGCGCCGCGTCCCAAGGGTACTGGGTCTGGCTCATGCGGGCCGAGGGGTTTACTAGTTCGACCAGCTCGAAGCGATGCCGGAGTGCTTCGGAGAATCGGAAGGCCTCGACCAGACACTGGGTGTATCGACCGATGCCGCTCGCGCCTGCTCGGCGCGCATCGACGGCCACCACAGTTCGCTTAGCCACGGACGTTCCATCCTTTCGCCTGTTCCGATTTCGCCACGTAGTACCGAAGGAGGGGACTGAGCGACTCCCATACCGGTTCGCGAGTCACTTGAGCGTGGATGTCATCGAGGACATCTTGTACGAGCGGAGTCGACTCGGGCAGTCGGGAAAGGTGGACCGACACGTTGAGAAGATTCTCGACCATCCATTGATGGGACCCACTGAGCCTTGCAAGTCGTTTAGTCAGATGGACGAAGCGGTCGGCTTCGACACCCGACATCATCTGTCGTTGCTCCAACGTGCGTGTCCCGTACAGCAGATCCCGGCACATAGCTGTGGCGAAATGGCTCGCACGGCTGGACTGCACACTGGAGCCGTCCGGGTCGGCCTCGAGGTCGTCGATCGCATCGTTGGCTGCAATCATTAGCTGCCGGTGCGCGGTGGACAGCGTCGCGTCGTCGCAATTGGGGTCTTTGAGAAGCGCTGAAAGATGTTCCAGCAGGACGAAGGACGCGAAGAAGGGTTCGACGACGTCCGAATGTCGGTCGCTGCCTCGGAGCTCGAGGTCGATTCCTTCGAGCAGAGTCACTACCGCTGCGGGTCCAGCCGAACGCGCTCGATCCAGTTCCGCTCGCAAAGATGCACGGCGGCTGAGCGGGGCCGTTGCGAGCGAACTCCAGGATTCTGCGGAGGGTCCGGTAAGTCTGCGAATCCATCGGCTGTCTACCCTTACACCGTCTGACAGACGTCTCACCTGCTCGGGTTCGTCCGAGAGCCGCACGGGTCGTCCGCTGACTTTGCTGAGTTCCCAGGAGAGCAAGAGATCTCCCCAGGTCTGTTGGTCGGCCGGACGAAGAAAGTCCTCGTAGCCCCCGACTCGGCAAAGGATCCACGCCAGGCGGGGGACCACGGGCCGGCATTGCGACCCAGCTCGGGAGTTCGGCTCTGCCCGCCAGGAACGTGCTTCACCGATCACGAATCCGTTGAGTGCTGTCAGTTCGTCCGGGTCGGTTTTCATCTGGAGATCCCGGACGAGTTGGAGAGTCAACCACTTGGAGAGCGAGTCCGAGTGCACTTGTGAGTTCTTTCGCACGAGCTCCACTACGCGTCTCACATGGTCGTCGTCGAGTTCCGGTGCCGAGAGTCCGAGACATTCGAGGGTACGGTGCCAGTTCGGTCGCGTCGGAGTTACGTGGAGTGTGTGGCTCTTCAACCACTCGCGTATCGCGGTCTTGCGGGCGACAAGCATCTGCTGCGCGCCGGGATCCGTAGATTCGACTCGCTTGGCCCTCATGAAGAAGTAGAGGGCGGCTACTGGGTCACTGCCGCAGGAGGAAAGGTCAACCGTTGAAGCGAATGTTCGTGACGATCGCCATGTCTCGCGCGCCACGGCAGTCTTGATACTCATCAGTTCGGCCGTGTCGTACTTATCGTCGTTTCCGTTGCGACTGGTGACGGCGTAGTCGACGTAACCGGCATCGTGACTGGTCCTGAAGTCGGTGAGTGCTTCGTTGAGCCTGCCCGCGAGGCGGACCAAGTCTTGCGACCTTCTCACCTTGAAGTTCCGGAGTCGCAGGTAGTTCCACCACGGCTCTTCAGCCGTCCCTCGCGTCTGCACGTACAAGGAACGCGGCGTATGGGATATCGCCCGCGAGACCTCCCGGATGACCGTGTCGAGGTTCTCGTCTTGCAGCCCGTATCCAAGAAAGAGGACGTCGCGTTGAGCGAGGTTGACTCTGAGTTCGTCCAGGAGAAGCCCGCGTGTCCATCCAAAACTCGCGTAGTCGTCGGAAGTCACGACAAGGGGAAGCTCGCGATCTAGGTGTACTTCGTCGATGCTGCCGTGAATCTTCACGATCTCGAGACGGTCGCCAGCCCGTTCAACTAGGTCGCTGGGCCTGCTCGTGACCTGATACGGGACGCCGATCGCCGCCAGCGTGGACTCGACGAGCGAGTCGTAGTTCGTCGTGTAGATGGATGACCATGGCAGGGACAGCAGCGGTGCCGCCGCCGTGACCGTCTCCAGGCTGAACGACTGGCCGGTCTCCTCGACAAGTAGCTCGACCAGGTCCTCTCGCGCCACCTCAGGATCGATGTTTCCGTACCGCACGAGTTCAGAGATGAAGAATTGGGACGCGAGTCGCAATTGATAGGTCCGCCTGCCGTCCTCGGTCAGGCTCGTGGTCGCGGCGATGACGCGCGCAGGGACGTGGGAGCTCCCGTCGAGTCGTTCGATCAGCGACTTCACAATCGACTCGCCGAGTTCTGAGGCTGTCTTCACGTTCTCGCCGCCGACGCTGCTGAATGCGCTCGTGAATCCCGCACCCAGGAACAGAACGCAGGTCCCGTCCGCGATTGACGCGATCAGCTCCCCGTCGAGGAGATCGTCTTGTGGCGTTGTCATGTGCTGATCCTGGCTCTGCCGGAAGGCCGGGAAACGAAGAATGACAGAAATAGTCGTTCGAACAACGATGAACGCCCTTGTGACGCATGCACTGAGACCAGGTCGCCGTCTAAGCCGCGCGTTCACTACCCCACGTAGCCACATCGAGCATCGAGAAAGCACTGGAGACACTAGCCCCCGATCGGCCGTTCGAGCGTGGAGGCGGATCCGCGTCGGTCTCTGTCCGGTTCGAAGCGATGCTGGGCAGACTTCGATAGCTTAAGGCTTTTTCACCGGCACCGACTGAAACGGCATGCCGTCGGTCTCGGTCGTGTTGGTCGGTATGGCCACCCCACCTCGGCCTGGCACACCGGGACCGACCACAATGTGACGATGCGCCATCTAAGATATGGATGAGCCAACGTGCGCCTCATGCAGCCACCGCGCTGCTCGCGACAGACCAAGGGACTGCTGCACCGATAGGTGACATCTGATCTGTGGTGCCGTGAGGTGCCGCTGGAAGGATGTGCACCATGCCCAAGCCCTATCCCCGTGATTTCCGCGAGGACGTCGTGCGGGTCGCCAGGAGCCGCGAGCCAGGAGTCCTGTTGAAGGACATCGCCGCTGACTTCGGGATCAGCGAGTCGTGCCTGGCCAACTGGATGAAGACTGCGGACGTCGAGGACGGCCTCAAGCCCGGAACCACCGCGGCAGAGAACGCCGAACTGCGCGAGGCGAAGAAGCGGATCCGCCTGCTCGAGCAGTGGGGGCACCTCCCGCTCGCGGGGGCGAACGAGGTCCTGCGCCGCGCGGCGGCCTACCTGTCTCAGGCGAATCTGCCGGGAAAAGGCTCTTCCCACTCGTGAGGGAGCTCGCGGCTGACGGGATCGGAGTCTCGCTCAGCTGCCGCGTGCTCGGGCTGTGTCGCCAGCAGTACTACCGCTGGCTCGCTGCCCCGGTCACGACCTCAGAGTGGGACAACGCCCACCTGGCCAACGCCGTCTTCGACGCTCACGACCAGGACCCCCAGTTCGGGTATCGGTTCATGGTCGATGAGGTCCGCGAGGCCGGGTTCGGACCGGCCGAGCGGACCGTTTGGCGGATCTGCTCAGACAACCAGTGGTGGTCCTCCTTCGGAAAGAAGCGCGGCAGGAACGGCAAGAAGCCCGGCCCGCCGGCCCACGACGACCTGCTCAACCGGGTCTTCCAGGCCGGGAGGGCGAACCAGATCTGGCTGACCGACATTCCCCCGAGCACTCCGTGCAGGGAGGTGCCCCCACCGAACACCCCACCCATGAGGGAAAGGTCTACCTCTGCGCGATCAAGGACACTGGTCCAACCGGATCGTGGGCTACTCCATCAGCGACCGCATGACCTCCCACCTCGCCGTCCGAGCCTTGGAGAACGCTGTCGCCCGCCGCGGCGACGTAGCCGGCTGCATCGTGCACTCAGACCGCGGCAGCCAATTCCGAAGCCGCCGCTTCATCGCCCCACTCGCCCGCCACGACATGGTCGGATCGATGGGACGAGTCGGCGCAGCAGGAGACAACGCCGCCATGGAGTCCTTCTTCGCCTTACTGCAGAAGAACGTCCTCAACACCCGTCACTGGACCACCCGCGAAGAGCTGCGGATCGCGATCGTGACCTGGATCGAACGGACCTACCACCGCCGACGCAGACAAGCCGTCCTCGGCCGATTGACCCCCATCGAGTGGGAGACCATCATGAACCAGACCGTCGCCCTGGCGGCCTAACCCCACCTGTCACCCATCGGTGCAGCAGTCCCCAAGGCCATAGCTGCGTCTGGAGAGGGACCGGTCCACTCTCGTCCGTTGGAGATCTAGCTGTAGATCCCGCACGCGCGCTCGCGCGGAGCAGTTGGCCTACTCCAACCGACCTGTGTGGAAGAGGTGATCCATAAACAACTCGTGGAGTCCCGCTGCCAAGATCTCGCCCTCTGCGTCAGTGAGCCCATCAACTCGCGCCCGCTGGCCGATTCCACACTTTTTCCGGTCAGACCGAGCGAGACATTGAAGTCAGGTCGCAGAGCTTCTCTCTTCCTCGCCCTATGGATCTGCATCCGAGACTGGCCTTCGTTTCCCCTGACCTCCCGGTCGAGGCGGGGCATCAAGTCTCTGGAGACTCGCTCTCCTGGGTGCGCAGGTACCACGAATACGGCGGGCCGAGGCTAGAACTTGATCAGTGCCTGAAAAGCCAGGTCCCGCAGACACGCCCACTCCGGGGAGTCAGGCACGGAGTCGAGGTGCCAGAAGTCCTCATGAACCGAACCGCTCCACTCTCCGAGCACAGCATCCAGTGCTTCGGCAGCATGGCGAGCGGTCAGTCGCGACCCAGCCGGCTCGTTCGAACTGCGGCAGCAAGAGCACGCCGCTCTCGAGCGCGAGCTCATCGGCGTATGGAGGAGCACCCAGGCCCAGCGACTCGAGCCAAGCGATCTAGCGCTTGCCGGCATTGCCAGCAGAGCGACACTCCTCACGAACATCGCGAGAACACGCGGATGGAGGTTTGTCACTGGTGGGAATCTTACTGTGCCACTGGCTCCGCTAGAGACCTTCCAGTACGGCACGCCGCCGAGTCGGCTACGGCGACGCGTTCGCCTTCAGCGCAGCCTTCAAGCGACTGCACGCCGTCAGTCCCGCACACTTCCGGCGTGCGAGCGCACCCGGACGAGCTGCCGCACGTCTAATCAGTGCACCGATCCGGCGGCGCGGGCCCTCGCACCGTGGGCGATCCCTCTAGGCACGATGAGAACCGCGTCGACAGGCACGCTCGTCTCGACGAAGCCCCGGTCCGGAGGATCCCCCATCGCGACAGGTGCACACCCCAGACGGCCACCCCGAGCACGACGCCCTGGATCGAGCGGGAGCGCCCCTCGACCATCCACTCTGCTGCGTGCGATCAGCTTGGCCAGGGGAGGGTCATATCCGGATGGGGGCACCGTCCGATCAACGTAGAGATGAACCCGAGGATCTGCGGGCTACCACTGACGACGCCAGAGGCACCCGGCACCATGCGCAGGTGACGCGTTGACGGTTCGCTGTAAGCGTTGAGACTGAATGGGCCGTAGCGCACTTCCCGCCCTGCTTCGATCTTGTCGAGTATCCAGTCATACGCTTCGCGCGAGGAGAGGATGAGCTCGACATCTTTGACCAGGAGAGCCGTGGTCGGCAGGATGGGAAGAACTCCGGTGGCGGGTTCATTGCCCACGACTGATCCGCCGGTTGAGATGACGGTGCCGCGTCCGATGCTCTGCGCTGACCACTTCCATAATCGGCTCGAGAAGACAGAGGAGTCCATCCACGGTCGGACGATCGAGATCCGTTTCATCGAGCACGACAGGAAGAACGGACTCTCCGCGCCGCTCGCCGCTGGGCCTGCTTCGTCCATCCCGCTCTCGACGTGTCGAGCGGCAAGGATGGAGGACTGCCGGTTCCACGCAGGCATTCGCCCTGGAGATACTTCGTCTCCTGAGCGGACGCTGCAGCAACATCTGCCGTCGCACCCTCGCATCCCTGTCCCACCTGAGCGGGGTTGGTTGGCGAAGTCGTCCGGGTCGAAGCGGAACGGAGTCCACTGTTCATCGCGAAACCAGTCCTTGTAGCGCGGCACGCTGTCCACGACCTGGAACGCACTCCCATTCGCGAGCCGTTCGGTGCCTGTGTCGAATCGGTCTGCCAGCTGCTGCCAGTACACGTAGGGTTCACGGGCCTGCAGCTGCTTCACGGTTGCCAGAGCGGTCTCGACCTCTTCTCTGTGACCATGCTCGTCCCAGGCCTGACGAGCCTCGCGGTAGCGAGCGATCACCTCTGGCGGGACGAGAGGTCCGCCGTTCTGTTCAGTCGCGCGAGCCTCGAAGAGCAGATCCTGCGCCGCGTAGAAGACCGCCTCGTACTCGACGTAGTCACGCAGCTGCGGGCTCGGCTCACCGTCCACCTCGAGGTAACCCTCAGCTTTCGCCAACTCAGCCTTCTGCTCCGGCGAGAGTCCGATCTCGGGAGTCTCCTTGCCGTTGAGGATCAGCTGATAGATGTCGGAGACCAGGCCGGCCTTCGGTGTCACGACGTAGTTGCACTCCAGTGCCGCGTTGAGCAAATTGCTGACCATGTACTTGGTCTCGGGGTCGTCAGGGTCGAGGTGCGGCGTGACGACGATTCCCGGCCACTGGATGCTGAGGAGCGCATCGGGACTCTGCCCGACCACCCCGGAGACCGCCAACGCCTGGGCAATCTTGCTGTACAGCTGGACGAACTCGGCTGAATCGGTTCGGCTCATGCCGGCGTCGCCCTCTCCCATGGCTGAGAAGCGCTCTGCCACGCCCCAGCACCGATCACGCGGGAGCCCACGGGAGGTTCGGGTCGGGGTTCGGCACCTGAGGAAGAACCTGGCTGATCGCGGCGATGATCTGCGTGTTGTTGATCGAGATTTTGTTCTCAGCGAACGTCCCCTTGATGCTTTCGCGGCGGTCCTTGTACTGCACCGAGCCAGCGATCGAGAACGGTCCGATGCCGAGACTGGCCTCAGCCTCGATCTCGCGCTTCATGCGTTCCTCGACGGTGTTCTGGAACTTGCCGAGGATCTCGACGTTGCGCGCCAGGATGACGGTCGTCGGGATGGCGACGAAGGCGCCCGTCGGGACGATCTTGTCCTTCAGGCTCCCGCCAGACGACAGCTCCGCAGCGGGTGCCGTGGGCTCGAACTTCCACGCCCGACTGTTGAAGACCAATGGGTTCATCCAGTTGCGACTGATGGTGACCCTCATCAGCTCGCACTTGAAGGAGAGACTGGTCTCCTCGACCTTGATGTACTCCTTGTCCTCCTGATAGCTGCCGGAGCCAGAGATAGTGACGATGCCGAACTTGCCATCGAGGTTGCCGGCGACACCGATGTTGGTCGACGTCGACTGGTTGTTGAGGTCTTTCTCGACGAACTCGAACTTCGTCCATCCTTCGTCCTTGAACCAGCTTGCGTACCGGGGCGCGAGAGTGGCGGGGGGAAAGCGCAGACCACTCGGCAGCTCGCGCTCGTTCTCGGCGAACCGCTGGTCGAGCTTGTCCCAGAACGCCGACCCGTCTCGGCCCTGGAGCTGCTTCATGATGGCGAGATTGGTCTGCTGCTTGATCTTGCCAGCCGCGACCCACTTGTCCATGGCCGACTTGACCTTGGCCTTGAGGGCCGCCGACGGTGCCGGCCCGGTCTTGTTCTCGTAGTTGGCCTGCGCGGCGTCGTACTCAGACACCACGGCCCAGTACGCGGTCTCGGCGGCGTCGCACTTCTCTTGACGCTCCTCGTAGTCTTTCTCAGCCGCTGCGAGCTTCGCCTTCTCCTTCTCGCTCAGATCGGCGATGGGGTAGGTCTTGAGGTCGAGAATGCTCTTGTACGCATCGGAGACGCGCAGAGCACCGGGCGTGTAGGTGAAGTTGAACATGGGCGCCGTGTCGAACAGCTGCGAGATCTCCTGGTCGTCGTCCGCGTTGTTGACCGGGTCGAGGTTGACGGGCAGGTACTGACCCGGGTTGTAGATGGAGAGGAGAGACTCTCCGATGGTTCCCGGATTCTCCTTCGAACCGGCACCGACCGCGATCGCAAGCTTGGAGTACAGCTTCTCGTAGAGGGTGGCATTGTAGTCAGTCATGGTTCCATCGCCTTTATCGTTGATCGATCATGCGAACTGATTCCCTCGTTCGCGGCAGGGTCAAGCTGTAGAAAACTGAGATCACGAACGCGAGCACGGATCCTCGCGCGACTCGTCGTTGGGAAGCACGGCAGGTTCCTAGAGCCACGTCTCGATGGTCCTGATGACGTCGCTGGTCAATCTGACGGCAAAGTTGGACTGCAGCTCGCTGCTGCCGGCCACGTGGATGCCTACGATCCGAGGAACGTCGCCTTCCTCGTCCTCTTCGAAGGTGCACCTCACAGCCGCGCCACTCTGACCGTTGAACGTGCTGATGCGGTACCACAGGAACTCAGCAGCGGGCGGCGGCGTCAAGGGGCCAGCCGCGTTCCACATGGTGCCGGCCGTCTTGTCGCCCGGGTACCCAGCGATATCAGCGGTTCGATCCACGAGAGTCTCGTCGCTGGCGTCGTACAGGAAGGGGAAGGCACCTTCCGCGGGGTCGAGTCCTGTCTGCAGGGACACCACGCCAAAGTCGTAGAGGTACCGGGAGTAATCACGAACCACTCCGCCGGTCGCGGCGGGGTCCGCGGGCGACAGCGTCCTGTACTCCTCACTCACGTGAGCATCCCTGAAGCCGACCGGAGGGTACGGCCGGTCCGTGCCGTTCTGCGCGAGCGAGAAAATGACCGAGCTCGCCCTCCCCCCGCGCCTGTCTTGATAAAGGTTGTGACCGCAGGTGAGCACCCGGTCTCGGTCGATGAGCGTGCCGGTTCCGGTGCCGCGGCTCCCGTCGGGAAAGGTGATGGCGAGCTGGCCGACCCACGAGAACGGCGTGACGGTGGTCGGATCCACCCGGACACGTCCGTCTGGGGGAAAGACACTGTTGAGGATAGGCGCACCTGTCCGAGACTGATCTTCCATGCGAAACACCCCTGACTGATCGATCATGAAAACTGATAGATAAAACCGTGCAACCCATCCCAGCGAAGACTCGAAATCCCCAAGATCCCTACGCTGCCGGAGGGGCCATCGCTGAACTCGTGGCGAGGAAGTTCAGAATCGGGATGCACTGCCACCTCGTCAATGGACGGGGCGATAAATGGGACGTACAACCCGCCGAACCCGATCGAGACGCGAAAAAGGGGCTCTCGATAGTTCCTGCGAACTACGGCGTCACGCTTCGGCCGGCTAGACGTTGCAGGACAGGAACGTGATGACGCGGGGCAGCGTGACTCGTTCAGAGCCCAGGAGCTCGACGACCTCCGTCAGCGTCGGAGTCCACGCCTGAACCCGCCTCCTCCGCGTTGCCGACGCCCCAGGTCGTGAAGGTTGATCACCTCATGACTCGGCGAGATGAGGGCATTCGCCTTCGCTTTCGTGGCAAGCGGGTTAGCGTCCGACATCCCTCTCACGATCTGGACCGCTCATGCCCAAGGACACCCCGCTTCTTCGACCACTCAGACTTCCTCGGCCGTCGACGACGACCGAACCCGTCCTCAACGTCGCCATCTACCCCTACCTGCCCCGCCCCCTCCAGTTCGAGGACGCGATCCGAGCCCAGTGGCAAGCGGTACGACCCGACGGCCCAGAGCTCAACTTCGTCGACTACGACTGCTACTCCGCCGATCCACCGAGCACGCTCGACGTGTTCACCTTCGACGCGATCTTCATCAACCACTTCCAGACAGCCGGCTACCTCCTGCCGATCAGCGAGCCCCTCGACGGCGACTTCATGGACTTCGCCCAGCGAGCGGTCACCGTCGAAGGGCAGGTCGTCGCCTACCCCCAGCTCGGCTGCCTCAGCTCCCTGATCGTCCGCAGCCTCGACGTCGACCTGCTCGACGCTGTCGGCAGCGACGGCATCCTCGACGTCCTCGGCGTCGCCACGGACCCCACCACACCCCAACCGCCGACCGACTCGGGCCTGCTCCTGGACTACACGGGCCGCACCACCGACGCCTGCGAGTACGCCCAAGCACTCCAGCAGCAGGACCACGGCTACGACGTGCCGTTCCAGCCGCCACCGACGGTCGATGAGAACGCCATCGCCTCCCTGCTGAACTACACCAAGGCCGCAGGCCGCGCGCAGGCTGGATACGAGGATCCCGCCTCCCAACGGCTGCAGTGGTTCACGACCGGATCAGGGCGCGCCCTCGCCGGCGTCACCGAGAGCCTCGCGACGTTCCCCGTCGACCAGATCCAGAACTACACCGTCCGAGCCAAACCACTCGCCCCCGCGAGCGCCCAGGGCGAGAACTGCTTCTTCGTCGACGGAGTCGGCATCAACCCTCGAACACCCGACACCGCATCCGCACAGGCGCTGGCGCAGGTAATGACGTCCCTGCAGGTGCTCGGGCAGGGCTGCAGAGCCCGCACCGCAGACGAGAACCCCCAGTACCTCATCCCGGCACGCCAGTCCGTTCTCGACGACCTCGCCAACCAGTACCCCCTCTACAGCACCATCCGCACCATCGTCATGGGCTCCCCCCGCCACGCCTTCACCGTCGACGCGAGCGTGCGCGACTGGCTCACCGCACAAGGCGCGGTCATCCGCGACCAGCTCCTCGAGAACACCGTGCCCGAGAACGACACCATCGTCGTCAACGACCACCCCATCCACCCCTCGCTCGCGCACCTGCCAGTGAATCTGGCACGCAAGAGGTGAACACCGCGGCAGACTCCGAGACCCGGGTCCTGCACGTTGCGTCGACGACGACGGATCGGTGCGCCAGGGCGTCCTCGAACGCGCCTGCGCAACAATCGGAGACGGGCACGACGGGGGCCTGTCCCTGCTCGTCCAGCCCGACATCGATGCACGAAAAAAGCCGCCGGCGTTGCCGCCCACGGCTCTCTCGTTCTTCCTCGTGCTTCTCGTCTGGTGCGCGAGGGGGGATTTGAACCCCCACGCCCTTGCGGACACTGGCACCTGAAGCCAGCGCGTCTGCCGTTCCGCCACTCGCGCGTCGTTCCCTGAGGAACAGTCGCCGAGTCTAACACCACGGCTCCCACGCACCCGCACCCGCCCGTCGGTGGCTGGGCAACCGCAGCAGGGCTCCTGGGGGTGCTGGGGCACCGATGCCGGCGCGCGGGTTGATGAGCCACCGATGGAGAGGGCGGCGGGGCTGGGGTGGGGCAGGAAGAATGGAACGCGTTCCCACGTCAATTCGCGTGCGTCGTGCCTGCCGATACCATCGTCGGGACCACCGACGACCCCACGCACGTGACCCGGCAGGAGGCGAGAACCGATGGCAGGTGTGCTCAGCCGCTTCGAGCAGCGGCTCGAGGGCGCAGTCACCGGCGCGTTCGCCCGAGCCTTCCGCAGCGCCGTGCAGCCGGTGGAGATCGCCGCCGCGATCCAGCGCGAGGTCGACAACTCCGCCCACGTGCTCTCGCGCCAGCGGATGCTCGTCCCCAACGACTTCACCGTCGAGCTCTCGCCCACCGACCACGGCCGGCTCGCCCCCTTCGGCGACACCCTCACCACCGAGCTCGCCACGCTCGTGCAGGAGCACGTCACCGAGCAGCGCTACACCCTCGCCGGGCCCCTGCGCATCGAGCTCGTCGAGGCGCCCGACCTCGGCACCGGACGCTTCCGCGTGCGCAGCCGCACCAACGCGGCCGTCCGGCCCGTCGAGGGCGCCCGCATGACCGAGACCGCCGTGCGCAGCTCGCAGGTCGTGCTCGAGGTCAACGGCCTCAAGCACCCCCTCACCCCGCCCGGCGTCGTCGTCGGACGCGGCAGCGAGGCCGACCTGCGCATCGACGACCCCGGCATCTCCCGCCGGCACGCCGACATCAAGGTCCACGAGTCCGGCGGCAACACCACCGTCACCATCACCGACCTGCAGTCGACCAACGGCGTCGTCCTCAACGGGCACCGCGTGCAGACCGCCTCGGTCGGCAACGGCTCGGAGATCCGCCTCGGCAACACTGTCCTCACCATCCGCATCACGACGAGCGAGGACCGATGACGGACCTGACCCTCACCCTCATCAAGATCGGCTTCCTCGCCGTCCTGTGGCTGTTCGTGCTGTCGGCCGTGTCGGTCATCCGCTCCGACATCTTCGGCGCGAAGGCACCGAACCAGAAGCCCGCCAAGCAGCCCCGCGCCGCAGCCGCCGCGAAGCCCGCCAAGAGCCGCAAGCAGCGCACCCCGCGCGGCGCGCCCACCAAGCTGCAGGTCGTCTCCGGCCCCAACTCCGGCCAGAGCGTGCCGCTCGGCGACGGTCCCGTCCTCCTCGGCCGCGGCACCGACGCCGCGATCCGCCTCGACGACGACTACGTCTCCACCCGCCACGCCCGCTTCGCCACCAACGGCGAGCAGTGGTTCGTCGAGGACCTCGGCTCCACCAACGGCACCTACCTGGGCAGCCAGCGGATCACGTCCCCCACCCCGATCGGCCTGGGCATCCAGGTCCGGCTGGGCAAGACCATCGTCGAGCTGCGGAAGTAGGACGATGTCCCTCACCCTGCGCTACGTCGCGCTCACCGACGTCGGTCTGCGCCGCTCCAGCAACCAGGACTCCGGCTACGCGAGCAGCCGCCTCATCGCCGTCGCCGACGGCATGGGCGGCGCGGCCGCCGGCGACCTCGCCTCGGCCGAGACCATGAACGTCATCCGCCAGCTCGACCGCGAGCTGCCCGAGATCGACCCGCTCGAGGCGCTCCAGAAGGCCGTCGCCCACGCCAACCAGCGCCTCGGCGAGCTCGTCGCCGAGGACCCGTCGGTCGAGGGCATGGGCACCACGCTCGAGGCGATGCTGTGGGACGGCGAGCGCTTCGCCACCGCCCACATCGGCGACTCGCGCGCGTACCTCCTGCGCGACGGCGAGCTGACCCAGATCAGCACCGACCACACGTTCGTGCAGAGCCTCGTGGAGGAGGGGAAGCTGACGCCCGAGGAGGCGCGCGTGCACCCGCACCGCTCCCTCCTGCTGCGCGTCATGCTCGGCCGCGACGACAACGACGCCGACCTCGAGTGGTTCGAGGGGCAGGTTGGCGACCGCTTCCTGCTGTGCAGCGACGGTCTGTCCGACATGGTCGACGACGCCACCATCCAGCAGCTGCTCAGCGCCGAGACCATCGACCAGGCCGCGTCCGACCTGGTCCGCACTGCGCTCGAGAACGGCGGCTACGACAACGTCACCGTCGTCATCGGCGAGCTCGTGCCCTCCGGTGCCGTGTCGGAAGAGGAGCTCTCGTCGGCCGACGGACGCCCGCAGCTCGTCGGCGCGGCCGCAGAGGGACCCCGCCCCCGCACCGGCAACGCCTCCGGTGGCTCCGGGAAGGCCCGCTCGCGCGAGGAGCGCAAGGAGCGCAGGCGCGAGAAGGAGGTCGACCCCGAGGAGCTGCGCTACGCGCCGCGCCCGCCGAGCAAGTGGCGCTGGGTGCGCCGCCTCGTCGCCCTCGCCGTCGTCGTAGGCATCGTCGCCGCCGGCGCGTTCTACGCCTACCGCTGGTCGCAGGACCAGTACTACGTGGCCTCCGCCGACGGCAAGGTCGTCATCTACCGCGGCGTCCAGGCCGACCTGCCGCTCGTCACCCTCAAGCACGTCGACGAGGTCACCGACGTCGAGCTCGACACCCTGCCCACCTTCCGCGCGCAGCAGGTGCGCGGCGGCATCGAGGCCGACAGCCGCGCCGACGCCGAGCAGATCGTCGAGAACCTGCGCGGCCTCGCCGAGGAGCCCGAGCCGTCGCCCTCGCCGAGCCCCTCCCCCTCGCCGTCCCCCTCCGCGTCGCGCACCGCCGACCGGGAGCGGTCCGCATGAGCACACCCACCCTGGTCCCGCGCAAGCGACGCGGGGCCGAGCTCACCCTGACCCTGCTCGCCGTGCTCATCGGCGTCGGCGCCTACTGCGCCGTCGGCCTCGGCGCCGAGGGTCGCGTGCCGGCCGACGCGCTGCGGCTCGTGATCTTCCTGGTCGCGGCCGCCGTCGCCACGCACCTGCTCGTCCGCAAGGTCGCGCCCTACGCCGACCCCGTCCTGCTGCCGCTGGTCATCTGCCTCAACGGGCTGGGACTGGCGATGATCTACCGCATCGACCTCGGCTACCAGGCGATGGGCAACGACGCGTTTGGCCCGCTCGCCACCAACCAGCTCATGTGGTCGGGCATCGGCATCGCCCTGTTCGCCGTCGTGCTGCTCGTCATCCGCGACCACCGTCGTCTGCAGGCCTACACCTACACCTTCGGCTTCGTCGCGCTCGCGCTGCTGGTGCTGCCGCTGCTGCCCGTCATCGGGCAGAACATCCGCGGCGCGCGCATCTGGATCAACATCGGCCCGTTCAGCTTCCAGCCCGGCGAGGCCGCCAAGATCTGCCTGGCCATCTTCTTCGCCGGCTACCTCGTCGTGAAGCGCGACGCCCTCGCGCTCGCCGGCCGACGCTTCGCCGGGATCGACCTCCCGCGCGGCCGCGACCTCGGCCCCATCGGCGCGGCCTGGCTGATCAGCATCGCCATCCTCGTCTTCCAGCGCGACCTCGGCTCGTCGCTGCTGTTCTTCGGCCTGTTCGTCGTCATGCTCTACATCGCCACCGAGCGGCCGGGCTGGCTCGTCGTCGGCGGCAGCCTGTTCGTGGCCGGCGCCTACTTCGGCTACCTCGCGTTCGGGCACGTGCGCGTGCGCTTCGACGCCTGGCTCGACCCCTTCTCCGACCCCGACCGCAACGGGCAGATCATCAACGGTCTGTTCGGGATGGCCTACGGCGGCGTGCTCGGCACCGGCTGGGGGCAGGGCAGCCCCCAGCTCACCCCGTTCGCGTTCTCGGACTTCATCGCCTCCGCGATGGGCGAGGAGCTCGGCCTGACCGGACTCATGGCGATCCTCGTCATCTACGGCCTGGTCGTCGAGCGCGGCATGCGCATCGCGCTCACCTGCCGTGACGCGTTCGGCAAGCTGCTCGCCGCCGGCCTCGCCGTCTCGATGGCGCTGCAGATCTTCGTCGTCATCGGCGGCGTCACCCGCCTCATCCCGCTGACCGGCCTGACCACGCCGTTCATGGCGCAGGGCGGCTCGTCCGTGGTCATGAACTGGGCCATCATCGCGCTGCTCCTGCGCATCAGCGACCAGACCCGACGCCCCGCGCCCGAGGTGTCGCAGTTCGACCACGACGAGGAGACCCAGGTGGTGAAGCTGTCGTGAACAAGCCCATCCGCAACCTCGCCGTCGCCTGCCTCGTGCTGTTCGCGGCGCTGCTGATCAACGTCAACTACGTGCAGTTCGTCGAGGCCGGCGACCTCAACGCGCGCCAGGGCAACAAGCGCGTCATCGACGCCGACTTCAGCCGCGACCGCGGCGCGATCCTCGTGGGCGACGAGCCCGTCGCCGAGAGCAAGCCGAGCAAGGACCAGTACAAGTTCCAGCGGGTGTACCCGCAGTCGACGCTGTACGCCCCGCTCACCGGCTACTTCTCCTACATCTACGGCAGCGCCAACCTCGAGCGCTCGCAGAACCAGGTGCTGTCCGGCAGCGACAACCGGCTCTTCGTCAGCCGCGTCGTCGACCTGCTCGCCAACAAGAAGCCCCAGGGCGGCAGCGTCGAGCTGACCATCAACCCGCGCGCGCAGAAGGTCGCCGCGAGCGGCCTGGAGGCGCTCGGCGAGGGCACGAAGGGCGCCGTCGCGGCGCTCGACCCCAAGACGGGCGCCGTGCTCGCGATGGTCAGCCAGCCCTCCTACGACCCCAACGTGCTCGCCAGCCACGACTTCTCGAAGGTCACCGAGGCGATGAAGCGTCTGCAGGCCAACGAGGACGACCCGCTGACCAACCGCGCGACGCAGCAGATCCTCCCGCCCGGCTCGACGTTCAAGCTCGTCACGGCCGCCGCGGCGCTGGAGGACCTCAACCTCAAGGCCGACAGCCGCGTGAAGGGTGGCGCCAGCCTCTCCTTCCCCGGCATCCAGTACACGCTGCCCAACGAGAACGGCGGCAACTGCGGCGGCGACCCGATCACCTTCGAGCAGGCCCTGCAGGTCTCCTGCAACGTCTCCTTCGGCGACCTGGCCGGCAAGATCGGCCAGGACAAGCTCGACGAGCAAGCCCGCAAGTTCGGCTTCGGCACCGACCCGCTCGAGGGCCTGGCCAGCAACGCCAGCCAGTTCACGGCCGAGGGCACCGACCTGGAGGCCCCGCAGCTCGCGCAGAGCGGCATCGGTCAGTTCGAGGTCGCGGCCACCCCGCTGCAGATGGCGATGGTGGGCGCCGGCATCGCCAACGACGGCGTCGTCATGAAGCCGCAGGTGGTCAAGTCGGTCCGCTCGCCCAGCCTGCGCGTGCTCGACTCGCTGGAGCCGGAAGAGCTCGACCGCGCCATGAGCGCCGACAACGCGGCGATCCTGCGCTCGATGATGGTGGCGACCGTCCAGTCGGGCACCGCCACGTCGGCGCAGATCCCCGGCGTCCAGGTGGGCGCCAAGACCGGCACCGCGCAGTCGACCCCCGACCGACCCCCCTACGCCTGGTTCGTGGCCCTCGCCCCGGCGAACGACCCCAAGGTCGCCGTCGCCGTCGTCGTCGAGTCCTCGAGCACGGCCCGCAACGAGATCGCCGGTGGACGCCTCGCCGGCCCCATCGCACGCTCCGTCATCGAGGCGGTGCTCGGTGAGTGACTTCGACCCCCCTAGGGAGAGTGACCCCATGACCGGATCCGGCGACGAGCCCATCCTGCTCGGCGAGCGCTACGAGCTCGGCGGGCTGCTCGGTCGCGGAGGCATGGCCGACGTCCGCGTCGCGCGCGACCTGCGCCTCGGCCGCACCGTGGCCATCAAGCAGCTGCGCGCCGACCTGTCCTCCGACGACACCTTCCAGGCCCGCTTCCGCCGCGAGGCGCAGTCGGCCGCCGCACTGAACCACCCCGCGATCGTCGCCGTCTACGACACGGGCGAGTCGACCGACAAGCACGGCAACCACATCCCGTACATCGTCATGGAGTACGTGGAGGGCCAGACGCTGCGCGAGATCATGCGCGACGACCGCAAGATCCTGCCCGAGCGCGCCCTGTCGATCACGGCCGACGTGCTCAGCGCGCTCGACTACTCGCACCGCTCCGGCATCATCCACCGCGACATCAAGCCCGCCAACGTCATGCTGACGCCGTCGGGCCAGGTCAAGGTCATGGACTTCGGCATCGCCCGCGCGATCGCCGACTCCTCCAGCGCGATGACGCAGACCGCGGCGGTCATCGGCACCGCTCAGTACCTGTCGCCCGAGCAGGCCCGGGGCGAGACCGTCGACGCCCGCTCCGACATCTACTCCACCGGCTGCCTGCTGTACGAGCTGCTCACCGGACGTCCGCCGTTCGTCGGCGACAGCCCCGTGTCGGTCGCCTACCAGCACGTCCGCGAGGACGCCCGACCGCCGTCGCAGCTGAACCCCGAGGTGACGCAGGCCGTCGACCACATCGTCGCGAAGTCGCTCGCGAAGCGCACCGACGACCGCTACCAGTCGGCCGCCGACATGCGCAAGGACCTCGAGCGGGCCATCGCCGGCCAGCAGGTCGAGGCCCCGACCGCGGCCACCTCGGTCGTGCCGGCCGCGACCGCCGTCGCCCCGGCCGTGGCGGCCGCCGCGGCCACCGGCACGCAGCCCGCCGTCGAGGACGAGGAGGAGCGCAAGAACCGCAAGCCGCTGTACTGGGCGCTCGCGATCCTGCTGCTCCTGCTGCTCGCCGGCATCGGCATCTACGCCTACAACCAGGCCAACCAGCCCCCGCCGGCGCCCGCCCAGGTCGAGGTCCCCGACGTCACCGGCCAGGACGCCGTCGCGGCGCAGCGGACGCTCGAGCGCGACGGCTTCACCGTGCAGACGCAGGAGCGCGCCGACGGCGACGTCGAGGAGGGCAACGTCGTCTCCCAGGACCCCGAAGGCGGCACCGAGGTCGACAAGGGGACCGAGGTGACGCTGGTCGTCTCCACCGGACCGGCGCAGGTCCAGGTGCCCAACGTCGTCGGCTACACCTTCGACGAGGCGAAGGCCGCGCTCGAGGGGCAGGGGCTCAAGGTCAAGCGCGAGGAACGCGCGTCGGACCAGAGCCGCAACTCCGTCATCAACACCAACCCCGCGGCCGGCGTCAGCGTCGACGCCGGCACGACGGTCACCGTCATCGTGTCGCAGGGCGAGGTACAGGTGCCCAACCTGGTCGGCATGACGCAGGAGGAGGCGGAGAAGACCCTGCAGGAGGCCGACCTCGAGGTCTCGGTCACCGAGGACCCGATCGCCACCGCACCGAAGGGCCAGGTCACCAACCAGGGCACGCCGGCGGGCACGTCGGTGCCGCCGGGCACCACCATCGAGATCACGGTGTCGAGCAACGAGGGCGACGACCAGGGCGGCGACCAGGCCGACGGCAACGGTGACGCCCCGGACGGCAACGGCGACGGCGCCGCCGACCTCGACCTCACCCCCGGGCAGTAGCCGGACTCTCCTGACCGGCGGCCACGCCGGTCAGGAGAGCGCCGACGCGTACCGCAGGACGGTCGCGCCACCGTAGGGCGCGACCACCAGGTCGTCGCCCGTGGTGACCTTCAGGCCGAGCCGGAACTTCGTCACGTAGCGCTCGAAGTTCGCCACCTCGGGGGACGAGCCGAGCGAGTAGGTCATGCCGGGCACGTCGCCCACCGCCTCGATGACGTACGGCGGCGAGAACGGCCGCCCGTCGATGATGACGTTGGAGCCGACGCACACGATCGCCGTCGTCGACACGAGCCGCTGGCCCTGCAGGCTCACGGCCTCGGCGCCCCCGGCCCACAGGGCGTTGACGAACGCCTGCAGGTCCTGCTGGTGCACGACGAGGTAGTTCGGGTCGATCCCGGCGGAGTCGGCGTCGCGCGGGGCGTCGGTCAGCGTGACCCGCATGCCCGGCCCGCGCACCGTGCTGAGCCCGGCCAGGTCGCGCAGGGTGCGCAGCCGTCGCACGATCGCCTCGACCCCGCTGGCGTCGTCGGCAGCGGCGGTCGCGGCGTCGATCTCGCGCTGCAGGTCGACCACGTCGGCCTGTCGCTGCTCGACCCGACGCTCCCGCTCGCCGACCAGCGACGCGACGTCGCCACCGGCCGGTCGCAGGTCCTGGCCGTCGGACGTGCGGTGCGCGGCCGCGGCGGTGAGGCCGGCCACCAGGCAGACCCCGAGCACCGCGACGGACCAGCCGCGCGACGACCTCGTCCGCGAGCGTGCACGCGTCCCCGACATGCGAGCACCTCTCCCCACTCCGACACCGTCCGCGACGCCGACTACGCTAGCCCAGAACCTGCAGACGGCCCAGAACCTGCAGACGGCACCGAAAGAGATCCCCGTGGCCAAGAACAGCACCCCGAGCACGGTCCGCACGCGCCGAGGCGGCTGGGCGCACCCGCTCGCCCTGCTGCTGCTGGTGGTGGCCGTCGCCTGGGCGGTCGGCGCCTTCTTCACGGTCTCCGACCGCTCGTTCCCGAAGATCGGCGCGATCCCGGGCCTGTTCGACCTCGGCGCCTGGAACTTCGCGATCGCCGCGGTCATCGCGTTCGCCGCCTCGTCGGTCGCCTCGCGCACCCGCCCCGAGCCCGAGCCCGGCACGCCCACCGGCAGCCGGTTCGCCGCGCCGCTGATGATCGCGTCGGCCGTCGTCGGCCTGCTGTGGATCGTGGTCTTCTACGTCATCTCCGGCACCGACATCACCATCCCGGTCTACTCCGACCTCGGCGACTGGAACATCGTCATCGGCATGGGCTTCATCGTGGCCGCGTTCGGCTTCGCGATGAAGTGGGAGTGAGCCCTACCGGAACGTGACCTGGTCGGCGGGCACGTGGCCGTGCTCGTTGTAGGTGAGCAGCCGCGTGCCGCCGCGCCCGACGATGAGCGTGGTCACCGACGCGTTCACCACCACCCGGTTGAGCGGGATGAACAGCGACGCGTCACCCGCCAGCAGGTGCGACGCGACCAACGCGATCGGCCCGCCCGACGTGAACACCGCGACGCGTCGGCCCGACCCGGCCTGCGCGACGGCCTCGTCGAGTGCGCGCAGCACCCGGGCGGAGAACTCCGCGAACGACTCGACCGGTGACGGCGCCCCGCTGACCCACGCGCCGAGCGCGGCGTCGAGGTGCGCCTGGAACTCGCGAGGGTCCGTCGTCGGCGTGACCTTCTCGCCCGCCAGGGCGAGGTGGTCGTACTCGTCCCACCCGGCGTCGACGTCGTAGAGGTCGCCGTCGACCGCGTCGAGCACCGCGACGGCGGTCTGGGCGTGCCGTCGCAGCGAGCCGGCCACCGACCAGTGCGGCCGGAAGTCGGCCGCCTCCCAGGCGAGCCCGAGCCAGCTCCCCTGACGGGTGCCGAGGGCGGAGAGCTGGTCGTAGTCGTCGCTGCCGAACGAGGCCTGGCCGTGCCGGATCAGATGGATGGCGCCCACGGTCGCAGGCTAGCGGGTGTCGGGCGGGCCCGTCGCCGGGCGGACCGGCGGCGTGTCCGAGAGGATGGAGGGGACCCAGGGGACGGAGGCGGCACCGCGATGACCGCGATCGAGAGCGAGCAGGACCTGGTCGTCCTGCTGGACGACGACGGCACACCCACCGGCACGGCGCCGCGCCTCGACGTGCACGGCGCCGACACGCCGCTGCACCAGGCGTTCTCGGTGCACCTGTTCGACGACGCCGGCCGGGTGCTCCTGACCCGCCGGGCGCTCTCGAAGCGGACCTGGCCCGGCGTCTGGACCAACTCGTGCTGCGGGCACCCCCGGCCCGGCGAGGCGGTCGAGGACGCCGTGCGTCGGCGCGTCCGCGAGGAGCTCGGAGTGGAGGTGCGCGACCTGCGTCTGCTGCTGCCCGACTTCCGTTACCGCGCCGTCGACGCCAGCGGTGTGGTCGAGAACGAGGTCTGCCCCGTCTTCGTCGCCCGCGCGGACGGGCCCCTCTCGCCCGACCCGGACGAGGTCGGCGAGCACGCCTGGGTCGCCTGGTCCGACCTCGTGGCCGCCGCGCGTGCCACGCCGGCCGTCTACAGCCCGTGGTCGGTGCTTCAGGTGCCGCAGCTCGACGCCGAGCGTGCCCGGCTCCCCCTCGGCCCGCCGCCCGCGGGCCGGCTCGAGTCGTCGGACGCCGACGCGCCGGTGCGCGTCACGCTCGACGCCGTCAGCGACCTGCTGTCGGCCGAGCTCGCCTGGATGGGCACCGTCTGGGAAGGCCTCGCGCCGGCGGGCACCCCCGGACCCCTCACCGACGACCTGCCCGGATGGCTGCACACGCTGCTGCAGGGTCGGGGCAAGCGGCTGCGTCCGCAGATGTGCCACTGGGGCTTCGTCGCCGCCGGCGGGACGCTCGCGACACCCGCCCACGACGACGTCGTCCGCGTGGCTGCCGCGCTGGAGACCCTGCACCTCTTCGCGCTGGTGCACGACGACGTGATGGACCAGTCGGGCGAGCGACGCGGCGCTGCGGCCGCGCACGTCGTCGCCGCGGCCCAGCACCGCGCAGCACGGGCGCACGGCGACGCCACCCGCTTCGGCGAGAACGTCGCCATCCTTCTCGGCGACCTGGCCCACCACGAGGCCGACCGGCTCGTGCACACGCTGCCCGCGGTCCTGCGCGAGTCCTGGTACCAGCTGACCCTCGAGCTGATCGCCGGCCAGCGGGCCGACCTCACCGGGGCGGCCAGCCGTCGGACCGACCTCGCGCACGTCGAGGCGGTCGCGGTGCTCAAGTCCGGCGCGTACACCGTGGCCCGACCGCTGCAGCTCGGCGCGATCGCCGCCGGTGCCACCGCGGCGCAGCGCGAGGTGCTCGACCGCTTCGGGCTGCACCTCGGCCGCGCGTTCGCCTGGCGCGACGACGTGCTGGGCGTCTGGGGCGACCCCGACGTCACCGGCAAGCCGTCGGGCGACGACCTGCGCGAGGGCAAGACCACCATGATCTGGGCGCTCGGTGCCGAGCGGCTCACGGGCGAGGCCGCCGCCGCGATGACGCGGGTCGGCACGGCCGAGGCACGTCCCGGCGACGTCGCCCTGCTGCAGCGCGCGCTCGAGGAGTCCGGCGTCCGCCAGGACGTCGAGCAGCGCATCGTCGACGAGACCGAGCGTGCCGAGCAGGCCCTCGTCGGCTCCCCCCTGACCGCGGCCGGCGTCGCCGGACTGCGCGCGGTCGCCCGCACCGTCTCCTGGAGGTCCGCATGAGTCACGTCGTCGTCGTCGGAGCAGGGCTCGCCGGCCTGGCCGCCGCCTGCCACCTGGTGGGCGACGGCCACCGCGTGACGGTGCTGGAGCGCGAGGACGTGCCCGGCGGTCGGGCCGGCATCCTGCAGCGCGACGGGTTCACGTTCGACACCGGACCGACCGTGCTGACGATGCCCGACCTGATCGACCGGCCGCTGCGCGCGGCAGGGTCGAGCCTGGCCGAGCGGCTCGAGCTGACGCTGCTCGACCCCGCCTACCGCGCGTTCTACGCCGACGGGTCGACCCTGGAGGTGCGGCACGGCCACGAGGCCATGCGCGCCGAGATCCACCGCGAGTGCGGCAGCGTCGACGCCGCCGCGTTCGATGAGTTCGTCACCTGGCTGCGGCGGCTGTACCTCACGGAGATGCCGCACTTCATCGACCGCAACTTCGACCGGCCGACCGACCTGCTGTCGCGTCCGGCCGCGGCGGCGCGGCTGCTCGCGATGGGCGGCTTCGGGCGGCTGGGGCCGATGATCCGGCGTCGGTTCGCCGACGAGCGCCTGCACCGCCTGTTCTCCTTCCAGGCGATGTACGCGGGGCTCGCCCCGGACGACGCGCTCGCCCTCTACGCCGTGATCACCTACATGGACTCGATCGAGGGCGTCTACTTCCCGAAGGGCGGCATGCGTGCCGTGCCGCGGGCGCTCGCCGACGCGGCCACCGACGCCGGCGCGGAGATCCGCTACGGCACCACGGTGACGGCGCTCGTGCGCGACTCCGGAGGTCGGGTGCGCGGGGTCGCGACGGGCGAGGGCACGGTCGCCGCCGACGCCGTCGTGTGCACCATCGACCTGCCGACCGCGTACACATGGCTGCTGCCCGACCTGCGCCCGCCGCGTGCGGTGCGGGGCATCGGCGGACGCCTGGGCGGCGACTACTCGCCGTCGTGCGTCGTCTGGCACGTGGGCGTCAAGGGCGTGCCGGAGGGTAAGGCGCACCACAACATCCACTTCGGCCAGCAGTGGAACGAGGCCTTCGAGGACCTCATGAAGCGCGGCACGCTCATGCGCGACCCGTCGCGGCTGGTGACGGTGCACTCGCTCGACGACGACGAGGCCGCGCCCGAGGGTCACAGCACCCTCTACGTGCTGGAGCCGACGCCCAACCTCGACGTCGGACGGCTGGACTGGAAGGCCGAGCGCGAGCCGATGCGCGAGCGGCTGCTGGCGTTCCTGGAGCGGTCGGGCTACCCGACCGACGTGGTCGTCGACGAGCTCGTGACTCCGTTGGAGTGGCACGAGCAGGGCATGGCCGCGGGCACCCCGTTCGCGCTGGCGCACACGTTCGCCCAGACGGGCCCGTTCCGTCCCGCCAACGTCGACAAGCGGGTCCCCGGCCTCGTCTTCGCCGGCTCGGGCACCGTCCCCGGCGTCGGCGTCCCCATGGTCCTCCCGTCGGGCCGCCTGGCGGCCGAGCGCGTCAACCAGCTCGTCCGCTGAGCACCCCCCCCCACCCCACCCCACCCGACTTTTGGACACGTCCGGGGCACTTCCGGTGCCCCGGACGCCCCGCAACTGTCCAAAAGTCGGTGGGGGGTGGGTGGGGAGGGGCTAGGGGAGGAGGGTGGCGCGGGCGAGCTCGCGGCGGCCCGACCAGGGCATCCGGCGGAACATCGACCACATGGCCGCCGCGACGTCGGTGAGGTCGCCGTCGCGCGCCATGTAGGCGCGCTGCAGGTGGGCGGGGAGGTGGCCGAAGCCGTCGAAGAGGGCGAGCGTGCCGTCGACGTCGAGCCGCAGCACCGCCCGCAGACCCGCCTCGCGCAGCGCGTCGGCCGGTGCCACCGCATCGACCCGACGCGGCACCTGACCGGTGGCCAGCTCGTCCGCCAGCGCGCGCGAGCGACGCAGCGCGTGCGCCACCGAGTAACCCGTCACCACGTGGCCACCCCGGCCGGCCACGCCGTGCGCGAGTGTGCCCGGCACCGGCGGTCGACCCCGACCACGCATCGGGATGTGCACGACCTCGCGGTGCAGCGGGGCGTCGACGGCCGACGGGTCGACGCCGCGCGCCGCGAGCCGACGCCGCAACCGCGCCTTCAGCTCCGCCACGGGCAGGGGCGGCGAGGCGGCCAGGCAGGTCTCCTCCAAAAGCACGGTCCCGTCGCCGAGCGGGATCGCGTAGAGGAACGACGGTCGCAGACCCGCGGTCCCGCCGCCCCCATCCCCCCGCCAGTCCGTCCGCCAGTCCATCAGCAGCCCCTCCGCGCCCTGCAGCGCCGGGGCCGCGACGTCGTCGGGCACGACCACCCCGAACGCGGTCTGCGCGGGGGCGGGATCGTCGGCACACAGGCCCTGCGGCCGGGCGCCGCGCGCGTCGACCACCACGCGCGCCGACGACGACAGCGCCGCGACCTCGGCGTCGTCGAGCCGGCCGCGGCGCACGTCCACGTCGTCGAGGGCCAGGGCGGCCTGCAGCGCGACGTTGTCGATCACGACGTACGGACGCGACAGCTGGTGCGCCTCGTGGGCCCGGACCTCCGGCGCCGCCAGCCGGGACCGGACCACCGTCGCGGGCAGCCCGGCGAGCTCGTCCTCCCAGACCCCGTACGTGGGCGTCCAGACCGCGTCGGGACGCGGGTCGACGGCGACGACGCGCAGACCCCGCGCCGCGCACGCCGACGCCAGCGAGCGACCTGCTGGCCCGAGGCCGACCACCGCCACGTCGACCCGTCCGCCGCTCACGTCCGCCCGCGCTCCACGGCACCCATCGTGGCACGGCCGCACGTCCTAGGCTGGGTGTCACCATGGCCCGTCCCCTGCACCCCGACCCGCGGCTCGCGGCCGGCTACGCCCGGTGCGCCGAGCTGACGCGGGCGCACGGCACCACCTACTACTGGGGCGCCCGGCTGCTGCCGCGCGAGCAGCGGATCGACGTGTACACCGTCTACGCCCTCTGTCGGCTGGCCGACGACATCGTCGACGAGCCCGAGCGCGTCGACCCCGCGGTGCCCGGGCACGACGAGACCGACCCGGCCGCGCGGCTGCGACGCTTCGAGCAGCACTTCTGGGACAGCGTCGCGGCGGGCGGCGCCGACGAGCCGGTCATGGCGGCCGTCGTCGACAGCCTGCAGCGCCGGGGCACCGACCCCGAGTGCTTCGACCGGTTCTTCCGGGCGATGGAGCTCGACCTGACCCGCACCACCTGGGCCACCTGGGAGGAGCTGCGCGACGGCTACATGGAGGGCTCCGCCGCCGTGATCGGGGAGATGATGCTGCCCGTGCTGCAGCCGCTCACGCCGGCGGCGAAGGAGCCGGCACGCGCGCTCGGGCACGCGTTCCAGCTGACGAACTTCCTGCGCGACGTCGGCGAGGACCTCGACCGCGGGCGCGTGTACCTGCCGCAGGAGGACCTCGCCCGCTACGGCGTCGACCCCGCCGAACGACGCGTGACGCCGGCGTGGCGCTCGATGATGGCCGAGCAGGTCGAGCGCAACCGCGCCCTCTACCGCCAGGCGGCGCCCGGCGTCGCGATGCTGCCGCCCCCGGGCGCCCGCTGCGTCGCCACCGCCCTGCGCATGTACGCGCGCATCCTCGACCTCGTCGAGGCTGCCGACTACGACGTCTTCTCGGGCCGCCACCGGGTGAGGCCGCGCACGAAGGTAGCGATCCTGGCCGACGTGCTCGTGCGGGGTCCCCGCCGCGGGCTGCCGCCGTCGGGTCCGCCGTCGCCGAGGGCGAGCCTGGCCCCGCGCAGCCAGTAGCCCGCGACGAGGTGGTCCCACCCCAGCTCGGGCTCGGCCACCAGACGCGGCTCGAGCGCGAGCAGCCGGACGAGCAGCGCGTCGGTCTCGAGCAGGGCGAGGGGCTGGCCGGGGCACTTGTGCTCGCCGTCGCCGAACGCCAGCACCGGCTCGCCCACGCCGGCAGGCAGCGAGCGTCCGGGGCAGAGGTCGAGCGGCGCGGCGCCGACGGCCTCGGGGTCGGCGTTGGTGGAGCGCACGCACACGTCGACCAGGTCGCCCGGCTGGATCGTCCAGGACTGTCCGCCGTCGCTGACGTCGATGGGCTGCTGAGCCCGCCGGTAGAGGTGCCCGACGACCGGCTCCAGACGGATGACCTCGCCGAGGATCGCCAGCCGTTCCGGTTCGGGCGCGACGAGGTACCGCGCACGCAGCGCGTCGTCGTCGAGCAGGTGCAACGCCGCCATGACCACGAACTCGCGCGTCGTCACCATCCCCGCGGTGCCGTAGGTGACGCACTCGACGAGGATGCTGGCCGTCGAGTACCCCTCGGCGAGCAGGTGGCTGACGATGTCGTCGCGCGGCTCCCGCCGACGCGCCCGGACCGCCGGACGGACGTCGGCCAGGAAGAGCCGCCCCACGGGGACGAGCCCGTTGACGGCGGCCTGCATCCACTGGCGTCGGGTGCGGCCGAGGTCGCGGCGGGTGACGTCGAACGGCGGCTGGCTGAACATGGCCTCGAGCCGACGCGCCATGCGCGGCACCGACGACTCCGTGAGGCCGACCACCTCGGCCGTGACCTCGACGGTGTAGAGCAGGGCCAGCTCGTCGAGCGTGCAGCCGCCGTCGGCGACCGCCTGGGCGAGCAGCCGGTCGGCGGTGGTGTGCATCAGGTCGGTGTAGCGGACCGCGACGACGGTGGGCGCGAGGAAGCGCGCGACCTTGCGTCGCTGCTCGTCGTGCTGCGGACCGTCGGACACGAGGATCGGGTGGTGCTCGAGGTAGCCCTGCGGGATGGCCTCGGCGGTGAACCCGGCCTGCGTGGTGGCGTGCCGCGCGCGCAGCACCTGACGCGCGGCCTCGAGCGAGCGCAGCCGCCACACGGTGCTCACACCGGGCCTGCCCGCGGCGTCGACGCGCTCGACGCGGGGTGCGTCGGGCTCGTCCGCCACCACGGCGCGACGCCGGCTCACGACGGTCGCCGACCGCGACCGGGGAGCCGGTGCACCAGACCCTGCAGGGGTACCGTCCAGACGTCCTCGCCGCGCACGCCCCAGCCCTCGAGCAGCCGGTTCGCCGCCAGGACGCCCGTGGTCGCGGCGCGCTCCATGAGGGCGATCGGCCAGTCGACGCGCAGTCCGTCACCGGCCAGGACCAGCCCGGGGTACGGGGTCTGGACGGTGAGCCGGTCGCGCCAGGGTCCCGTGCCGACGAGACCGCAGTCGTCCTCGACCAGGAGCTCCTCGTGCCTCACGACCAGGTCGCGCGTCTCCGGGTACACGTCGTGCAGACCGGCGAGCAGACGGCTGCGCAGCCGCTCGACGTCGATCCCGTGTGGTCCGTCGCCCGCCAGGTCGGGGTCGCGGGACGGGTCGGCTGCGTAGGCGTGCAGCTCGACGACCGATCCGCCGTGCTCCGCCGTCCACCGCGACGCGCCTGCCTCGAAGCGCTCGAGCACGGTGACGTTGTCGAGCAGGTCGTAGCCGCTCGTGCCGAGGAACGCCTCCCGCTCGGGCGCCACGCGCCCGTCGAGCCACACGCGCAGCACACCGAAGGGCGGCGCGTTGCGGCCCTCCGCGACCCTGCGCTGCCACGCGACGCGCTCGTCGTCGTCCGCCGGCAGTGCCCCGACGAGCGCACGCGTGGCGCGCGGGTCGGTGGCGACGACGACCGCGTCGGCCGTGACCGACCCGTCCGCGACGTCGACCCGCCAGCCGTCGCCCTCGGGCCGGACACCCTTCACGGCGGTCCCGAGCCGCACGTCGGCACCGAGCCCCTCCAGGTAGCGGCCGAGCGGCGCCCACAGGACGGTGTCGTAGTCGTCGTCGGGGACGTCGAACATCAGCCCCTCGGAGCTGCCCGTGAAGTAGGCGTGGAACATGCCCACCAGCTCGCCGGCGCCGAACTCGCTCGGGTGCGCGAAGAACGACCGCGCGAACACCTCGAGCGCGAGGTGGCGGGCACCCTCGGGGAAGTTCAACCGGTCGAGGAAGGCCTGCGCCGACTCGCCGTCGTAGCGCTCGTGGCTGGCCGGGTAGTCGGTGGCGACGAGCTCGAGCGCGCTCGGCACGTGCACCGACGGCAGCGCCGAGACCGGGAACGTCGGGCTGCGCAGCACGAACGCGAGCAGGTTGAACGGTGGTGTGGTCGGCAGGGCGGCGAAGGAGTCGGTGAGGCCGTCGCCGCGACGCAACGGGTAGTCGGGCACCGGCACGAGGTGCGCGAGCGTCGGGTCGACGCGGCGCAGCAGCGAGCGCAGCGTGTAGTACTGCCGGAAGAACGCGTGGAAGCCGCGGCTCATCGTGCGCCCGGCTCCACCCGCCTCGGCGTCGCCGACGGGCCACGACCGCACGCGCCCGCCGAGCTGCTCGCAGGCCTCCAGCAGCGTCACCCGCACCCCGCGTTCGGCCAGCACGACCGCGGCTCCGAGGCCGGCGATGCCGCCACCGACCACGACGACGTGTCGCGGCTCCTGCAGCTTGGCGGTCCCCGGCGCGGCGGCGTGCAGGACGGCGTGGCGGTCACGCCCCGGCGGGATGCGTCGGACCATGCGTCAGAGGGGCTTGCGCGCGAGGACGGTGTGCAGGGTGCCGTGCTGCCACCCGCCGGCGGTCGACCACGTGACGTCGGTCAGCCCGGCCCGCTCGAGCCTGGCCTGCAGCTCGGCGGTGGAGTCGTTCTCGAGCACGCTGCGCCAGAGGTAGCGGTAGATGGAGGGGTTGCCGCGCACCGCGACGGACAGCGGCGTGACCACGCCCCAGCAGACCGCGCTCCACACCGCCTGCGCCGCCGGGGAGCCCTTCACGTGGTAGTCCTGCAGCGCGATCCAGCCGCCCGGACGGACCTGGTCGGCGATCGCCGCGACCGTGGCGTCGCGCTGGTCGACCGGCACGTTGCGCAGCAGGTAGGCGCCGAACGCGCCGTCGGCGGGGCCGTCGAGGTGCAGCAGCGCGACGTCGGGCAGGTCCTGCGCGAGGGCCTGGACGAAGCTGACGCCGTCGGGCCAGGTCTTCTCCTGCGCCTGCGCGAGCATGCCGGCGGAGGCGTCGAGCCCGACGATGCGGGCCTCGGGGCCGGCGGCGTCGACCAGGGCCTGCGTCGACAGTCCGGAGCCGCAGCCGAGGTCCCAGAGCGTCGGCCACGTCTCGCGACGGGGCAGCCGCGCCACGAGCTGGCGGGCCGCGTCGCGCAGGGCGCCGTGGTAGCCCGGATTGAGGGCGGTGAGCAGGTCGTAGCGTGGGGCTGCGCGGTCGAACTCGTCCGCGAGCCGGGTCCCAGGTGTCGGCACGTCAGCAGCCTACGGGCGAACCAGCCGGGCCGCCGGGCCCGGCAACGGGACGGGGCCCGACTCCCCCGAGGAGAGCCGGGCCCCGTGACCGGAGGGATGCCGTGATCAGCTGGCCGGCGGCATGAGCACCGAGTCGATCAGGTACACCGTGGCGTTGGCGGTCTTGACGCCACCGCAGATGACGGCGGCGTTGCCGTTCACCTTGATGTCGTCGCCGGAGCCGGTGACCTCGAGGTCGGCGCCGTTGACCGTCTTGTGCGTGCCGTCGATCTCGTCGGGCGCGATCTGGCCGGGGATGACGTGGTAGGTCAGGACCGACTCGAGGGTCTTGGCGCCCTCGGGGGTACCGAGCGTCTTCACCGTGTCGGCGGGCAGCTTGGCGAACGCGTCGTCGACCGGCGCGAACACCGTGAACTCGCCACCGTTGAGGGTGTCGACGAGGTTCACGTCGGGGTTGAGCTTGCCCGAGACGGCCTGGACGAGCGTCTTCAGCAGCGGGTTGTTGCTGGCGGCCGTGGCGACCGGGTCCTGGGCCATGCCCTCGACCGAGCCGGCGCCGTCCGGGACGGCCTTGGCGTAGTCGGCGCAGCCCGGGCCGACGAGGTCGGAACCGGCGTCGGACGCGGCCTCCGAGGACGGGGTCGAGGAGGACTCGCTGTCGGACGAGGCGCTGTCGTCGCTGGACGAGCCGCAGGCCGCGGTGAACAGGGACAGCGAGGCCACGGCTGCGATCGCGAGGCTCTTGCTCTTGGTGGTCGTGCGCATGTTTCTTCTCCTTGGTTGGGTGTTTCGTCCTGCTACTCGACACGGAATCTGACGTTGTGCCAGCCGGTCGACCCGTCCGGTGCGATGGGCACACGGTCGGAGGTCTGTGTGGTGCCGTCGGCGTCGGTCGCCCGCACGGTCACCTGGTGGGTGCCCTCGGTGGCGTCCTCCCAGGTCCAGGACCACTGGCGCCACGTGTTGACGTTGTCCTGGGCGGCGAGGTCGACGTCCTGCCAGTCACCGTCGTCGATCTTCACCTCGACGCGCTCGATGCCGACGGACTGGGCCCAGGCGACGCCGCCGATGCGGACGTTGTCGCGCGGGAGGGCCTCGAACGCCTTGGGGACGTCGATGCGGGAGGAGAGCTTGATGGGCGCCTCGGCGTCGTAGCCGCGCGTCGTCCAGTAGGCCTTGAAGTCCGAGAACTTCGTGACCTCGATGTCGACCAGCCACTTGGTCGCCGAGACGTAGCCGTAGAGGCCGGGGACGACCATCCGCACCGGGAAGCCGTGCTCCAGCGGGAGCGGCTCGCCGTTCATGCCGATGGCGATGAGAGCACCGCGCTCGGTGTCGGTGAGCGCCTCGAGGGGCGTGCCGATGGTCATGTCGTCGGCGCTGGTGGTCTTGACCGCGTCGGCGCCGTCCTTCACGCCGGCCCGGGCGAGCAGCTCGGCCACGGGGACGCCGAGCCAGGCGGCGTTGCCGACGTAGGGCCCGCCGACCTCGTTCGAGACGCAGGTCAGGGTGATGCGGCTCTCGACGAGACGCTCCTTGAGCAGGTCCTCGAAGGAGAGGTTGAGCTCCTTCTCGACCATGCCGTGGATGCGAAGGTTGAAGGTGTCCGCCGGGACCTGCGGGACGCGCAGGGCGGTGTCGATGCGGTAGAAGTCGCGGTTGGGCGTGATGTAGGGGCTGATGCCCTTCACGTCGGCCTGCGCGCCCGCCGGGACGGCCGGGGCCGGGGTCGCGGGCTGGGGCAGCATCACGTCGGCACGCGAGTCCTTCGCCGCGGACGAGCCGAGGAAGCGGGTGACGCCGCCACCGATGGCCATGGCGGCGCTGGCGATGAGCACGGCCTGCAGGAACGCGCGGCGGTCGAAGCCGGCGGGGGTCTCGTCGCCGACCTTGCGGGACAGCTCGAGGGCCTTGAGCAGACGGACCAGCAGCAGCAGGCTCACGGCCAGCGTGACGAGCGAGGGGATGACGGTGACGACGACGTTCGCGGTCGACGTGCGGTCGAGTGCGGCGGTCACGAGGGCGGCCAGGCCCAGCAGGGCGGTGATGCCGAGGGCGAGCCGCGGCCGTCGCAGGCCCAACCAACCGGCGACGGCCGCGGCGACCAGGAGGGTCGCAGCGACGCTGCCGATGAGCACGGGCTTGTCGTTCGTCCCGAACTGCTCGATGGCGAACTCCTTGAGCGGCCTCGGGACGAGGTCGATCACCCGGTTGCCGACCGACTCGATCGGGGTGGGCACGCCGAGCAGCGTCGCGACACCCGATCCGAGGGCGACGCCCGCGACCGCGGCGAGCAGACCCGACAGCGCGCCGGTCCACCACGGGGCGGTGGCCCGGGTGGCAGGTGCTGCGGTGGTCGTCTCGCTCATGCCCCTGATTCGGGGCCCGTCGCCGTCTGGATGGGTGCTCACGGAAAAAATTGTTCAGGGGGTCCGCGGATGAGCAACCTGGTACGTCACTCCCAGTTACCTTCGATGCCCGTTCTGCCCTGCCCTTGCAGGGTTCCTAGGGTGGTCCCATGAGCACGCACGAGGGAGTCGCGTTCCGTTCCGAGAGCACGTCGGCGACCGCCCGGGAGGTACTGGCCGACGCCCTGCGGGCGGCCGACCCGGTCGGCTCGCGCGCCGTCGAGCGGGAGACCGCCTGGCGTCGGCAGTACCTCGAGCACTTCCGGCGAGCCGTCGAGGCGGGGATCGGCGACGCGGCGGCCGCGCAGGCCATCGCCTCCGCCGGGCTGCGCAGCGCGCACGCGGCGATGCGGTTCGGCGACGTCGACCTCGACGCCGCCGTCACGGGCGCTCCGCTCGACCAGGTGCTCCACACGACGACCCTCGAGGGAGGCGCCGAGCCGGAGACGGAGCTGACGCTGCCCTACCGCGGGGAGCGGCTCCGGGGCGACGCCCTGCTGCGCCAGCTCGACGCGTGGGTCGAGCGAGGCGTGGTGACGGCCTCGTGCGCCGAGGCCGTGCGGCGCGTGCACGAGAACCCCGACTGGCTGCGGCTCGAGGGCGACGTCGTGGCGGTGCTCGGCGCGGGGGCGGAGATGGGTCCGTACCGCGCGCTGCAGCGCTGGGGTGCCGAGGTCGTCGCGCTCGACCTCCCGCGCGCCGACGTGCAGGAGCGCATCGCCCGGGTGGCGACCGACGGTGCGGGGCGGGTGCACGTGCCCACGCGGATCGTCACGAGCGGGCGCGGCGACGGCGGCTGCGACGTCGGCGCCGACCTCGTCCGCGAGCTGCCGGCCGTCGCGCACTGGCTGGGGTCGTTCGCCGGGGCGTCGCGACTCGTGCTCGGCAACTACTGCTACGCCGACGGCGCCATGCACGTGCGCGTGTCGATGGCGGCCGACGCGCTGGCCGCGCACCTGGTCGCGGAGCACCCGCGGACGGCGCTGGCGTTCCTCGCCACCCCGACCGACGTGTTCGCCGTGCCCGCCGAGGAGGTGGCCCGGTCGCAGGAGGCGTACCGCAAGGGTCGGGTGGGGCGGGTGGCCCGGCACGCGACGCGGGTGGTGAGCGGCGGCCGGCTGCTGCAGCGCAACTACCCGCCGGGCGCCGACCCGGGCCTCTGCGACGCGCTCGTGCCTCAGCAGGGCCCGAACTACGCCCTGGCCAAGCGCGTCCAGCGGTGGCGCGCCACCGACGCCCGAGCCGCAGGCACCACGGTGTCGCTCAACGTCGCGCCCGCCACCCGCACGCGGTCGGTGGTGAAGAACAAGGCGCTGGCCGCCGCGTACGCAGGCGCGCACCGCTTCGGCGTCGAGATCTTCGACCCGGCGACGTCGAACACGCTCATGGCGGCGCTGCTCGTGCACGACCTGCGGGCCGGCCTGCAGCCGGAGACCGAGCCGTGGAGGGACGAGGCGCGCGGAGCTGCGCACGGCGGGCTCTGGACCGCCGCCTACCACCCCCGGTCAGCCCTCGGCCTCGCCGCCGTGCTCGGCGTCGGCGCCCTCCGCAGCTGAGTCGTCAGAGGCGGAGGTCGGCGGCCTGGTCGAGGGGGGCGCGGGTGGTGCGGTAGGAGGCGGTGGGGTGGTCGGGGTCGGGGTGGCCGAAGGAGATGCCGCAGACCACCTGGCGGTCGTCGTCGAGCTCGAACCACTCCCGCAGCAGCTCCGAGCGCATGGCGAGCGCCGCCTGCGCGCACGCGCCGAGGCCGAGCGCCTGCGCGGCGAGCAGGAACGACTGCACGTAGAGCCCGCAGTCGACCGCGCCGTACACACTGAGCGACTTCGCGGTCGTCACGATCGCGACGTGCGGTGCGCCGAAGAACTCGAAGTTGCGCATCGTCTGGGCGGCCGAACCCGCCCGGTCACCCTTCACGACGCCCACCGCCTCGTAGAGCTGCCAGCCCGACTCACGGCGACGCTCCGCGTACACGCCCTCGTAGGAAGGCGGGAACTCCAGGTCGGGACCGAACCGCTCGTCGTCGGCCATCGCCTGCTTGAGCCGCTCGGTCTCGCCGCCGGCCGTGACGACCACGTGCCACGGCTGCGTGTTGCACCACGACGGCGTGCGCTGCGCGGCGGCGAGCAGCCTCTCGATGGTGGCGGTGTCGACCTGCTCGTCGGTGTAGCCGCGACAGCTCCAGCGGTCCGCGAGCAGACCCTCCAGGACGTCGATCGGCGCGCTCATCGACCCTCGAAGCGGGCGGGCCGCTTGTCGAGGAAGGCCTGGATGCCCTCCTGCGAGTCGGCGGTGTCGGCCAGCTCGCGCTGCAGGCGCAGCTCACGCTCGAGCGTCTCGTCGAGGCTGCGCAGCGTGGTGGCGTTCATGGCCTGCTTGGTGGCGGCGTAGGCACGCGTCGGCCCGCCGGCCAGCTTCGCGACGAGCTCGGCCACCTGGTCGGCGTGGTCGTCGCCGCAGCACCGGTCGATGAGTCCCATCTCCGCCGCCCGCGCCGCGGGGAGACGTTCGCCGAGCAGCGACAGCCGAGCCGCCCGGGCCCGACCCACCGACGCCGCCAGCAGCTCGGTGGCGCCGCCGTCGGGCATCAGGCCGATGTTGACGAACGCCTGGAGGAAGTACGCCGACTCGTGCGCGACGGTGACGTCCGCGGCCAGCGCCACCGACATCGCGATGCCGGCGGCGGGCCCGTTGACGGCCGCGACGACCGGACGCTCGGTGGCCACGATCGCCCGGACGAGCCGGTTGCCGTTCTCGTGCGTGCCGCCGCGCTCGAGGCGACGCAGGTCGGCGCCCGCGCTGAACGCGGCGCCGGCGCCGGTGACCACGACGACGCGGGCGTCGGTGGTCTCCACGGCCTCGGCGGCGCGCGCGAGCATGGCGCCGTCGACGGCGTTCATGACCTGCGGCCGGTTGATGGTGATCGTGAGGACGCCCTCGGCGTCGTGGAGCAGCAGCTCGGACGCGGTGTCGGGGCTCGACTCGGGCTCGGTCACGGTCGTCTCCATTCTCCGATGATCGCCTGCACGACGGCGGCGAGGACGAGGGATCGGTCGGGCATCACGTGGCGCCGTCGACCTCGACGGACGGGGACTCCGGCGCGCAGGCGAGTGCGTCGTCGAACCACGCGGTCGATCCACGTCGCCTCCAGAGAAACCATCAGCCTTGACTGTTCCTGATCCCGCCAGCAGGCTACCGATGACAGCGGACCACCTCGGAGGCACCCATGACCCTGGCCGGAACCACGATGATCATGTCCGGCGGGAGCCGCGGCATCGGCGAGGCGATCGCCGTCCGCGCGGCTCGCGACGGCGCCAACGTCGTGCTGCTCGCAAAGACCTCCGAGCCGCACCCGCGGCTGCCCGGCACGATCCACACGGCGGCCGCGGCCATCGAGGCGGCGGGCGGTCGCGCCCTGCCGCTCGTCGGCGACGTCCGCGACGACGCGTTCGTGGAGGACGCGGTCGCCCGAGCCGTGGAGACGTTCGGTGGCATCGACGTCGTCGTGAACAACGCCAGCGCGATCGACCTGTCCCGCACCGAGGACATCTCGATGAAGAAGTACGACCTCATGACGCAGATCAACGCCCGCGGGACGTTCCTGCTCTCGAAGCTGTGCATCCCGCACCTGCGCGCGTCGACCAACCCGCACGTCCTCACCCTCAGCCCGCCCATCAGCACCGACCCCCGCTGGTTCGGCACGTTCACGGCCTACGCGATCGCGAAGTACGCGATGAGCCTCGTGACGCTCGGGCTGGCCGAGGAGCTGCGCGCCGACGGCATCGCCTGCAACTCGCTCTGGCCGCGCACGGCCATCGACACCGCCGCGGTGCGCAACGTCGTCGGCCCGGGCCTGGAGTCGAGCTCGCGGACGCCGGCGATCATGGCCGACGCCGCCTACGCGATCCTCACGCGCCCGAGCCGCGAGTGCACGGGCCACTTCTTCATCGACGACGACGTGCTGGAGGCCGAGGGCGTCACCGACTTCTCGGTCTACCTGAACGGAGGCCGCGAGGAGGACCTCGCGCTGGACTTCTGGGTCGACCCGAAGGGTCCGCACGACGCGAGCAAGCGCCTGTAGGAAGTGCCTTGGTGCGCCGGTCGTGCGACGGTCGGCGCATGAGCACTGAGCCCCACCGCTCCATCGCGCGTGCCGTCGTCGGCGGTGCCGTCCTGCTGGTCGTCGCCCTCGTCGCGGGGGCCGTCGCCATCGCGACGCAGACCTGGCCGGTCCTCTACGTGGCAGGCGTCGTCGCCGTGGCGGGGCTCGTCTGGCTGGGGTTCGGGCTGGTGGCTCGTGCGGTCGAGCTCGGGGTGCGCGCCAGCCGCGACTGACGGGACGTCAGCTCGCGGCGGCGGCCACGACCTGCGCCCGCGGGTGGACGGGCGAGAGCGCCTCGAGCGTGGGGCGACCGAACCAGTACCCCTGGAAGAGGGGTACGCCGAGGTCCAGGAGGGTCGCGTACTCGGCCTCGGTCTCCACCCCTTCGGCCAGGACGACGACGTCGAGCGTGGATGCCATGACGACGACGGCCTGGACCACGGCCTGGCGGGAAGCGTCGGTGTCGATCCCGCGTACGAGGTGCATGTCGATCTTCACCAGGTCCGGGCGCAGGTCGACGAGGCGGGAGAGCCCGGCGTGACCGGCGCCGAAGTCGTCGACGGCCATCGTGAACCCCTGGCGCCGGTACTCCTCGACGATCGCCACGAGGTGCTCAGGCTCGTCGACCCGCTCGTCCTCGGTGAGCTCGAAGACGAGGGAGGCGAGCGGGAAGCCGACACGAGCGGCCGCGGCCAGGGTCGCGCGCAGGCAGGCCACCGGCTCGTAGACCGCGTTCGGCATGAAGTTGATGGAGAGCCTCAGGTCGTCCTCGGCCGGGAACAGACGTGCGGCCAGCTCGATCGCCCGCTCGCGACAGTCCTGGTCGAACCGGTAGCGATTGCGGTCGTTGACCTGGCCGAGCACCGACATCGCCGACTCACCGCCGGGGCCGCGGACGAGCGCCTCGTGCCCCCACACGCGCCCGTGCTCGGCGTCGAAGATCGGCTGGAAGGCCATCGTGAAGTCCAGCGACTCGACGTCGTCGCGACATCCTGCACACGGCACGAGCACACTCCCTGGTGTCCCGGTCCGGGCAGGACGCGAGTCTGACCATTCTCTCAGGTTTTCCGCCACGCCGCAGGCGCTGCACCGCAGCGGGTCGGCGTCCGGGCCCGGCTCACGGGATCACCTTGACGAACTGCGCGCCGCGGAGCGCTGCGCAGGCAGGTGGAAGAGTGACGGAGCCCTCCGTCGCACCGCTCTCCAGCGACCGGACGACGCCGCCGACCTCGATCTCCTGCCCGATGCGCGTGACCTCCCGGGTCCCGTCCACCCGACGCCGGACCAGCGTCGTGCCGTCCCACGAGACCAGCGTCCGCGCGAAGGCAGGGACCACGATCCCCGTCCCACGCCGCATCACGACGCAGCCGAGCACCGCGGAGAGCGTCCCGCGCTGCGCCGGCAGCCTGAAGAACTCATGGGGGTCGTAGGTGAACGTCGCCAGCGCGGCCGGCGGCCCGGTGGGCTCGGCCGACGCGGCCGCCGTCGCCCTCGGCCCAGGCGCGTCGTCGGCGACCACCGACGCGACCACGCCGGTGGCGCCGCCGAGCGCGAGCGCGACGCACAGGGCGGCGACCGCGAGCCTGGTCCTCACGCCGGCCTCAGCAGCCGTCGCGGACGAGCTCGGGCCGCGCGCCCTTCGTCACCTCGACGAACGAGACGCGCGACGCGTCCGTCAGCCGGTCCGGCGACTCGTCGAACAGGAACCCGACCCAGGTGCCCGCCGCGCTGTCCTCGAGGAACACACCGGTCTGCCCGAAGCCGACCGACTCGGGCTCCGACGTCGAACCCTTCAGCTCCCCGTAGGTGGTGCCGACGCCGAAGCCCGCCTCGGTGTCCACGCCCTCACCACGCACGCCGATCGAGCGCACCTCGCCGGCTCGCGACGTCTGCACGTCGACGGCGTTCACGTACTCGTCGCGCCACGCGAGGGGACGGACGGGGCACCCGTCGGTGGGGTCGGCGACGTCGGCGACGAAGTAGCCGGTCGCGAGCGCCTGCTGACGAGTCATGCCCACCCGCACGGGACCGACGGCACCCGGCGCGACGACGAGCTGGTCCGGTGCCAGCAACCCTGGGCCGGCCGACGGCGCGCCCTGCTCGCCGCCCCGCGAGCCACGCTCGGGGGCTGCAGCGACCCACGCGGTGGCGACGCCGAGCACGACGGCGATCCCGAGCACGGCGGCGGCGATCCTGGTCCTCATCATGGTGTTCCTCTTCCTGAAGGTGGTGTCACCCTTCAGATGCCGGCCGGGCCCGAAAAGTTGTCGACGTCGCGCAGCTTCTCGCGCACCTCGCGCCGCGCGGCGTGGATCCGTGCCTTCACGGTGCCGAGCGGGGCGCCCGTGAGCGCCGCGACCTCCTCGTAGGGCAGCGTGCCCAGGTCACGCAGCACGAACGCCTCCACCGCCGCCGGGTGCGTGCGCTCCAACTGCTCGAGCGCCTCGAGGAGGTCGATGCGCGTGCCTGCGATGACGCTCGTCGTGCGGGGGTCGACGGCGTCCGGCAGCACGTCCCGCGACTGCTCGTCGAAGCGTCGCCGCAACGAGCGGTAGACCTGGCGGGCGGTGTTGGAGGTGACGACGGTGACCCATCCACCGAACGAGCCCCGGCCGCTGTACGTGTCGAGCTTCTGCGCCACCAGCAGGAGCGCCTCCTGCGCCGCCTCCTCCGCGTCGTGCGCGTACGGCAGGAACGCGGCGCACCGGCGCACGACGTGCGGGCGCAGCCGGCGCAGCAGGTCGTCGAGGGCGTCCGGATCCCCGGCCCGAGCACGCTCCACGAGCGGAAGCAGCTCCTGGTCGTCCATGACACCCCATACTGTCGCGTGATGAGACAGATCGGACGCTACCGGCTCGACGCCGTCCACGGGTCGGGCTCGTTCGCGACCGTGTGGCGCGGGCACGACACGGCGCTCCACGTGCGCGTGGCCGTCAAGGTGCTCGCCGACAACTGGTCGCACCACGCCGACGTCCGCGAGCGCTTCCTCGAGGAAGCACGCCTGCTGCGCCGCATCGAGAGCCCGCGGGTCGTGCGCGTCCACGACGTCGGCACCGACGAGGACGACCGGCCGTACTTCGTCATGGACTTCGCGGGAGGCGGGTCGCTCGACGCGGTGGCCGACGGGTCCCTCGAGCCCGACGTCGCCCTTGGCCTCGCGGTCGAGGCGTGCCGGGCCGTGCAGGTGCTGCACGACGCCGGGGTGGTGCACCGCGACGTGAAGCCCGCGAACCTGCTCCTCGCCGACGACGGCCGCGTGCTCGCGGCCGACCTCGGCAGCGCCAAGCGGGTCGCCGAGGCGTCGGGCTACACGGTCACGACCGGCACGCCCGCCTACATGGCCCCGGAGCAGGCCCGCGGCGACGGGATCAGCGTCCGCACCGACGTGTACGCCCTCGCGGTGCTCACCTGCGTCCTGCTCACCGGCGCGTTCCCGTCGGACCCGTCCCGTCCGCTGGCCCGCACCGATCCGCGGACCGCCGCGGTGCTGCAGCGTGCGCTCTCCAGCGATCCGGCCCGACGTCATGCCACAGCGGCCGACCTGGGCGCGGACCTCGACGCCGTCCTCACCGGCGAGGCGGCAGGCGAGGGTCGTCGCTGGCCAACGCGGTGGGTCGCGGCGGCGGCCGTCGGCGCCTACGCCGGGTCGGCCACCGGGGCCTACTACCTCCTGACCTGAGAGGCGCCGCGCCTACTGCGTGTCGACCGGCGTGCCCAGCTCGACCGTGCGGCTCACCGTGCACAGGCGGTCGTGGGAGCGGCGGATCGCGTCGGGCAGGCGCTCCGTCGCGGCGCGACCGGCCTCGTCGTCTCCGAACGCGACGTCGAAGCGGACCGTCAGCCCCTCCATGCGGTTGCCGTCGTCGTCGCGCACCTTCTCCCCCGCCGAGGTCACCGAGAACCGCTCGGGCTCGGTGCGCTTGGTGGTGAGGAGGTCGACGTCGATCGCCGTGCAGCCGGCGACGGCGGCCAGCAGCAGCTCGACGGGCGTGAAGTCGTCGCTGGAGCCGTCGCCGATCACCATCTCCCCGCCGCGCGCGTTCGTGACCCGGTACCGGCCCCGGCCGAGCCGCTCGAGGCCGACCTGACGATGCGTGTCGCTCATGCCCCCATCCTGCCGAACTAGTCCGACCGGATCATCTTCGGCGGGTTCGCCCCGCGTCATGACCTGGCCGTTCTACCGTCTTCATCACGACGGCAACAGCTGGATCTCGGGAGCTGAACCCATGAGTGACTACCTCTACGACCTTGACGGCGACGTGATCGCCTTCCGACGGTCCTGGGACGACGAGCACGTCTTCGACACGTCCGGTCGCTGGATCGGGTGGATCCCGTGGGACGGCAACGACGTCGTCGACGAGCGCGGCCACTACCTCGCCTCGATCGTCGGCGACCGGCTCGTGCGCCGCAACGACTGCGGCAACCGGCGCTGCGCCCAGGCCGTCGAGCACCCCGACCGCGCGGAGCCGTCGGGCCGGCCGACCCGTCCGCTCGAGTTCCCCAACCGGTTCGCCTACGACGACGTGGAGCAGCTGCACCGCGCAGGCTGACCGGCCCGGCGACTCGGGATGCCCCGAGCTCCCGCCACCCCGACGATGGAGGCATGACCCTCTCGCTCGTCACCGGTTCGACCGGCTACGTCGGCGGCCGCCTCGTGCCCCAGCTGCTCGACGCGGACCACGACGTCCGCGTCCTCGTCCGCAGCCCCGAGAAGGCCGAGGCGCACGAGTGGGCCGACCGCGTCGAGATCGTGCCTGGCGACGCCACCTCCGACGACGACGTCCGGCGGGCGATGGAGGGCGTCGACGTCCTCTACTACCTGCTGCACTCGATCGGCGCGGGCCGCGACTGGGTCGAGACCGAGCGTCGCATGGCGCAGACGTTCGCCGACGCCGCCGCGTCGGCCGGCGTGCAGCGGATCGTGTACCTCGGCGGCATGGACCCCGAGGGCGAGGAGCTCTCGGAGCACCTGCGCTCGCGCAAGCAGGTCGGCGAGGTGCTGCTCGCGTCGGGCGTCCCGACGACGGTGCTGCAGGCCGGCGTGGTGATCGGGTCGGGCTCGGCGTCGTTCGAGATGCTCCGCTACCTCACCGAGCGGCTGCCGGTGATGGTCACCCCGACGTGGGTGCACACCCGCATCCAGCCCATCGCCGTCCGCGACGTGCTGCGCTACCTCGTGGGGAGCGCGTCGATGCCGTCCGAGGTGAACCGGACCTTCGACATCGGCGGCCCCGACGTCCTCACCTACCTGGAGATGATGCAGGGCTACGCGCAGGTCGCGGGCCTGACCCGACGTCGCGTGGTGCCCGTGCCCGTGCTGACGCCGGGCCTGTCGAGCCACTGGGTCGGCATCGTGACCCCCGTCCCGGCGAGCATCGCCCGCCCGCTGGTGGACTCGTTGAAGAACACCGTCGTCGCGGCCGAGGACGACATCAGGCAGTACGTGCCCGACCCACCCGAGGGGCTGATCGGCTTCCAGCGGGCCTGCGAGCTGGCGCTCACCAAGATCCAGACGCTCGACGTACCCACCCGGTGGTCGTCGGCCGCGACCGCCGGCGCACCGTCGGAGCCTCTGCCGTCGGACCCCGACTGGGCGGGCGGGTCGCTGTACAAGGACGAGCGGACGCGTGAGGTCGACGCGTCGCCGGAGTCGCTCTGGACGATCATCGAGGGCATCGGCGGACGCAACGGCTGGTACTCCTGGCCGCTCGCCTGGTGGATCCGTGGTCTCATGGACCGGCTCGTCGGCGGACCGGGGCTGCGGCGCGGTCGGCGCAACCAGAAGGACCTCGTGGTCGGCGACGCGCTCGACTTCTGGCGCGTCGAGGCCACCGACGACAGCACGTTCCTGCGGCTGCGGGCGGAGATGCGGGTACCGGGCCTGGCCTGGCTGGAGCTGCAGGTCGGCTCCACCGAGGGCGGCACGACCACGTTCCACCACCGTGCGCTCTTCCACCCGCGCGGTCTGCTGGGCCACGCGTACTGGTGGGCCGTCTGGCCGTTCCACGGCATCGTCTTCGGCTCCATGCAGCGCAACATCGCCCAGGCGGCGGAGCGGCTCGAGCGCGGCGAGGAGCCGAAGGCCCACCAGGGCATCAGACGTCGCCCGTAGGCGAGCCGACACGGGCGGGACGCGGGACCGGGGAATTTGCGTCACACCCCGGGCGGGTGCACGATCCTTCGGTGAGCCTCTTCCGCACGAAGACCGTCGAACGGTCGATCGCCGAGACCGACGAGCCCGACCACCGCCTGAAGAAGGACCTCTCGGCCTGGGACCTCACGGTCTTCGGCGTGGGCGTCATGATCGGCACGGGCATCTTCGTGCTCACCGGCCAGGAGGCGCACAAGAACGCCGGTCCGGCCATCGTGCTGTCGTTCGTGATCGCCGGCGTCGTGTGCGGCCTGGCGGCGCTCTGCTACGCCGAGTTCGCGTCGACCGTCCCGGTCGCGGGCAGCGCGTACACGTTCTCCTACGCGACCCTGGGCGAGTTCATCGCCTGGATCATCGGGTGGGACCTCGTGCTCGAGCTCGCCCTCGGGGCGGCCGTCGTGTCGCGCGGCTGGTCGGCCTACCTGCAGGAGCTGTTCGACCTGCCGACGTGGCTCGCCGGCGGCGACGCCCTGCCCGACATCGCCGCCATCGCGATCGTCGTCGGACTCACGACCCTCGCCGTCTTCGGCACCAAGCTGTCGGGACGCTTCACCGGCGTGCTCGTGGTGGTCAAGGTCGCCGTCGTGCTGTTCGTGATCGTGGCCGGCCTGTTCTTCGTGAAGGCCGCGAACCTCACGCCCTTCGTGCCCGCGTCGCAGCCTGCCGACCCGAAGAACGTCGGCTCCGGCCTCGACTCGACGCTGCTGCAGTCGATCTTCGGCGTCGAGCCGACGGTCTTCGGCATCTACGGGATCATCGCCGCCGCGTCGGTCGTGTTCTTCGCCTTCATCGGCTTCGACATCGTCGCCACGTCGGCCGAGGAGACCAAGAACCCGCAGCGCGACATGCCGCGCGGCATCATCGGGTCCCTCGCGATCGTCACCGTCCTCTACGCCGCGGTGGCGTTCGTCGTCACCGGCATGCTCAAGTACAGCGACGACCGCATGAACACGGGCGCGCCGCTCGCCGCCGCCTTCTCGGCCAACGGCCTGGAGTGGGCCAGCAAGATCATCTCCGTCGGCGCCGTCGCCGGCCTGACCACCGTCGTGCTCGTGCTCATGCTCGGCCAGGCGCGCGTGCTGTTCGCGATGGCGCGCGACGGCCTGCTGCCGCAGGGCCTCGCGAAGGTGCACCCCCGCTTCGGGACGCCCTACAAGATCACGATCATCACGGGTGCGTTCGTGGCCGTGCTCGCGGGCTTCGTCCCGCTCGACGAGCTCAGCAAGCTGGTCTCGATCGGCACCCTGTTCGCCTTCGTGGTCGTCTCGGCCGGCGTCATCGTCCTGCGTCGCACCCGACCCGAGCTCGACCGCGCCTTCCGCGTGCCGCTCGTGCCGCTGATCCCCGTCCTGTCCATCGCGGCCTGCCTGTGGCTGATGGTCAACCTGTCGGTCGAGACGTGGCTGCGGTTCCTGGTGTGGATGGTGCTCGGCATCGTCCTGTACTTCGTGTACGGACGCCGTCACTCCCGGCTGGGGATCGACCAGGCGGCCGGCAAGGCCTAGCCGCGCTTGACGCCCGCGTGGAAGACGCGGACGTTCTCGCGCCAGCCGCCCAGCGCGTCGTACGGCATCGGGTCCTCCGCGGCCTTCTTGCGCACGTCGCGCCGCCGCTCGGTGGTGTCGAAGCCGAGGTCGAGGGTGTCGGTGCCGCGCATCAGCGACTCCAGCGCCTCGGGCGTGTAGCGCCAGTAGTCGATCGGGCACGGGTGGTAGCGCCAGCTGAACAGGGTCGAGGTGTACACGAGCCCGCCGGGTCGCAGGATCCGCACGATCTCCTCGCCCGCGAGCCAGGGGCGGTCGATGTGCTCGAACACGTCGACGCTGAGGACCACGTCGAACGAGGCGTCCTCGATCTCGGGGCAGTGCGTGATGTCGCCGAGGATGACGCCGGGGCCCGTCTCGGCGAGGTCGAGGTTGAGGTACTCGAAGCGCTCGGCGTCGAACACGCGGTCGCGGGGGTGAGCGCGGCCGCCGATCTCCAGGACCCGACCCCCCGTGACGCCGGACTTCGCGAGGACGAGCGCGAGGTGCTCGTTGATGCGCTCGTCGCGCACGGGCCCGTGCGTCCACTCGTCGCGCAGCCGGTCGAGCTCGACCAGCTCCGGGTCGCGCGGCGGGGGCGGCGGCGTCCAGATCCGCCGCGCGAGACGTTCACGGAGTCCGGGCATGCGCGCGACGCTAGGCCCGTCGCATGACGATCGGGTGGAGTGCAGGCGAACGTCAGACGGCCGCCGGCGACTCCGCCTCCGACGTCAGCGCACGCACGTGGTGGCGGCTGCGCGGCACCACGAGCGGCGTCCCGCTGACCGGGTCGGGGACGACCTGGCAGGCCAGCCCGAACACGTCCTCGACGACGTCGGCGTCGATGACGTCGGCCGGACGTCCCTGCGTGACGATCGCGCCGTGCTTCATCGCGATGATGTGGTCGGCGTAGCGGAACGCGAGGTTGAGGTCGTGCAGGACCATCGCGATGGTCTTGCCGTGCTCGCGGTTCAGGTCGGTGAGCAGGTCGAGCAGCTCCACCTGGTGGTTGATGTCGAGGTAGGTGGTCGGCTCGTCGAGCAGGAGCAGGTCGGTGTCCTGCGCGAGCGCCATCGCCACCCAGACGCGCTGGCGCTGTCCGCCCGACAGCGCCGTGATCTGCCGGTCGGCGAGGTCGGCCGTGCCGGTGGCCTCCAGCGCCTGCGCCACGGCCGCGTCGTCCTCCGGGCTCCACCGCCGGAACCAGCCCTGGTGCGGGTAACGGCCGCGACCGACCAGGTCGGCCACCGTGATGCCGTCGGGGGCGACCGGGGTCTGCGGCAGCAGCCCCAACACCCGCGCCACGTCGGTCGGACGCTGGTCGTGCACCGACGTGCCGTCGAGCAGGACCGTGCCGGTGCGGGGCTTGAGCAGACGCGCGAGCCCGCGCAGGAGCGTCGACTTGCCGCAGGCGTTGGCGCCCACGATCACCGTGACCTGGCCGGGCGGCACCTGGACGTCGAGGTGCGACACGACGTCGGTGTCGGCGTAGCCGAGGGTGAGGTCCTCAGCGCGCAAGTCATGGGTCCTGGGGTCATGCTCGCGGGAGTCGGTCATCCTCCGCGTCCTTCCCGGTTGACGGTGGCGAGGAGCCAGATGAGGTACGGCGCCCCGACGGCGCCGGTGACGACACCCGTCGGCAGCGAGACGGGCAGGGCGTGCTGGGCGACGAGGTCGGCGGTGAGCACGATGATCGCGCCGACGAACGCGGCAGCCGGCAGGCTCGCGGCGTTGCCGATCAGCCGGACCGCGATGGGTCCGGCGATCAGCGCGACGAACGACAGCGGCCCGGCCGCGGCCGTCGCGAGGGCGACGAGCACGACCGAGAGCGCCAGCAGGCCGAGCCGCGAGCGCTCGACCCGGACCCCGAGCGCCGACGCGGCGTCGTCGCCGAGCTCGAGCGCGCCGAGGCGTCGCGAGAGGACGAAGGCGACGGGCAGCAGCACGGCCACGGCGACGAGCAGGGTGCGCAGCTCGAACGGGCCGGCCGATCCGACGGACCCGACCAGCCAGGTCATCGCCTCGCGCGCGTCGGTGAGGTCGGCGCGGGCGATGACGTAGCCGGTGAGGGCGGTGAACAGCTGGGAGAGGCCGATGCCGACGAGGATGAAGCGGTAGCCGGTGATGCCGCCGCGCCACGCCAGCAGGTAGATCGCGATCGAGGCGAGCAGGGCCCCCAGCAGCGCCATCGTCGACGTCGCGACGGCACCCCAGCCGGTGAACAGGATCGCCGAGACGGCGAACAGGCTCGCGCCGCCGGAGATGCCGACGAAGTCGGGAGAGGCGAGCGGGTTGGCGAGCAGACGCTGGAACACCAGCCCCGCCACGCCGAGCGCGAGGCCCGACCCGAGGGCGGTCGCCGCGGTGGGCAGGCGCAGGTCGAGGACGATGAAGTCGACGCTCGGGTCGTCGGTGAGCCGGAACGCGCTGCCGACGACCTCCCAGGGCGACAGGACGTAGCTGCCGATCATCATCGTGACCACGAAGAGGGCGAAGGTGATCGCGGCGAGCACCAGCGTGATGGTCGTGGTGCGGGCGCGGTGGGCGCGGCGCTGGGCGCGGACGGCGCGCCGCAGGGGCGTCTCGAGGGTGCTCACAGCTGGGCCAGGTCCTTGCGTCGGACCAGCAGGATGAAGGCCGGCGCACCGACCACTCCGAGCACCACGCCCACCTGGAGCTCGCTGGGGCTGACGAGCACCCGGCCGAGCACGTCGGCGCAGAGCAGGATGATCGGGCTCAGCAGGAACGTGTACGGCAGGATCCAGCGGTAGTCGGGCCCGCAGAGGGCGCGCGCGACGTGCGGGACGACGAGGCCGACGAACACGATCGGGCCGCAGGCGGCGGTCGCGGCGCCACCGAGCAGCGCGACCGTGACGAAGACGACCACGCGGGTCAGGCGCACGCGCTGGCCGAGGGCGACGGCGAGGTCGTCGCCGAGGGCGAGCCCGTTGAGCGAGCGACCCATCAGCAGGGCCACGGCGATGCCGGCGACCAGGAACGGCCACGTCTGCGACAGCACCGGCAGGTAGCGTCCGCTGAGCGAGCCGACCTGCCAGAAGCGCAGCTCGTTGAGCGCCTGCAGGTCGGTCATGGTGACGCCCGTGGTGACCGAGTACAGCGACGCGCTGACCGCGGCACCGGCGAGGGCCAGCTTGACCGGCGTCGCGCCCTCGCGGCCGAACGAGGCCACGCCGTAGACCACGACGGTCGCGATGCCCGCCCCGGCGAACCCGACCCACACCGACGTCGACTGGCTGAGCCCGTCGAACAGCATGACGGCGACGACGATGCCGGCCGCGGCGCCCATGTTGATGCCCATGATGCCGGGGTCGGCGAGCGGGTTGCGGGTGACGCCCTGCAGGAGTGCTCCGGCGAGCCCGAGGCCGGCGCCGACGAGCAGGCCGAGGAGCGTCCGGGGCACGCGCAGCTCGCGGATGACCGTCTGCTCCGCCGACGTCGGGTCGTAGTCGGTGAACGCGGTCCAGATGGTGTGCAGCCCGACGCCGCGCGCGCCGATCGTGATGCTGATGAACATCACGACGGCGAGCACGCCGAGGAGCAGGAGGGCGCCGAGCCCGAGCCCCACGGTGGAGCGGTGTCGCGGGGTGGGCGCCTCGACGGGCTGCAGACGCTGGACGGTGGCGGTCACGTGAGGTCCGGGTCGGCCTTCTCGACGGCGTCGCTGAGCTGGTCGAGCTGCTCGGCGTAGTCGCGGTAGGTGCTGATCCAGTAGGCGGGCCACGGGGTGACCGCGCCGGCCTCGACAGCCTTGATCTTGCGCCACGTCGGCTGCTTCTCGGCGGTCTTCGTGCTCTGCTCGAGGGTGCGGTCGTCCATGAGGACGAGGTCGGGCTGGTACTTGTCGGCGTTCTCCCACGACAGGTTCTCCCAGTAGGAGAAGTCGGGGTCCGGGGAGTCGGGCACGATGATGTCGAGGCCGTAGCGGGCGAAGTCGGCCAGCTCGGCCGAGTGCTTCGGCACGGCCACGTACAGGATGTCGTCGGCCGGGGAGACGCCCATCGCGGTGAGGCCGTCGGCGTCGGCGACCGTCGTCCTGAACCGCTCGCGCGCCTGCTCGAAGGCCTCCTTGTCGGACACGATCTCCGCGGAGTCGAGGTCGGCGCCGAGGGTCCCGGAGAGCTCCTCGAAGCCGTCCAGCATCTTCTCGACGGACTGGTCGGCGACCGGCCCGACGACGGGCGCGAGCTTCGCGACCTTCTTGCTCGACTCCTCGACACCGTTCTCGAGGCCGCCGTAGGCCTTCTCGGTGGTCCAGTAGCCGCTGACGATGAGGTCGGGCTTGAGGGCCGCGGCCTTCTCGGCGTCGATCTTGCCCCACGTCTCGCCGAGGATCTCGATGCCGTCGAGGTCGACGCCCTGCAGCGACTTGGTGTCCTTGAGCGGCTGGCTGAGGTAGATGCCGACGGGCCGGATGCCGTGCGCGATGAGCGCGGCGGCGGACTCGCCCTGCGCGATGATGCGGGTCGGCACCTCGTCGGCGGTGTACGTCTTGCCGTCGCCGGAGGTGTAGGTCCAGGCGTTCTCGCCCGACGCCTCCCCGCTCTCGGTGCCGAAGCCGCAGCCGGTGAGCACAAGTGCTGCCGCGGCGGCCAGCAGGGTGAAGCGGGGGCGCAGGGTCATGGGACGTCCTCTCGTAGGCCGTAGGACACACTAACTTAGGTGAGCCTCAACTACGCAAGGGGCGGTGAGCGGGGTCACGCGCCTCCGTCGCTGCGGTGAGCCGGAGATTCTGCGTTCGTGACGGGATCCCGTCGTGAACGCAGAGGCTTCCCAGCTCGAGGCAGGAACGCAGGGTCCCGCGTCTTGGTCCTCCAGCGGCAGGTCACCTAACCTTCACGACCGATCAGCTCTGCGACGAGCGAAGGAGGAGCGACGTGACACTGGAGTTCATCGACGACATCCGCGAGACCGCCTGGCTGAGGCCCCCGGAGTCGGGCCACGCCGCCGCCGAGGCGACCCTGTGGCTCGGGCCGGCGCGGTTCGAGGCCTACGCCCGCGTACTCCAGCTGCCCGACCCCGTGTACGACCGGCAGCCCGAGGCCGAGCTGGCCGACGCGGTGTTCGACGGGGCGCCGAGCGACGACGAGCTCGTCACGCGTGTCGTCGAGGTGCTCGGCGGGTCATCGGACGACCTCTTCCTCCTCCTGTGGGAGGGGTATCCCTACCGACCCGCGCTGCCCGCGACGGCGCGGTTCGACCTGGCGGGCCTGCGTCGGTACGCACTCGCCCGGGGCACGGTCGAGGACTGGGCTCGCTGGGTCCACGAGGCCACCGAGCCGCCCGGACGGGCCTTCCCGCCCGCGTTCGCGTGGCCCGCCGCCCGAGCGTGGTGCATCGCCTTCGACGTCGACGCGCACTTCGCCGGCGTCGGTGCGTCGGAAGAGGCGATCACCCGCCTCCTCGACGCCGAGGGACTCTCGACGGCCCGGGCGTCTCGCGAGTCCACACCCCCGCTCTACGGCTGATCCACAGGGCAGATCCGGGCCGAGGGATGGTGTCGGAGGGTGTCCCTAGGTTGGAGACATGGACGGGAACGGCAACGCGGGCGTGCTCGAGGGACTCACCTCCCTCGGCCGTGAGCGCGCGCGGGCCGAGGCGGCCGAGCTGGTCGCGATGCTGCGGTTCCGCGACGCCGAGCTGGTGCGCACCGCCGGCATCGAGTCGCCGATGGTGCGGCTCGTCGAGCGGTCCGCGATCGCGCTCGAGATCGGCCAGGCGATGGGCCTGTCCGAGGGGCAGGTGACCAACCGCCTGGCCGCCGCCGAGCGCCTGCGCGAGCGAGGACCCCAGACCTGGCTCGCGTTCCGGCGGGGCGACGTCGACTGGGCCCGCAGCCGCGAGATCGCGTCCACCCTCCTCCTGCTCCAACGACCCGAGTCCCACGACCGGCTCGACGACACCGTCGTCGCCTACGCGGCGACCCACACCGTGGCCGAGCTGCGCGCCTGGCTGAAGCGGTTCGTCGCCCGCGTCGAGGCCGAGGAAGCCGCCCAGCGGGCCGAGGCCGCCCGCCGCCAGCGCGACGTGCAGGTCACCCACGTCGACGACGCCATGGCCTGGGTCAACGCCTTCGTCCCCTCGCACCAGGCCGCCGCCATCGACGCCCGCCTGCGCCGCACCCCACGCCCCGACGGCGACGACCGCACCCGCGGGCAACTGCGCGCCGACGCGTTCGTCGACCTCCTCCTCGCCGAGGACACCCCCACCACCGGCCGCGCCCGCACCGACATCGGCGTCGTCATCGACGCCGACGTCCTGGTCGGTGCCGAGCCCGGACCCGCCGTCTCCGACGACGGCACCTGGACCGTCCCCGCCGAGTGGGTCCTCGAGCACCTCGACCCCGACGACACCTTCTTCCACCGGCTGCTCGTCGACCCCATCACGCGCGACGTCCTCGCCCACGAGTACGTCGGCCGGTTCGCGCCCGACGTCCTCGCGACCGCCATCAGCTTCCGCGACGGCGTCTGCCAGGCCCCCGGCTGCCTGAGACCCGCCCGCGACTGCGACCTCGACCACCGAGAACCCCACCCCAGAGGTCCCACGAAGGGATCGAACCTCTGGGCACTGCACCGCCGACACCACACCATGAAGAGCCACCGCACCCTGCGCTGGATCCTGCCCTCCGGCCGCACCGTCGACGCCGAACCCGCCACCCACGGCGTCCCCCACGGCAACACCTCCGACGTCGAGCGTGCCCTGGCCCGAGGCCTCACCGCCGAGTGAACGCCGACGCCCCCACGACCAGCAGGTCGCGGGGGCGTCGGGCGAGCGGTCGGCTCAGACGAACTTCTCGCCGTTCTTCGCCTTCTCCAGCAGCAGGGCCGGGGGCTCGAAGCGGTCGCCGTAGGTGGCGGCCAGCTCCTGGGCGCGGCGCGTGAACGCCTCGACACCGATCGAGCCGTCAGCGGCCTCGTAGCCGTTGACGTACTGGATCGCACCACCCTGCAGAGCCGGGAAGCCGATGCCGAAGATCGAGCCGATGTTGGCGTCGGGGACGGTGCGGAGCACGTTCTCCTCGAGGCACTTGATCGTCTCGAGGCTCATGATGAACGTCAGACGCTCCTTGAGGTCCTCGAAGTCGGGCTGCGTGTCCGACGTCGGGAACTGCTCGCGCAGACCCGACCAGAGGCCGACGCGCTTGCCGTCCTCGTAGTCGTAGAAGCCCGCACCCTTGAGGCGGCCCGAGCGGCCGAGCTCGATCATCGTGTCGATGACGCCCTCGCCCGCGTTGCCCTCCCACGTGCCGCCGGCAGCCTCGACGGCCGCCTTCGACTCGTTGCGGATCTTCGTCATCAGCTCGAGGTTCAGCTCGTCGCTGAGCTGCAGCACCGGCGCCGGGAAGCCCGCGATGGTCGTGGCGCGCTCGATCGAGACCGGGTCGACACCCTCGGCGAGCATGCCGATGCCCTCGTTGACGAACGTGCCGATGACGCGGCTCGTGAAGAAGCCGCGGCTGTCGTTGACGACGATCGGCGTCTTGCGGATCTGCTGGACGTAGTCGAGCGCACCCGCGATGGCGGCGTCGTCGGTCTTCTCACCGGCGATGATCTCCACCAGCGGCATCTTGTCGACCGGGGAGAAGAAGTGGATGCCGATGAAGTCCTCAGGACGCTCCACGCCCTCGGCGAGACCCGTGATGGGCAGCGTCGACGTGTTGGAGCCGAGCAGTGCGTCGGGCTTGACGACCTTCTGGATCTCGCCGAACACGTCGTGCTTGAGCTTGACCGACTCGAAGACGGCCTCGACGACGAGGTCGCAGCCCTCCAGGTCGGCGTAGTCGGCCGTCGGCGTGATGCGCGCGAGGAAGGCGTCGACCTTCTCCTGCGTCGTGCGGCCGCGCTCGAGCTTCTTGGCCAGCAGCTTCTCGCTGTAGGCCTTGCCCTTCTCGGCCGCCTCGAGCGAGACGTCCTTCAGCACGACCTCCATGCCCGCCTGCGCCGAGACGTACGCGATGCCCGCGCCCATCATGCCGGCGCCGATGACGGCGACCTTCTGGAACTTCTTCGGCTCGATGCCGGCCGGACGCGAACCGCCGGCGTTGATCGATCCGAGGTCGAAGAAGAACGCCTGCGTCATGTTCTTGAACTGCTGGCCGACGAGGAGCTCCACGAGGTAGCGGGACTCGATGCGGCTGGCGGTCTCGAAGTCGACCTGCGCGCCCTCGACCGCGGCGGCGAGGATGTTGCGCGGCGCCTTGTACGGCGCACCCTTCGTCTGCTTGCGCAGCATGGCCGGGAACGCGGGCAGGTTGGCGGCGAGCTTCGGGTTCGACGGGGTGCCGCCGGGCATGCGGTAGCCCTGGCGGTCCCACGGCTGCTTCGCCGCGTCGTCGTCGCCCTGCACCGACTCGATCCACGCCTTCGCGGCGTCGAGGAGCTGGTCGGCCGGCACGATCTCGTCGATCAGGCCGATCGACTTCGCCTTGGCCGGCTGCATGCGCGGACCCTGGAGCAGGATGTTCATGAGCGCGTCCTGCAGGCCGAACATGCGGACCGTGCGGGTCACGCCGCCGCCACCGGGCAGCAGGCCGAGGGTCACCTCGGGCAGGCCGACCTCGAGGCGAACGTCCGCGGCGATGCGGTGGTGGGCGGCGAGCGCGATCTCCAGGCCGCCACCGAGCGCGGCGCCGTTGATCGCCGCGACGACGGGCTTGCCGGCCGTCTCGAGCTTGCGGAGCGTGGCCTTGATGCCCTCGACGTTGTCGAAGAGCTTCTGCGCGTCGGCCGGGGTGGCCTGCGTCATCAGCTTGAGGTCGCCGCCGGCGAAGAAGGTCTTCTTCGCCGAGGAGATGATGACGCCCTTGATGCTGTCGGCGTCGGCCGCGATCTCGTCGACCAGGCGGTCGACGGCCTTCGCCATGGACGTCGCGTAGGCGTCGTTCATGGTGTTGGCGTTCTGGTTGGGGTCGTCGAGGACGAGGTTGACGATGCCGTTCTCGACCTCGTAGCGCACTGCTTCGGTCATGGTGTCTCTCTTCTCCTGGGTCAGACGCGCTCGACGATGGTGGCGATGCCCATGCCGCCGCCGATGCACAGCGTGGCCATGCCGTAGCGCTTCTCGCGGCGGTGCAGCTCGTCGACGAGCGTGCCGAGGATCATCGCGCCAGTCGCACCGAGCGGGTGGCCCATGGCGATCGCGCCGCCGTTGACGTTGGTCTGCTCGTGCGGGTAGTCGTCGAGGTCGCGCATGAGCTTCATGGCGACGGCGGCGAACGCCTCGTTGATCTCGATGAGGTCGATGTCCTCGATCGACAGGCCGGCCTTGTCGAGCGCCTTGCGGCAGGCGGGTCCGGGGCCCGTCAGCATGATCGTCGGTTCGGAGCCGATGACCGCAGTCGAGACGATGCGGGCGCGCGGCGTGAGGCCGTGGCGCTCGCCGGCGTTCTCGTTGCCGATGAGGACGAGCGAGGCGCCGTCGACGATGCCGGAGCTGTTGCCGGCGTGGTGCACGTGGTTGATCTTCTCGACCGTCGTGTACTTCTCCAGCGCGACCGCGTCGAACCCGGCGAAGTCGCCGAGGTCCTTGAAGGACGGCTTGAGGCCGGCCAGCGACTCGGCGGTGGTGCCCTCGCGCACGAACTCGTCGTGGTCGAGGATCGTCATGCCGTTGACGTCCTTGACGGGGATGACCGAGTTCGCGAAGTAGCCGTTGGCGATCGCCTTCGCGGCGCGCGCCTGGCTCTCGGCGGCGAACTGGTCGACGTCGTCGCGGCTGAAGCCCTCGAGGGTCGCGATGAGGTCGGCGCCGATGCCCTGGGGCACGAAGTCGGTGTCGAGCGCGGTCCGGGGGTCCATCGCCCAGGCGCCACCGTCGGAGGCCATGGGCACACGGCTCATGGACTCGACGCCGCCGGCGACGATGAGGTCCTCCCAGCCGGACTTCACCCGGGCCGAGGCCTGGTTGACGGACTCCAGTCCGGAGCCGCAGAAGCGGTTGAGCTGCACGCCGGCCACCTGCTCGCCGAACCCGGCGGCGAGGACGGCGGTGCGGGAGATGTCGGCGCCCTGGTCGCCGACGGGGGAGACGACACCGAGGACGACGTCGTCGACCTGGTTCGCGTCGAGGTCGGGGTTGCGGGTCTTGATCTCCTCGAGCAGGCCGTTGAGCAGCGAGATCGGCTTGACCTCGTGCAGCGAGCCGGTCTTCTTGCCGCGTCCGCGCGGGGTGCGGATCGCGTCGTAGATGTAAGCCTCGGTCATGTCAGTGTCCTTCGTGTAGAACCTTCGGTGCCGATTGTGACACCACTACTGTCAGAGTTGCTAGGGGCCTGGCGGATCGTGACACGGGTCACGCCGGGCGGACGACGGGGATGACGCTACGCTCTCGCAGGTGACCGACGGGCCGAACGAGACGATGAGCGTGGAGCAGCTGGCCACGCGTGTCGACATGACGGTGCGGACGGTCCGCTTCTACGCCGGTCGGGGGCTCATCCCGCCACCCCGGCGGGCGGGGCGCAACGGCTACTACGGGCCCGACCACCTCGCGCGGCTCGAGCTCGTCAAGGAGCTGCAGGCGCACGGCTTCACCCTGGCCGCCATCGAGGGCTACCTCGAGCAGATCCCCGCCGACGCGACGCCCGAGCAGGTGGCGCTGCACCGCACGCTCCTCGCGCCGTGGACGCCGGAGATGCCCGAGACGCTCGACCGCTCGATGCTCGAGCGGCGCGCCGGTCGCAGCCTCAGCGACGACGACCTCGAGGTGCTGGTGGCCATCGGCGTCGTCGAGCCGACGCCGACCGAGGACGTGTTCCGGCTCGCGCCCGCGCACCTCGCCGTCGGCATGGGCTTCCTCGACGCAGGCCTGCCCGTCGACGCGGCGCTCGCCGCACGGAGGGTGATCACCGAGCACGGCCGGGCGCTCGCGGTCGAGCTGACCGAGCTGTTCCGCACCCTCGTCTGGCCGCACCTGGTCGCGTCGGGGCAGCCGCCGGAGCTGATCACCGCGATGATCGAGCGGTTCAAGCCGCTCACCGTGCAGGCCCTCGTCACATCGTACGAGGAGGCCGTCGACGACGAGAAGCGGCGCACGGTCCGGCGTCGGGCCAACGAGCGCGACTGACGTCACCCCTGTTTCGTCGAGCGCCCCTTTCGTGCCCTCGGTACGCTGAGGCACGAAGGGAAGTATCCCGACGACCTGGTGCGTCAGCACGGTCCGGCCATCCGGACCCGCGCCAGGTGGCCCTCCCGGGTGGAGAAACCTTCGCGATCCCTGTCTGTCCCTGACATCGTCACCGCGAAGGAGCGCACTCCCCCATGCCCCTCGGTTCCTCACTCGACTGGACCTTCCTGTTCGTCGCGATCATCGTCCTGCTCGCGATCGACCTGCTGCTGACCCGCAAGCGCGACGAGATGCCGGTCAAGGTCGCCGCCGTCTGGTCGGTCGCCTGGATCGCCATCGCGCTCGCCTTCGCCGGCGTGCTGTACCTCTTCGGCACCTCCGAGCAGGCGGGCACCTACCTGGCGGGCTACCTGGTGGAGAAGTCGTTGTCGCTCGACAACGTCTTCGTCTTCCTGGTGGTGCTCGGCGCCTTCGCCATCCCGACGCCGAAGCGCGTGCGTCTTCTGACGTACGGCATCGTGCTTGCGCTCGTGCTGCGCCTGATCTTCATCCTCGTCGGTGCCGCGGCGCTCGACGCCGCCTCCTGGCTGACCTACCCGTTCGCCGCGCTGCTCGCCTGGACCGGCTGGCGCCTGTGGAAGCACCGCAAGGACCACGACGGCGACGAGAAGCTCGTCGAGGGCGTCAAGAACAGGCTGACGATCGCCGAGGGCGACCACGGCGACAAGCTGATCGCCAAGGAGAACGGCAAGCGGATGCTCACCACGGCCGGCGCCGCGCTGGTGGCCATCGCCGTCGTCGACATCATCTTCGCCGTCGACTCCGTGCCCGCCATCCTCGGCATCACCACCGACACCTTCGTGGTGTTCGCGGCCAACGCGTTCGCCCTGCTGGGCCTGCGGCCGCTGTTCTTCCTCGTGGCCGAGCTGGTGGCGCGCCTCAAGCACCTCAAGGCCGCGCTGGCAGCGCTGCTGGTCTTCATCGCCGCGAAGATGGTCTACGGCGAGGTCCTGAACACCAAGGTCGGGGTGGAGTGGTCGCTCGGCGGCGTGCTGCTGATCCTCGGTGCCGGCGTCGTCGCCTCGCTCCCCGCCTACCGACGCGAGAAGGCGAAGGAGCAGGACGCCAAGGTCCAGGAGGGCGACGAGCCGCTCGTCTGACCCTCACGCGGACGGCCCCCACGCAGCAGCGTGGGGGCCGTCGTGCGTCAGAGCCCCATGCCGCGACCGATGATCTCCTTCATGATCTCGGTCGTGCCGCCGTAGATCGTCTGGATGCGGGTGTCGAGGTAGGCCTTGGAGATGGGGTACTCGGCCATGTAGCCGTAGCCGCCGTGCAGCTGCAGGCACTTGTCGACGGTCTTCTTCTGCAGCTCGGTCGTCCACCACTTGCCCATAGCGGCGTCGGCGACGGTGAGGTCGCCGCGGTTGTGCTGGGTGATCGACTCATCGACGAAGACCTGCGCGATCCGCGCCTCCGTCTCGAGCTCGGCCAGCACGAAGCGGCTGTTCTGGAACGAGCCGATCGGCTTGCCGAACGCCTTGCGCTCCTTGACGTAGTCGAGCGTCATGTCGATGGCCGCGCGGCACGCGGCAGCCGCCACGACCGAGATCGACAGCCGCTCCTGCGGCAGCTTCTCCATGAGGTAGATGAAGCCCTGGCCGGCCTCGCCGAGCAGGTTCTCCTTCGGCACGCGCACGTCCTCGAAGTACAGCTCGGCGGTGTCCTGCGCCTTGAGGCCGATCTTGTCGAGGTTGCGACCGCGCTCGAAGCCGGGCGTACCGCGCTCGACGGCAATGAGCGAGAAGCCCATCGCGCCGGCCTCGGGGTCGGTCTGGCAGACCACGAGCACGAGGTCGGCGTTAATGCCGTTGGTGATGAACGTCTTCGAGCCGTTGATGACGTACTCGTCGCCGTCGAGCACGGCCCGCGTCTTGATGCCCTGCAGGTCCGAGCCGGTGCCGGGCTCGGTCATGGCGATGGCGGTGATGGTCTCGCCGGAGCAGAACGTCGGGAACCAGCGCGCCTTCTGCTCGTCGGTGGCGTACGACAGCAGGTAGCCCGAGACGAGGTCGGTCTGGATGACGAAGCCGATGCCGCTGGCGCCGATCCGCGTGATCTCCTCGGACAGGATCGCGTTGTAGCGGAAGTCGGTGATGCCGCCACCGCCGTGCTCCTCGGGCATCATGAACCCGAGCAGGCCGAGCTCGCCGGCCCGCTCCCACACCTCGCGGGGGACGATGCCGTCCTTCTCCCACTGGTCGTGGTGCGGCGCGATCTCCTTCTCGCAGAACGTGCGGACGGTGTCGCGGAACGCCTCGTGGTCGGCGTCGAAGATGGTGCGCTTCATGGTGTGTTCCTTCCTAGGCCTGGACGGCGACGCCGTCGGCGATGAGGGTCTCGACGTCGTCGATGCCCCAGGCGGTCAGTGCGTCCCGGGTGTTGGCTCCCGGTCCGACGGGCGGGGTGGTCAGCTGGGCGGGGGTGCGCGAGAAGCGCGGGGCCGGCGCGGGCTGCGTGGTGCCGTGGTGCTCCACGTAGGTGCCGCGGGCGACGTTGTGGGGGTGCTCGTACGCCTCGGTCAGCGGCAGCACGGGGTGCACGCAGGCGTCGGTGCCGTCGAAGACGTCGGTCCACTCGGCCTGCGTGCGCGACGCGAACCGTCGCTCCAGCTCGGTGCGCAGGGTGTCCCAGTCCTGCAGGTCGTACTGGCCCGGCAGGTCGCCCCCGACCAGCTCGACGAAGACCGCGAAGAACTGTGGTTCGAGCGGGCCGACGGACATCCAGCGACCGTCGGACGTCTGGAAGACGTCGTAGAACGGGGCGGCGCCGCCGAGCAGGTTCGTGCCCCGCCGCCCGTCCCAGATGCCGGCCTGCTGCATGGTCACGGCCATGGTCATGAGGTGGGCGGTGCCGTCGGTGATGGCGGCGTCGACCACCTGGCCCTCACCGGAGGAGCGCGCGTGCAGCAGCGCGGCGAGCACGCCGGCGACGAGGTAGAGCGAGCCGCCACCGAAGTCGCCGAGCAGGTTCATGGGGAACGCGGGGGCGTCGTCGGGGCGTCGCCCCAGCGGGTCGAGCGCGCCCGCGACGGCGATGTAGTTCATGTCGTGGCCGGCGGTCTGGCTGAGCGGTCCGGTCTGGCCCCAGCCGGTCATGCGTCCGTAGACGAGGGCGGGGTTGCGGGCGAGGCAGTCGTCGGGCCCGATGCCGAGCCGCTCGGTGACACCCGGGCGGAAGCCCTCCAGCAGCACGTCGGCGCGCTCGACCAGGCGCAGCACGGTCTCGACGCCGCGCGGGTCCTTGAGGTCGAGCGCGACCGAGGGGCGACCGCGGCCGAGCAGGTCCTGCTCCGGGCTCGTGATCTGCAGCCCGCCGCCGCCGGGACGGTGCACGCGGACGACGTCGGCGCCGAGGTCGGCCAGCATCATGGCCGCGAAGGGTCCGGGCCCGATGCCGACCATCTCGACGACGCGCACGCCGTTCAGGGGTCCTGGGTTGATTGTCACAGCACCATTGTGACAGTACTACTGTCACGATGTCGAGAGCGCCCTGTGGTCGCTCTCACCCTGTTCGGATACCGCCGGTATGTGGCAGCATCTCCCCGTGCACCCCGATCTCGCGTACACCCGACGGGGCACCCCCGGTGCCCCTCCGCTCGTCCTCCTGCACGGCATCGGCCACCGACGCCAGGCCTGGGACCCGGTGATCGAGGAGCTCGCCCGCGACTACGACGTCATCGCCCCCGACCTCTCCGGGTTCGGGGAGTCGCCCGCGTTCGCCGGCGGCGTCCGGTACTCGATGGACAACGCGTGCGACCACCTGCTGACCCAGTTCGAGCGGTGGGGCGTCACCAAGCCGCACGTCGCGGGCAACTCCCTCGGCGGCGCGATCGCGCTCGAGCTCGGCGCCCGCGGGCTCGTCGCGTCGGCGACCGCGCTCAGCCCGGCCGGCTTCTTCGGGCCGATCAACCGCTTCCAGGCGCTGCTGCCCCTGTTCCTCATGCGCCTCTCGGCCATGATCACGCCGAAGCGCCTCCTGCAGCGCCTCGCCGCCGACCTGCGCGGCCGTCGCGCCATCGGCTGGATCCTCTACGCCCACCCCGAGCGTCACGACGCGGAGCACACCTACGGCGACTCGCTCGCGCTGAAGTACTCCACCGCCTTCGAGCGGACGGCGAAGGAGGGCGTGATCTACCGCTTCGACAGCCAGGTGCCCGTCCCCACGACGATCGCCTGGGGCACCCGCGACCGCATCCTCCCCTACGCGCAGTCGAAGGTGGCTCGCCAGCGCCTCCCGCAGGCCCGCCACGAGCCGCTGCCCGGCAGCGGCCACGTGCCGATGGCCGACGACCCCGAGCGCGTCCTGCGGCTGATCCGCGAGACGGCGGTCTGAGACGTTCCTCAGATGATGCTGCCGACGTCGTCGCGGACGATGCGGCTCATGGCCCGCTCGGCGACGGCGGCGATCGTCATCGACGGGTTGCACGCCGCGGCCGAGCCGGGCAGCAGCGCGCCGTCGAGGACGTAGAGGCCCCGCTGCCCCTTCACCCGACCCTCGTGGTCGCAGGCGTCGCCCATGTTCATGCCACCCATCGGGTGCCACGTGGACGGGACGAGGGCGTTCGTGTCGACCAGCAGCGTGTCGAGGCCGGCGATCGCCGCCACCCGCGGGGCGATCGCCTTCGTCTGCAGGTCACGATCGCCCTCGTAGCGCCACGACAACGCCACGTCGTCGGTGAGCGGGTTGTAGACGAAGCGCCCGCGCTCGCGACTGACGCCGTAGGCGACCATCATCGTGCTGCGCAGGTCGAGGTCGAGGCCGGCGATGCCGACCGGCGGGATGGAGGCCTGGATCACCGTGTTCGCGGTGGCGGGGTCCGACCAGTCCTTGCTGCCGAACACGACCGGACCACCCTGCGGGGTCGGGAAGCCCCCGAGCAGGCTGGTCCAGACGTAGATGCGGTCGGCGTTCGTCCCGAAGCCGCGGCCGGTGGCGTCGGGCAGGTCCGGGATCCGCCCCGTCGCCTTCGCCCGCACCAGCATGCGGCTGGTGCCGCCGCTGCCCGCGCCCATGACCAGGGTGGGGGTCGTGATCACCTGCTGCTCGAGAGGCGTGCCCCGCTCGTCGGTCCGGGTGAGCTCCACCTGCCAGGCACCCGTCGAGGTACGTGCGACGGCGTCGACGCGGTGCAGCAGCCGCACCTCGAGCAGGCCGGTCGCCTCCGCGGCCCTGAGGTACGTGACGTCGAGCGACTGCTTCCCGCCGTTGTTGACCCCGAATCCCAGGTCGCCGTTCGTGTACGACGGCTTCATCTCACCCTTCAGCTCGCGCAGGGCGAAGCTCCAGTCGATCGGCATCGGGATCCGCTCAACCTCGAAGCCGGCCGCCTCCGCCCGACGCTTGAACTCGCGCGAGGTCGCGTAGTTCGGGCTCTCGACCAAGGCGTCGGGGGCGGTCGCCACGCTGAGCATCCGGGCCACCGTGCGGTAGTGACCCGCCATCTCGTCGTAGTCCAGGGCGGCAGGGAACTCGTGCTCGAAGACCGCACGGGACGGCTGCAGCGACATGCCCTGGTAGGTGAGCGAGCCACCGCCGTAGCCCACGCCGCTCATGATCGACATCGTCGGGCCGAGGAGCGTGTTGAAGAGGCCGGCGTAGGGCGCGAGCGACACCGGGCGACCGAAGAGCCGGGGCGCGGAGCCGTAGAAGAGTGCGCGCTGGTCGATCGTCTTGACCGTGGGGAACGTGTCGCTGTTCGGTCCGCTCGGCCACCGACGACCCTGCTCCAGCAGCGTGACGGGCACCCCCGCCTGGGTCAGACGCAGTGCCGTGACGGCACCACCGAAGCCGGAGCCGATGATCACGACCCGACGTTGCTCACGGGTCAGGCGAACCCTCGCCGACGCGGGGCGTGCGCTGGCCCCGATGGTGGCCGCCACGGCCGCGACCCCTCCTGCGGCGAGGACGGTGCGACGGGAGGCGGCGGACGGCGTGCTCTGGCTCACAGCGGACATGCAACGAAGGTTTACACCTGTCTCGTTTGTGCGGTCAACCCCTGATCCATGCGCGTCTAGCATGGTGCGATGACGCCCGGGACCGCGCAGCGCGCCGACGCCGTGCGCAACCGCCGGGCCATCCTCGACGCCGCCGGCCGCCTGCTCCTCGAGCACGGGGACCTGTCCATGAGCGAGCTCGCCCGCGCCGCAGGGGTCACGCGTCCGACGCTGTACCGGCACTTCCCCGACCGCGAGCACGTGCTCGACGCGCTCGCCCGCGACCTCGGCCCGTTGGTCGTGGCCCGCCTGCTGGAGACCTTCGAGGGACTGCCGCTCGCCGACGCGCTCGACCGGCTCGCGGGCGACGTCGTCGACGTCGCCCGGCAGCACCGCGAGCTGCTGGACGCCGGCCACCGACAGCTGCACGAGCTGGCCCGGCTGATCGTCCCCGGCGAGCCGATCGCCCGCCTGCTCGAGGAACGACGCACCTCCGGAGAGCTGCACCCCACGCTCGACGTCGACTGGCTCGCGCGCTGCATCCGGGCGTTGTGCCTCACGGCCATCGACGACACCCGCGACGCGGACGTGGTGCGGGCGGACCTCGCCCGCGCACTCCGGGCCGTGACGTCGTAGCCCAGGCTCACCGACCCGACGCGAACCGGGCCGGGGTCGTGCCGACCGTGCGGCGGAAGTGGCGGGTCAGGTGCGCCTGGTCCCAGAACCCCGCCTCGACGGCCGTCTCGGCCACGGAGGTCCCGCGCAGCAGGAGCCGTCGGGCCGTGTCGACCCGCCGACCGACGAGGTAGCGGTGCGGCGCGATGCCGTAGGTCTGCGTGAAGGTGCGGGCCAGGTGGGCCGGCGAGCGGCCGAGCAGGCGACCCGCCTCCTCGAGGCTCAGGCCGTCGGTGACGTGGGCGTCGAGCAGGTCGCGCAGCGCTCCCGCGGACGGCGCGTCCGAGGCGTCGGCACCCGCGTCGTGGCGCAGGACGACGTCGCGCAGCCCCAGCAGCAGCGACTCCGACTGCCACGCGTCGGCCGGTCCGTCGAGCACCGCGTGTAGCTCCTCCACCAGCCCCCGCGCCCGCGGCACGACGGGCTGGTCGACAGCGCGACCGGTCATGGTCGGCGGCAACCAGTCGGCCTCGAGGTAGAGCACCCGCTTGCGGAACCCCAGGCCGTCTCGCGCCGACCTGCCGTCATGGGCGACGTGCGGGGGCAGCAGGCTCACGCGTCGCTGCGGCGACGTGCGGGGGTGACGGTCGAGGTCGTAGGTCACGCAGCCCTCGTCGACCAGCAGCACCGTCCACGTGTCGTGGGTGTGCGCGGGGTACGCGTGGCCGGTCATCGTCGCGTGGAAGACCTCGCGCACGAGCGGCACGTCCGGCGCCCACGCCCGCACTCGCTCGACCATGCTCGGAACGTACAAGACGGGAGGTCGTCACGGGGCACATCGTGATGGACATGGAAGAGAACCGCTTCGACACCAAGATCGCCGTCGTCCTGCGCGACGACCTCCTGCCCTGGCAGGAGCTCAACGTGACCGCGTTCCTCATGAGCGGCATCGGCGCGAACCCCGAGCTGCTCGGCGAGCCGTACGAGGACGCCGACGGCCAGCGCTACCTGCCGCTTCTGCGTCAGCCGGTCGTCGTGCTCAGCGCCGATGCCGCGACCCTCGCGCGCGTGCACGCGAAGGTCGTGACCCGGGGCCTGCCGCTGGCCGTCTACACCCACGACATGTTCTCGACCGGTCACGACGCCGCCAACCGCGCGACGGTGGCTGCCGTGCCGACCGCCGAGCTCGACCTCGTCGGCATCGCGGTGCACGGTCCGAAGAACCCCGTCGACAAGGCCCTGAAGGGCACGCGGCTGCACGACTGACGGGCATACGCGCAGGGCCCGCGGCGTTGCTGCCGACGTGGACGTCCTGCAGAGCGTGGTCATCGGTGCCGGCCAGGCGGGACTCTCGGCGTCGTACCACCTGGCCCGACGGGGCGTCGAGCACGTCGTCCTCGACGCCGACGACGCACCGGGCGGGGCCTGGCAGCACCGGTGGGACGCGCTCACCATGGCCGACGTGCACGGGGTGGCCGAGCTTCCCGACGCCCCGATGGAGGAACCGCTGGGCCCCGAGCGCGCGAACGTCTTCGTCCCCGCGTACTTCGCGGCCTACGAGCGGGAGCACCACCTGCCCGTCGAGCGGCCGGTCGCCGTGCAGCGCGTCACGTCCGAGGGCGACCTGCTGGTCGTGACCGCGGGCGACCGGGAGTGGCGCACCCGCACCCTCGTGAACGCGACGGGCACGTGGCGCCGCCCGTTCGTGCCCCGCTACCCCGGTCAGGAGCTGTTCCGCGGCGAGCAGCTGCACACCGTCGACTACCCCGGGCCCGAGCACTTCCGCGGGAAGCGGGTGCTGGTCGTCGGCGGGGGCGCGTCGGCCGTGCAGTTCCTCGGCGCGCTCCGGCCGATCACCGACACCCTGTGGGCGACGCGACGCGAGCCCGTGTGGCGCACCGAGCCTGGGGGCACCTCCCGCTTGCGGGGGATCGATCCTGAGGCGGGTCGCGAGGCGGTGGCCCTGGTGGAGGAGCGCGTGCGGGCCGGGCTGCCGCCGCGCAGCGTGGTGAGCGTGACCGGCCTGATGCTGCGCGAGCAGGAACGGGAGGCCGAGCGGCTCGGCGCCTACGAGCGGCTGCCGATGTTCGACCGGCTCGTCCCGGACGGCGCGGTGTGGGACGGCCCCCCGGCGGGGGTGCCGGGCCGTGGGCGGCGGGGCGCCCCGGCGGGGTGCCGGGCCGTGGGCGGCGGGGCGCCCCGGCGGGGTGCCGGGCCGTGGGCGGCGGGGCGCCCCGGCGGGGGTGCCGGGCCGTGGGCGGCAGACGGAACAGTTCGAGCGCGTCGACGTCGTGCTGTGGGCCACCGGCTTCCGCCCCGACGTCGACCACCTCGCACCGCTGCACCTGCGCTCCCCGCGCGGCGGCATCCAGCTGGGCGCCACGCTGGCGAGCTCGACGACCGCCGTCGCCGACCCCCGCGTGCAGCTGGTCGGCTACGGGCCGTCGGCGTCGACGATCGGTGCCAACCGAGCCGGCCGGGCCGCCGCGAACGCGGTGGTGCGGACGCTCAGCGCTCGCGCTGACGCTTGAGCGACCACGGCTCGAGGTGCTCGTAGCCCTTCACCGACACGCGCCGCGTGCGCCGCAAACGGAACTCCTCGTGGTCGAGCAGCTCGGCGAGCTCGGCGTCCACGAGCACGCGCGCGGGGCGCGCCACGGACGTCAGGCGTGCCGCGATGTTGACCGTCGAGCCGAACACGTCGCCCAGACGCGCGAGCACCGGGCCGTGGGCGAGCCCGACGCGGACGTCGGGGAACTGCTCGTCGGCCTCGGCCCGCTCCACCAGCTCGAGCGCGAGGAGGGCACCCTCCGTCGGGTCGTCCACGGTGAACAGCGCCTCGTCCCCGATCGTCTTGATCACCTGCCCGCCGTGCTGCACGACCAGCTCGGTGACGACCCGCTCGAACCACTCGACCATGGCGCCCAGTGCGCGGGGACTCATCTGCCGGCTGCGCGACGTGTAGCCGACGATGTCGACGAAGCCGACCACGAGCTGGCGTTCGGTCTCCGAGCGCACGTCGCGCAGCGCGATCCGCGAGGCGGTCGCGAGCAGGTGCCGACGCCAGACGTAGCCCTGCACCTCCTCGACCATCGGGATCACCTCGGCGAGCACGTCGAGCGGCGGCTGCTCGCCGTCCTCGGCGGTCTGCAGCACGCCCAGCAGCAGCCTCGTCTGCCAGTCCGCGAGTCGGGCGAACGTGCGGCCGAGGGAGCGGACGAACTGCGGGAGCCGGTCCTCCTCGAGCACGCCGAGATCGATGAGCCGCTTCGTCACCCGCAGCGCCTCGACGTCGGCCTCGGTGAACGCCACGCGGTCGTCCTCGACCTCCGGGAAGCCGAGGTAGCGCCACAGGCTGTTGGCGAGGTCGAGGTCCATGCCGGCCCGGTCGGCGACCTCCCGCTGGGTCAGCGTCGGGGCGCTGTCGAAGAGGTACTCGCCGGCGACGTCGATGAGCAGGCTCGGGTCGAACGCGGACTGTCCCGCGTGCTCGTTCATGCCAGGAAGGATAGGTCCAGATCGACGGCCCTGGGGCAGCCGAGCAGGGCCAGGGTGGAGTCGAGCTCGGCGACCAGCTGCTCCAGCACCGCCTGGGCGCCCGCGCGACCGCCGCGCGCGAGACCCCAGAGGACCGGACGGCCGACGAGCGCGGCGTCTGCACCGAGGCAGAGCGCCTTCGCGACGTCCCAACCGCGACGGATCCCACCGTCCACCAGCACCGCGGCCCGCCCCGCCACCGCGTCGACGACCGGCGGCAGCGCCTCGGCCCCGGTGAGCACGGTGTCGAGCTGACGGCCGCCGTGGTTCGACACGATCACGCCCGCCGCCCCGACGTCGACGGCTCGCTCCGCGTCGTCGGGGCGCAGGATGCCCTTGAGCAGCAGCGGCATGCCGGCCGCCTCGGCGAAGGCGTGCACGTCGTCCCAGGTGAGCGTCGGGTCGTGCATCGCGAAGATCTGCTCGGTGGTCAGCGGGGTGCCGCCCGGGTTGAGCGCGATGGGGTGCGTGATGCTGAACCCGGTGCGCTTGTCACGCTCGCGCCAGCCGGCCACCGGGAAGTCGACGGTGAGCACGAGCGCCTCGTAGCCCGACTCCCGCGCTTCGGCGACGAGGTCGAGCGAGACCTGCCGGTCCTTGAACACGTAGAGCTGGAACCAGCGGTCGGGACCGGCCACCTCGGCCACGTCGCGCGGCGCCGTGGTGGTCTGCGACGACAGGACGAACGTCGACCCGGTGGCCGCAGCGGCCTGCGCGGTGCCCCGCTCGGCGTCCTCGTGGGCGTGCCGCTGGTAGGCCATCGGCGCGACGACGAGCGGGTGGGCGCGACGTCGGCCGAGCAGCTCGACCGACAGGTCACGCGCGCCGACGTCGACCAGCACCCTCGGCGCGAGCTTGACCTGCGACCAGCTGGTCTCGTTGGCGCGCAAGGTCAGCTCGTCGCCTGCCCCTCCCGCGAAGTAGCCGTACGCGCCCGCGCCGAGCAGGCCCTCGAGGTCGTCCATGGGGCGAGACTACGCCGCGCGGAAGCGATGCTTGATGCGTGATGCGTCTTCGGGCATGCTAGATCTATGCGCACCACTCTCAGCGTCGATCCTCGCGTGCTGGCCGTCGCGCGCGCTCGTGTCGCCGCGGGTCTGGACGCGAGCATCGGCGAGGCCGTCTCCGCCCTCGCCCTGGCGGGGATCGAGTCCACCCAGGTCCGCTCCGATCCCGAGCCGTCGACGAGGAACGGCATCGTCCTGATCCCCTCCGACCCCGGCGCCCCGGTCGTGACCGACGAGATGGTCGCCGACCTGCTCGACGAGGAGTGAGATGGACCTCCCCGACGTCAACGTCCTGCTGGCGCTGACCCTGCGGGAGCACGTGCACCACGAGTCCGCCCAGGGCTGGCTCGAGACGGTCCAGACCTTCGCGACGACGCCCGTCACCGAGGCCGGACTCGTCCGGCTCTCGATGAACCGGGCGCTCACGGGTGCTGCGGCATCGATCGACCTGAGCCTGGCCGCGCTCCGCAGCATGAGGGCCCATCCGCGCGCCGTCTTCCTCCCCGACGACGCCACGCTGGCGGAGCCGCACGTCGAGCTGACCGGCCTCGTCGGGCATCGCCAGGTGACGGACCTGCACCTGCTCAACCTCGCCGCGCTGCACGACGCACGCCTGGTCACGTTCGACACGAGGCTGGCACCCACGCTCCAGCCGGCGGACCGCGACCGCGTGCTGACGCTCGCCTGAGTCAGCTCCGGAAGCGGGCGAGGAACGCGGCGGTGCGCGGGTCGCGCGGTGCGTCGAACAGCTGCTCCGGGGGGCCGATCTCGACGATCTCGCCGTCGGCGAGGAACGCCACCACGTCGCTCGCCTCGCGGGCGAACGCCATCTCGTGCGTCGCCATCACGACCGCGATGCCGTCGGCGCGCAGGCCCTTGACGACGTCGAGCACCTCGCCCACCAGCAGCGGGTCGAGAGCCGACGTGATCTCGTCGAGGAGCAGCACCTCAGGGTCCATCGCGAGCGCACGGGCGAGCGCGACCCGCTGCTGCTGGCCGCCGGAGAGCGCGTCGGGGTAGGCGCCGGCCTTGTCCGCCAGACCCACCCGCTCCAGCAGCGCGAGCGCCCGCTCGCGCGCCGCCTGCCGCGAGACCCCCGCCGCGCGCGTCGGGGCGAGCACGAGGTTCTGCAGCACGCTCAGGTGCGGGAAGAGGTTGTAGGCCTGGAACACGATGCCCACGCGGCGTCGCACGCCGTCGACGTCGACCCGCGGGTCGGTCACGTCCTGCTCGGCGCCCGACTCGTCGGCCAGCCACACCGTACCGTCGTCGACGGTCTCCAGGAGGTTGAGGCAGCGCAGCAGGGTCGACTTGCCGCTCCCGGACGCCCCGATGAGGCAGACCACCTGACCCGGCTCGACCGTGAGGTCGATGCCACGCAGCACCTCGGTGCCGTGGTAGCTCTTGCGCAGCTGCTCGATCCTGAGCATCAGAGCCCTCCTGCCTCGCGGCGCATGCTGCGGACGGTCAGCCAGTCCGCCAGCCGGGCCAGGACGATGGTCGCGGCGATGAACAGCACCGCGGCGACCACCAGTGGCGTGAACACGAAGTCGCGGTTGGAGATGATGTTGGCCTGCCGCAGCGCCTCGACCAGGCCGATGACCGACAGCAGCGCGGTGTCCTTCTGCAACGACACGAAGTCGTTGAGCAGCGGCGGCGTCACCCGGCGCAGGGCCTGCGGGAGCACCACGTGGCGCAGGGTGCGTCCGTACGACAGGCCGAGCGCGCGTCCGCTGGCCCACTGCGTGGGGTGCACGGACAGGATGCCGGCGCGGATCACCTCCGCCACGTAGGCGCCGTAGCTGAGGGTCAGGGCGATGACGCCGAGCCAGAACAGGCTGGTCGGGGCGCCCGCGAGGTCGAGGGCCGGGACGCCGAACCCCACCAGCAGGACGACGAGCAGCGTCGGCGTGCCCCGGAAGACGTCGGTGTAGATCGTCGCCAGCAGCCGCAGCGGCGCCATCGCCGGCGACGGCACCACGCGGACCACGGCGACCACCAGCGCGACGACGAGGATGAACACCTCGCACACCACGAACAGCCGGACGTTCAGCCAGAACGCCTCGGTGATCGGGCCGACCGAGTCCTTCGCGTCCTGCCAGTCGAAGAAGGTGCGCTGGACCCGGTCCCAGCCGGGTGAGCTGACGACGCCGAGCAGGAGCAGGCCGAGGACGACGACGGTCGAGACCGCGGCGACCGACCCACGGCGCAGCGCCCGGGAGCGGCGGTACCGCTCCCGGGCCTGCTGACGCTCGCTCGGCTGGTGGGTGCTCAGGACTGGCTCAGCTCGGGCACGTCGACCGCGTCGGACAGCCACTGCTGCTGCAGCTTCTCGAGCGTGCCGTCGTCCTTGAGGGCGTCGACCGCGGCGCTCACGCACGGGGTGAGCTTGGAGTCCTTGTCGAGCAGCAGGCCGAACTCCTCGGACTCACCCGTGCGCGGCTCGAACTGCCCGACGAGCTTCGCGCCGTCGAGCTCGGCGGCGACGAGGTAGAACGCGGACGGCACGTCGGCGATGATCGCGTCGACCTGCCCGTTCTGCAGGGCCTGGGCGGCCTTCGTCGTGTCGTCGTAGACGAGCGGGTCGGTCGTGAGCCCGAGCTGCTGCGTGGCCTCGAGCGACGTGGTGCCGACCTGCGCACCGACCTTGGCGTCCTTGAGGCCCGCGAGGCTCGTGACGTCGGCGTACTTCGAGTCGGCGAGGGTGATGACGCCCTGCTTGGCCTTGTAGTACGGGCTGGAGAAGTCGACGACCTTCTCGCGCTCGCTCGTGATCGAGAACTGGTTGATGTCGAAGTCGAACGACTTCGCGCCGGGCTTGATCGCCTCGTTGAAGCCCTGGGTGACCCAGGTGACCTTGTCGGGCGCGAAGCCGAGCTTCTCGGCCACCGCGCGGGCGACCGCACCCTCGTAGCCCTTGCCGTTCGTGGGGTCGTCGTCAGTGAACCACGGCTCGTAGGCCGGCGAGTCGGTCGCGATGGTCAGCGTGCCGGCCTTGTAGAGGTCGAGGTCGGCAGGCTTGCACTGGTCGAGGGAGACCGAGGCGGAGCTGTCGGACGAGGGCGACTCGTCGGCGGGGGCGCAGGCGGTGGCCAGGGCGAGCGTGGCAGCAGCGGCCGCGAGGGGGGTCAGGCGCATGCCGAGATCGTACGGCGCGCCTCCTGTCAGGAGTCGAAGTGCCCGCTCAGTGGACCGAGGATCGGCTTCCAGTCGCGCACCACGTGCTGGGCGACGAAGCCGGCGGACACGAACGGGTCGGCGGCCACGAGCGACTCGACCTGCTCGCGCGTGTCGGCACGGAAGACGAGCAGCGCCTCGCGACTGCTCGACGCCGGACCGCTCACGAGCAGCTCGGGCAGGTGGGCGAGGTAGTCCCGGTGCTCGGCGCGCAGCGTCGCGAGCTGGTCCTCGGGGGCTCCGTAGGTGTAGGTCACGGCGAAGATCGACATGACCTCAGCGTAGGTGGCACGGTTGCTGTGCAACTGGTTGCATATGTACCCTCGGACGCATGGCCCTGGAGCACGCGATCCTCGTGTCCCTCGCGGAGCGCTCCGGCACGGGCTACGAGCTCGCCCGCCGCTTCGACGCCTCCATCGGCAACTTCTGGAAGGCCAGCCACCAGCAGATCTACAAGGTGCTCGGCCGCATGGAGTCCGACGGCCTCGTGACGTCGGAGGTGGTCGTGCAGGACGGTCGCCCCGACAAGAAGGTGTACGCGATCACCGACGCCGGCCGCGCGGAGCTGGCCCACTTCACGACCGAGCCGTCGGCACCCGAGCCCCTGCGCTCCAGCTTCGCCGTGAAGCTCCGAGCGCTCGAGCACGGCGACCGCGACGCGATCCTCGCCGACGTGCACCGCATGCGGGCCCTCCATGCGGAGAAGCTCGCGTACTACGAGACGAGCGCCGAGCGCTTCTACCCCGACCCGGACGCGCTCGACCCCGCCGACGTGGGCCCGTACCTGGTGCTGCGGGGCGGGATCATCGGCGAGCAGACGGCGCTCAGCTGGTGCGACGAGATCCTCGAGCGGCTCGAAGGGCGCGCACCCCGATGACGAGCACGCAGATCCCGAGCGTCATGGCCGCCGCGATGAGCACGGCGTGCACCCACAGGAACGCCGTCGGGGCGCTGCTCCACGCCTCGCCCGACCACGCCCGGTCGTCGTCGACGATCGCCTTCGCGAACCGCGGCCAGATGACCACGTTGAACACGCCCGCCACGACCAGCACCCACGCCGAGACTCTCGAGATCACAGGACCAGTATGAGCAGCCCGTTCACCCACCAGTTCTCCCAGCCTGGCCACCCGGACTACCCGCACCTGCTGACGCCGCTCGACCTCGGCCACACCACGCTGCGCAACCGGGTGGTCATGGGCTCGATCCACAGCAAGCTCGAGGACCGGCGCAAGGACCTGCCCAAGCTCGCCGCCTACTTCGCCGAGCGCGCGAAGGGCGGCGTCGCCCTGTCGGTCACGGGCGGCTTCTCGCCCAACCGCACCGGCTGGCTGCTGCCGTTCGGCGGCACCATGAACAACCGCTCGTTCGCCGACGCGCACCGCGTGGTCACCGACGCCGTGCACGAGCACGACGGCAAGATCGCGATGCAGATCCTGCACGCCGGTCGGTACGGCTACCACCCGTTCGTGAAGAGCGCGTCGCGGCGCAAGAGCCCGATCAGCCCGTTCCGGCCGCGCGCGTTCTCGGCGCGGGAGATCGACCGCACCGCCACCGACTTCGCGAAGGCCGCGGCCCTGGCGAAGCGCGGCGGCTACGACGGCGTCGAGATCATGGGCTCCGAGGGCTACCTCATCAACCAGATGATCACGGCCCGCACGAACACCCGCGACGACGCGTGGGGCGGCACGGCCGAGAAGCGGATGCGCTTCCCCGTGGAGATCGTGCGGCGTACCCGCGAGCTGGTCGGCGACGACTTCATCGTCATGTACCGCCAGAGCCTGCTCGACCTCGTCGACGACGCGCAGTCGTGGGACGAGACCGTCGAGCTCGCGCTCAAGCTGCAGCAGGCTGGCGTCTCGATCATCAACACCGGCATCGGCTGGCACGAGGCGCGGGTGCCCACCATCGTCACGTCGGTGCCGCGCGCCGCGTTCGTGGCGCACACGGCGCGGCTGCGCGAGGCGCTCGAGGAGCACGACGCGGTCGTGCCGGTCGTCGCCTCCAACCGCATCAACACCCCCGAGGTCGCGGAGGGCATCGTCGCCTCCGGACAGGCCGACCTCGTCTCGATGGCCCGACCGCTGCTCGCCGACCCCGACTTCGTCGCGAAGGCCGCCGAGCGGCGCAGCGACGAGATCATCACCTGCATCGCGTGCAACCAGGCCTGCCTGGACCACACGTTCAAGAACCAGCGCGCCAGCTGCATGCTCAACCCGCGCGCCGGGCACGAGACCGAGCTGGTGCTCCTGCCGACCCAGCGCGCCAAGCGCGTGGCCGTCGTCGGCGCCGGACCCGCCGGCCTGGCCGCCGCCGTCGAGCTCGCCGGCCGCGGCCACCGGGTCGAGCTGTTCGAGGCCGACGAGACGATCGGCGGCCAGTTCAAGCTCGCCGCGCGCATCCCCGGCAAGGAGGAGTTCGTCGAGACCCTCCGCTACTACACCCGCATGCTCGAGGTGCGTGGCGTGACCGTGCACCTCGGCCGTCGAGCCGACGTCGAGGATCTCCGCCCGTTCGAGGAGGTCGTGCTCGCGACCGGCGTCGAGCCTCGCGTGCCGTCGATCCCCGGCCTCGGCTCCGGCGTCGGCCCGACCGTGCTGCGCTACGACGAGGTCGTCGGCGGTGGCGCCGAGATCGGGCACACCGTGGCCGTGCTCGGTGCCGGTGGCATCGGCTTCGACGTGTCGGAGTTCCTGCTGCACGACCCGCACGAGTCGCTCGAGCACTGGATGCAGCGCTGGGGCGTCACGGACCCCGCGCTGGAGCGGGGCGGCCTCACCACGAAGGTGCAGGCACCTCCGCGTCGCCAGGTGTATCTGCTGCAGCGCAAGCACAGCGCGCACGGCAAGGGCCTGGGCAAGACCACCGGCTGGGTGCACCGCCAGACGCTCAAGGACTCCGGCGTCGACTTCGTCGGCGGCGTCACCTACGACCGTGTCGACCGCGAGGGGCTGCACGTGACCGTCCGCTCGAGCGAGAAGGACGACGCCGGCGAGGAGCTCTTGCTCAAGGTCGACACCATCGTCCTGTGCACCGGACAGGAGTCGGTGCGCGACCTCGTCGAGCCGCTCGAGGCGGCCGGCGTGACCACCCACGTGATCGGCGGCGCCGACGTCGCCGCCGAGCTCGACGCGAAGCGCGCCATCAAGCAGGCCACCGAGCTGGCCGCGCGCCTCTGAACCCCGCACCACGAGAGAGGGAGAACACCATGTCCACCACCCCCGGACAGACCACCCAGGTCCGACTCGCCGCCTACCCGGACGGAGAGCCCCAGGACTCCGACTTCGAGACCGTCACCGTCGACCTGCCCGAGCTGCAGGACGGCCAGGTGCTGCTGCGCTCGATCTACCTGTCGCTCGACCCGTACATGCGCGGTCGGATGAGCCAGGCGAAGTCGTACGCCGCCCACCTCGAGCTCGGCGACGTCGTGCTCGGCGGCACCGTGTGCGAGGTGGTCGAGTCGCGCGCCGAGAACCGCAAGCCCGGCGACATCGTCCTCGCCTTCATCGGCTGGCAGACGCACGCCGTCGTCGACGCGCGGCAGATGAAGCGCCTCGACCCGACGGCACCGCCCTTCGACGCCGCGCCGATCTCCACCGCGCTCGGCGTGCTCGGGATGCCCGGGTTCACCGCCTACGCCGGGCTGCTCGAGATCGGCAAGCCCGCCGAGGGTGAGACCGTCGTCGTCGCCGCTGCCGCCGGACCGGTCGGCTCCGCCGTCGGGCAGGTCGCACGGCTCAAGGGTGCGCGGGCCGTCGGGATCGCCGGCGGCGAGGAGAAGGTGCGGCTGCTGCGCGAGCACTTCGGCTTCGACGTCGCCCTCGACCACCGCTCGCCCACGTTCGTCGACGACCTCAAGGCGGCCACCCCCGACGGCGTCGACGTCTACTTCGAGAACGTCGCCGGCCCGGTAGGGGAGGCCGTGCTGCGACGCATGAACACGTACGGTCGCGTGCCGGTGTGCGGGCTGGTCGCCAACTACAACCGCCCGGCCGAGTCGTCGTTCGGGTTCCCGGCGTTCATGGGCGCGGTGCTGGCGAAGAGCCTGACGGTCCGCGGGTTCATCCAGGACGAGTTCGTGCCCACCCACACCGAGGCGTTCACCCGCGAGATGGGCCAGTGGGTCGCGAACGGCGACGTCGCCTACCTCGAGGACGTCGTCGACGGCCTGGAGAACGCGGTCGACGCCTTCCGCGGCCTCCTCACCGGCCGCAACGTCGGCAAGCTCCTCGTGAAGGTCGGCGACGACCCCACCCGCTGACCCCGCCCCCACCGCTGGTCGAGTAGCGGCACGCGCGACGAAGGAGCGCCGTGCCGCGATGGAGCCGTCGCAAGAGGGGCGTAGCCGCGACGGAGCGAGACCACCCGGCAACGGCCCAGCGCGAACCGGCTCCCAGCGTCGGCCTGGAGCGGTCTCGATACGCCTCCCCTCGCTAGCGCTCGTGGAGGCACTCGACCAGCGGCGCGTTCCGCTGGTCGAGTAGCAGCGACGGCGAGCGCCAGCGAGCTCGTCGGTGCGTATCGAGACCACCCGGCAACAGTCCAGCGCGAACCGGCTCCCAGCGTCGGCTTGGAGTGGTCTCGATACGCCTCCGCCAGCTCCTTCGTCGCGGCGTCGACTACTCGACCAGCGGTCTGACCCGCTGGTCGAGTAGCAGGGACGAGCTTGCGAGGTCCCTGCGTATCGAGACCACCCGGCAACGGCCCAGCGCGAACCGGCTCCCAGCGTCGGCTTGGAGTGGTCTCGATACGCCTCCGCCAGCTCCTTCGTCGCGGCGTCGGCTACTCGACCAGCGGTCTGACCCGCTGGTCGAGTAGCAGGGACGAGCTTGCGACGTCCCTGCGTATCGAGACCACCCCGCAACGGCCCGGCGCGAACCGGCTCCCAGCGACGGCTTGGAGTGGTCTCGATACGCCTCCGCCAGCTCCTTCGTCGCGGCGTCGACTACTCGACCAGCGGTCTGACCCGCTGGTCGAGTAGCAGGGACGAGCTTGCGACGTCCCTGCGTATCGAGACCACCCCGCAACAGTCCAGCGCGAACCGGCTCCCAGCGACGGCCTGGAGTGGTCTCGATACACCTCCCCTCGCTGGCGCTCGTGGAGGCACTCGACAAGCGGTGGATTCCGCTGGTCGAGTAGCAGGGACGAGCTTGCGAGGTCCCTGCTCATCGAGACCACCCCGCAACGGCCCAGCGCAGGCCAACCCCCAGCGACGGCCTGGAGCGGTCTCGATACACCTCCCCTCGCTGGCGCTCGTGGAGGCACTCGACCAGCGGCGCGTTCCGCTGGTCGAGTAGCAGCGACGGCGAGCGCCAGCGAGCTCGTCGGTGCGTATCGAGACCACCCGGCAACAGTCCAGCGCGAACCGGCTCCCAGCGTCGGCTTGGAGTGGTCTCGTTACGCCTCCGCCAGCTCCTTCGTCGCGGCGTCGACTACTCGACCAGCGGTCTGACCCGCTGGTCGAGTAGCAGGGACGAGCTTGCGACGTCCCTGCGTATCGAGACCACCCCGCAACGGCCCGGCGCAGGCCGACCCCCAGCGACGGCCTGGGTGGTCTCGTTACGCCTCCCCTCGCTGGCGCTCGTGGAGGCACTCGACCAGCGGCGCGTTCCGCTGGTCGAGTAGTCCGACCACCGGTGGCGGGGGTCAGGCGGCGGCGTCGAGGCGGGCGGCGCGGCTGCCGCGGGGGACGGCGACGCGCAGGACGTTGCGCTCGACCGTGACCTCGGCGGGGGTGGTGGCGGCGATCTCGCCGTCGAGGTTCACCGGCAGCGACTCGTCGGTGACCACCCGCACCCGGCGGGTCGTGAGGTGGTGCACCCGCTCGTGCTCGACGAACCGGCCGCTCTTGAGCAGACGCGCGATCGACACGTGGTCGGCGAGCCGCCCGCGCTCGATGGCGTAGACGTCGAGCAGGTGGTCATCGAGCGACGCGTTCGGCGCGACGGTGTTGCCGCCGCCGTAGTGCCGGCCGTTGCCGACCGCCAGCTGGAGCAGGTCGGTCAGCTCGACCGGGTCGTGGTCGCCGTCGGGGAACTCCAGACGCGCCGCGAACCCGCGGTGCTGGCGGAACGCGCCGAGCGTGGCCACCGGGTACGCGACGGGTCCCAGACGTCGCTTCAGGCCCGGGGTGAGCCGCTCGGTGACGGCGACCGACAGACCGATGGACGCGACGTTGACGAACGCGCGACCGTCGACGCGACCGAGGTCGACGTCGACCACCTCGCCGTCGAGCACCGACGCGACCGCGGCGCCGACGTCGGCCGGGATCTCCAGGGTGCGGGCGAAGTCGTTGGCCGTGCCGAGCGGCAGGACGGCCAGCACCGTCGACGTCCCCGCGACGCGTGCGGCGGCGGCCGAGACGGTCCCGTCACCGCCGCCGACGACGAGGAGGTCCGGCTCGTCGGCCGCGACCCGGTCGAGCGTCTCGACCAGCTCCGCACCCGAGTGGACGGCGTGCGCGCGCACGACGGCGCGGTCCCCGACGAGCCGGGTCGCACGCTCCAGCGCCGAGGCGCCTTGCCGGGCCCCCGTGTTGACCACGAGCTCGACGACGGCGTCCGGGCGGGCGAGGAGGGTGCTGAGATCCATGCACCCCACGCTAGGAACCGTCGATGAGCGGACGATGAGGTCAGGATGTGGATGTCCTCATGATCCGTCTCGACATGCGAAGTTCCTGAGAATCCCTAGCGTGGAGGTACCGGACGCAACCGGTCCGGTACCCAACCGAAAGGAACTGTCATGGGACTCATCACGCTTCTCATCGTCGGCCTCATCGCAGGTCTCCTGGCCCGCGCGATCGTCCCCGGCAACGACTCGATGGGCATCCTCGCCACCATCGTGCTCGGTGTCGTCGGCTCGTTCGTCGGCGGCATGATCGGCGCCCTGTTCTCCTCGCGGAGCGTGCTGGACTTCACGACCAGCGGCCTGATCCTGTCGATCGTCGGCGCCATCGTGGCGCTGCTGATCTACCGCCAGGTCCGCGCGCGCGCCTGACCCGCGACCTCGAGACCCCGCACCGCTCGACGGTGCGGGGTCTCGTCGCGTCCGCGCTCCTGTCGGCGGACGCTGCCATCCTGGCCGCATGAGAGTCCACCTCCTGCGGGCGGTCAACGTCGGTGGAGCGACGCTGCCGATGGCCGAGCTGCGCGAGCTCGCCGCCGACCTCGGCGCGAGCGACGTCCGCACGCACATCGCGTCCGGCAACCTGCTGTGCACCCCGCCCACCGAGCCCGACGTGTTCGACCGTGCGCTGGAGCAGGCGATCGAGGCACGGTTCGGCTTCTTCCGGGAGGTCGTGTCGCGCTCGCCCGACGAGCTGCGCGCCGCACTCGCCGACCATCCGTTCGAGGTGGTCGAGCCCAAGCTGTCGCACGTCTACTTCCTGCTCGACGAGCCGACGCCCGACGCCGTCCGCGCGTTCGAGGCGGAGGACTGGCGCGGTGACGACGTCCGGGTGCTGGGTCGCGACCTGCACGTCCGCTACCGCGACGGCGTGGCCGGCTCGCGGATCACACCGGCGCGCGTGCGGCGACTCCTCGGGCACCACGGCACCGGGCGCAACCTCACCACGGTGCAGAGGCTGATCGACCTCGCCTAGGGTCGGGGCATGCTGCCGTTCCACCAGGTCGACGTCTTCTCCGACACCCTCGGCCTGGGCAACCCGGTCGCCGTCGTGCACGCGGCCGACGACCTCGACGACGCCACGATGGCCGCGTTCGCCCGGTGGACGAACCTCAGCGAGACCACGTTCCTGCTCCGCCCGAGCGACCCGGCGGCCGACTACCGCGTCCGCATCTTCACCCCGGGTCGGGAGCTGCCGTTCGCCGGCCACCCGACGCTCGGCACGGCGCGCGCCTGGCTCGAGGCCGGGGGCGCACCCCGCTCCGCCGACACCCTCGTCCAGGAGTGCGGGGTGGGGCTCGTGCGGGTGCGGCGCGACGGCGAGCGGCTGGCGTTCGCCGCCCCGGACCGCGCCCGCTCAGGACCGGTCGACCCCGCCGAGGTGGCGGCCGTCGTCGCCGCGCTCGGTATGGAAGCGTCCGACGTCGTCGGCGCCCACTGGTGCGACAACGGCCCAGGCTGGATGGGCCTCCTGCTGCGCGACGCCGACCTCGTGCTCGACGTCGACGGTGCGCGCGCCCACCTGCTCGGGGCGTCCGGTGCGCACGACAAGGTCGGGCTGGCCGGGCTGTACGCCGACGGCTCCGACGTGCAGCTCGAGGTGCGCGCGTTCTTCCCCGGCGGCGTCGGCGAGGACCCCGTGACCGGCAGCCTCAACGCCGCTCTCGCCCAGTGGCTCGTCGCCGACGGCGTCCTGCCCGAGCACTACGTCGCCGCCCAGGGCACCTCCCTCGGCCGCCGCGGCCGGGTGCACGTCGACATCGTCGACGACACCGTCTGGGTCGGCGGGCACACCGTCGTCGGCGTGACCGGCACGGTCACACTCGGCCACCTCAGCGACTGACCCTCGCGCGGCTAGCGTGATCCCGTGACCCGCACCTGGCACGCCCTGACCGCCGTCGTCGGACTCGTCGCGCTCGTCGGGCAGACGATCGTGTCGGCCCGCCGCGGCGACGACCTCGTCAACCTGTTCAGCTACTTCACCATCGAGTCGAACATCCTCGTCGTCGTCACGTGCACCCTCCTCGCGCTGCGACCGGACCGGGGCGGGCGGGCGTTCGGGATGCTGCGCCTCGCCAGCCTGACCGGCATCACCGTGACCGGCGTCGTCTACGCCACCGTGCTGGCCGGCAACGTCGACCTCTCCGGTGCCGAGTGGTGGTTCGACAAGGCGTTCCACTACGTCGTCCCGCTGCTGACCGTGGTGGGCTTCGTCGTCCTGCGCCCCCGGACCCGCCTCACGTGGTCGGCGCTCGGCGGTCTCACGTTCCCGGTCCTCTGGCTGGCCTACACGCTCACCCGGGCCGGGGTCGTCCGGCCGACCTTCTCGCTGACCCCGACGACCACCGCTCCCGTGCCCTACGGCTTCCTCGACGCCGGCGAGCTGGGCGCCGGGACCGTCGCGGTCACGTGCGTCGTGCTCACCCTCGTGTTCGTCGCCCTCGGCTCGGCCGCCGTCGCGTGGAGCCGGCGCGGCTGAGGGTCACGACCGGCGTGGCGGCGCGGCGAGCTCGCGCAGCGCGTGCTTCCAGGCCTCGACCACCGACGACGTGCCCGAGCGCGAGCGCAGGATGCCGGCGAGGTGCGCACCGGTGAGCAGGTTGATCGTGAACTGCACCAGGATCGGCGCGCGGGGGTGCGAGGGGCCGACCAGTCGGATGACGCTGCGGTGCACCGTGTCGTAGATGCGCTCCTGCATCGGCACCAACGACTCCCGCAGGTCGTCGTCGGTGCGCGCGGCGACCCACAGCTCGAGCAGCACCGCGAAGGCGGGCGAGCGAAGCTCCGTCCAGACGAGGTCGACGACGTCGTTCCACCCGGCGGGCGCCGACGCGTCGTCCGCCGCAGCCGACAGCTTCAGCCGGCGCTCCACCACGTCCTCGACGACACCCGCCATGAGCAGGTCGCGGGTCGGGAAGTGGTGCAGCAACGTGCCCCGCGCGACCCCGGCGCGCTGCTGGACGTCGCCGACGGTCGCCGCCCCGTAGCCGCCCTCGAGCAGGCTCTCGTACGCCGCCTCGAGGAGGCGTTCGCGCGTGGCCACGGACCGCCGCTGCTGGGGCCTGCGGGCGGTCGGCATGGCGGCGACCCTACCCGTCATCACGGGACCTGGCACGAGACTCCAGTTTTCGGTCCGGACTTCCGTTCGACCTGACCACCGCGGTGACCCGACCTACGCTGGACGGGTGAACGGCTCGAGGACGCCCGGCAGCGCCGACGTCGACCGGCTCGCGGCCCTCCTCGACGGTCGACGCTCGCTGGTGCTCACGGGCGCCGGCGTCTCGACCGACTCCGGCATCCCCGACTACCGCGGCCCCGACCGGCTCGTCGTGCCGACGCCCATGACGATCCAGCAGCTGCGCTCGAGCCCGGAGGCGGTGCAGCGCTACTGGGCCCGCGCGCACCTCGGCTGGTCGCGCATGGGCCACGCCGAGCCCAACGCGACGCACCACGCGCTCGTGCAGTGGCAGCGCGACGACCGGCTCGTCGGGCTCATCACCCAGAACGTCGACGGCCTGCACGAGCGCGCCGGCCACCGCGACGTCGTCGACCTGCACGGCCGGGTCGACCGGGTGGTCTGCATGGACTGCGGCGACCGCACTCCCCGCGAGGCGGTGCAGGCCCGGCACGACCGGCTCAACCCGGGCTGGAGCGCCCAGACGGTGGTGCACGGACCCGACGGCGACGTGCAGCTCGACGACACGAGCGACTTCGTGGTGGCGCCGTGCCTGGTGTGCGGCGGACGGCTGCGTCCCGACGTCGTGTTCTTCGGCGACTCCGTGCCGAAGCCGCTCGTCGAGCACTGCTTCGAGCTGGTGGCGCGCGCCGACGTCCTGCTCGTGCTGGGCTCGAGCCTGCAGGTCATGAGCGGCCTGCGGTTCGTCCGCCGGGCCGCCGCACTCGGCACCCCGGTGGTGATCGTGAACCGTGGCAACATCCGGGGCGACCACCTGGCGGACCTGAAGCTGGATGCTGGATGTGCTGAGACGCTCGGCGCTCTCGCGGTACCTTTCGCCTGACCTCAGGAAAGGCGACGCCCATGACCACCCTGCCCCCTCAGCCCGCAGCCGCGGCCGGGCCCCCGGCCCCCGCCTACCCGGCAACCCTCACGTTCGCCCTGCCGGAGCGGATCGCCCGCTGGCGGCCGTTCCTGCACTGGATCCTCGCGATCCCGCACTACGTCGTGCTCGGGCTGGTGGGTATCGGCGTGTTCTTCGTGCTGATCGCCGCGTGGTTCTGCGGCGTCGTGCTGGGGAGGGTGCCCGCGCCCCTGCTCGGGTTCCTCGCGATGGCGCTGCGCTACAGCGCGCGGGTCGGGGCGTACGTGTACTTCCTCACCGACCAGTACCCACCGTTCGACCTCTCGGTCGGCACCGCGGACTCCGGGCGCTACCCGCAGGTGCGGTTCGACGTGGTGCCGCAGGTCGACGGGCGCAGCCGGCTCACGATCTTCTTCCGTGCCCTGATGATCATCCCGCACTACGTCGTCCTGTACTTCCTGTCGATCGCGGCGAGCGTGCTGCTGTTCATCGGCTGGTTCGCGGTGGTCTTCACCGCGCGCTGGCCCGAGGGCCTGCGCGACTTCGTGCTCGGCTACCTGCGCTGGAGCCAGCGGGCCTCCGCCTACTACGTCCTGCTGACCGACGAGTACCCGCCGTTCAGCCTCGACTGACGCCGGGGCGGGCGACGAGCACGCGCGCGTCGCCCGCCACCGTCCAGTCCCCCGCCGCGGCAGGCACGGCGAGCACCTCGCCGCGACGCAGCGCCGTCGAGCCGTGGCCGCCGGCCAGCTCCCCGGTGCCGTCGAGCACCACGAGCGCCGCGAAGCCGGCGTCGAGCTCCGCGCCCTCGGTGGCGAGGTCGAGGCGGAAGAACGGGTCCGCCTCGGTGGGCAGCAGCGACGTGAGCGGGCGGGTCGGTCCGTCGAGGTCCGTCCAGGTCGCGACCGAGGCGAGCCGGTCGGGATTCATCGCCTCGTGCCCCAGGGCCTGCATGGCGAGGTCGAACCCGAGGCCGAGGTGCGACTCGTCCCGCGTCGAGGTCGTGACCGACCACTCCAGCAGGATCGAGAAGTCGGTCGGCTCCTGCGCCTCGGCCACGAAGACCCCTGCCCCGATCGCGTGCGGCGTGCCGGCCGGTACCAGGAACGCGTCGCCCCGCCGCACCGGCAGCCGGTGCATGCGCTCGACCATCCAGGTGCCGTCCTGCTCGTCGCGCGCCCGGGCCACGTCCGCGGGGTCGACGTCGCGGTCCCAGCCGAGGTGCACCGCCGCGCCCGGCTCGGCGTCGAGCACGAGCCAGGCCTCGGTCTTGCCGTAGGGGCAGTCGAGGTGCCTCGCGGCGAACGCGCGGTCGGGGTGCACGTGCACGGGCAGCCGCTGCCCGGCGTCGAGCAGCTTGAGCAGCAGCCCCGTGTCGCCAGGCCAGGCGCCCGGGGTGCCGGTCCAGCCGACCGGGTCGTCGGCCACGAGGTCGCGCAGCACGGAGCCGTCCTCGGTCGAGGACAGCCCGAGCGTGGGGTGGCCGTCGCGCGAGACCGTCGCGGCCACCCACTCCTCGGGCTGCCGCGGCGACGTCGTGACCACGCCGCGCAGGTCCGCGATCCGCCGACCACCTCGGTAGAAGTGGTCGATCAGGTTGGGTCGCAGGCGGACCGGCGCGGCGGGCACGAGATCAGCTCAGCAGCCTCAGCCGGACCGTCTCGGGCAGGTCGGCCAGCTCGGTGAGCACCTCCGACGGGACGGCGTCGGCGACATCGGTGACGACGTAGCCCAGCGGGCCGCGGGTCGACAGCGACTGCGCCTCGATGTTGACGTCGTGCTCGCCCAGGAGGCCGTTGATCCGCGCGAGGACACCGGGGGCGTTCTCGTGCACGAGCGCCAGGCGGCACCGCGTGTCGTCGGCCGGGAGGTTCATCTCCGGGAAGTTGACGCTCAGCGACGTGCTGCCGAACGCGGCGTAGGAGCGCAGCTTCGAGGCGACGAAGCGGCCGATGTCCTGCTGGGCCTCCTCCGTCGAGCCGCCGACGTGCGGGGTGAGGATGACGTTGGGGATGCCGCGCAGCTCGGACTCGAACGGGTCGCCCTGGCGCTTCGGCTCCACCGGGAACACGTCGAGCGCGGCGCCGGCGATGTGCCCCGACTCCAGGTGCGCCCGCAGGGCGCTCGTGTCGACCGCGATGCCGCGGCTGAGGTTGAGGAACAGGGCGCGCGGCTTCATGAGGCGCATCTGCTCGTCGCCGAACAGGCCGGCGTTGCCCGGGCGGCCGTCGACGTGCAGCGTCACGACGTCGGCCTCGGCGAGCAGCTCCTCCAGCGTCGAGCAGCGCTTCGCGTTGCCGAGGGCGAGCTTGTCGTCGATGTCGAAGAAGATCACCTTGAAGCCGAGCGCCTCGGCCACGACCGACAGCTGGCTGCCGATGTTGCCGTAGCCGACGATGCCGAGCGTTCGACCGCGCACCTCGTGGCTGCCGGCGGCCGACTTGTTCCACACACCGCGGTGCATGTCGGTCGACTTCTCGTGCAGCCGCCGGGCCAGGGAGATGATCTCGGCGATCGCGAGCTCCACGACCGAGCGGGTGTTGGAGTAGGGCGCGTTGAAGACGGCGATGCCCCGCTGCGTCGTGGCCTCGAGGTCGATCTGGTTCGTGCCGATGCAGAACGCGCCGATGGCGATCAGGTCAGGAGCGGCGTCGAGCACGCGCGGCGTGATGTAGGTGGTGGAGCGGATGCCCAGCAGGTGCACGCCCTGGATGGCCTCGATCAGCTCGTCCTCGCCGAGCGCGCCGGCGTTGGTCTGCACGTCGTAGCCCTTGCCGCGCAGGAAGTCGCGGCCGTCGGCGTGGATGTTCTCGAGCAGCAGCACCTTCACGTCGGCGTCGTCGAGCGTCGTGGGCGTCTGGGTGGCGAGTGCGTTCACGGTCATCATCATGGGGGATTCCTCCGGTCAGCGTGGTGGGGGCTGACGCGGGGCCCAGGCGAACGGTCCCTTGTCGGGTGCTGCAGTCGATGCGGTGCCGGGCTCCCTGGTGGATGTCCACCTCAACGCCAGTCGCGCCGACGACCCCAGACTACCGGGTCGTGGACGGCCCCCGTTCAGACGACGACCACGGCGAGACGGTCGTCGACCGCGAACTCCTCGTTCACGATCCAGCTGATCTCGAGCGTCACGCGGTCGAGGTCCTGGAGGTCGCGCTGCCACCAGCGGCGCCGCCTCGAGGGCAGGCCCAGGGCCGTGCGGTCGCTGAGCCGCAGAGCCCAGGGCGGCTCCAGCGCGTGTCCCAGGTAGGACGTGATCAGGATGCTGCGGGTGCTCTCGTCCCAGCGTCCGTCGGGCGGCGCCTGGATGCCCCACCGCGTCGGGTCGAGGAACCGCTCGGTCAGCGCGCGTCCGACGGCGTCGGCCTCGGCCGGGGTCGGCGCGCGGCGCACGGTCAGCCGGTCGTCGTCCCCGTGAAGGCGGCGAGCGCCTCCGGCGGGACGGGCTGGTCGAGGTTGGCCAGGCGCACCTGGCCCTGCGCGACGAGCCTGCCGTCGCTGCCGACGGAGTCGAGGTGCCACAGCTGCTGGGTGCGGCCGCGGTGGATCGGGGTCGCGGTCACGGTGATCGTGTCGCCGAGCTTCGCCTGGCGGATGAAGTCGGTCGAGTTGTTCGTGCCGACCACGACACCCTTCTCGCCGAGCCAGATCTGCGCGGCCACGCTGGCGGTCGACTCGTGGACGGCGCAGTAGATGCCGCCGTGCGGGATGCCGAAGGGTTGCAGGTGCCTCTCGGTGATCGTGAAGCGCACGACCACCTTGTCTGCCGTCAGCTCGACGTGCTCCACGCCGAGCACACCGTCGAGTCCGGGAAGGTCGCTCATGGGGCGAGCCTAGACCTCGGCCTCAGTCGAGGACCCAGACGGCGACGGCGTGGGCGACGGCCAGCCACACCACCAGCAGCAGGGTCACCGCCAGCATCGCCCCACCGACCACCGCGTCGCCGACGACGAGGACCCGCGCCGACACCCACAGCAGGACGAAGCAGCCGGCGGCGGCCCAGCCCGGGTGCACGCGCAACGCGGGGAGCAGGAGACGCCCGGGGTAGCGGTCCAGCACGCCCGCCTGGCGCGCCCGGGCGACGGTGGACCGGTCACCGAAGTCGTCGAGCGCGGCGCGACGCAGGTGGCCGACACCCGCCACGTCGCCGGACCGCGTCGTCAGATCACCGAGCAGCGCGCGGGCCTGCGGATCCGCAGGGTCGGCCTCCAGCGCCTCCAGGACGTGTCGCCGGGCGTCCTCGCGACGTCCGAACTCCAGGTGCCAGTGGGCGCGGAGGAGGGCGACCCGGCCCGAGCCCGGCGCGAGCGCGGCGAGGGCGTCGATCGCCCGGGCCGACTCGTCCTCGAACCGCCGGACGACGAGGTTCGCCGCCAGCTGGGCCCGGACCTCGACGTCCTCGGGTGCGTCGGCGGCGGCCGACGCGAGCACCTCGGCCGCCTCCCTCAGGCGACCGCGACCGGTGAGGACGTGGGCGAGCACGCGGCGCAGCTCGACCGACCCGGGGTCGCCCGCGAGGCCGGACCGGGCGACGGACTCCGCGTCGTCCCAGCGCTCGAGCCGTGAGAGCGCCCACGCCCGCAGCAGCAGCACCTGCGGGTCGGTCGGGTCCGCGCCGTCGAGGACCTCGAGGCAGCGGTCGGGCCGGTCGGTCTGCAGCCAGTGCCGGGCGAGGCTGACGGTGCGCTCGTCCACGTCAGCGACCCGTGAGCCGCCGCCGCACGGCACGCTGACCGAGGTAGGACTCGACGTCCGCCCACTGACCACTCGCGTTGGAGAACTCGACGTAGTCGCGGGCCCGCGCCAGCCAGTCCAGCGCCGACGGGGTCACCTGGGCGAGCGCGGCGGTCAGGTGCTGCTGACCGACGGGGATCTCCTCGCCGGTGTCGAGCACCGTCTCGATCACCTCGTCGAGGGCACGCTCGACGGTGGCGCGCAGGTCGGCACCGGTGAACAGCTCGGTCGCCCGCGCGAGCGTGCGCAGGTCCACGCCGGACGTCTCCACGCCCCGCAGCCTGACGTCGAGGATCGCCTCGCGGGCCGCCTCGTCGGGCGGCGGCACGAAGACGCGGCGGTCGAAGCGTCCGGGCCGCAGCAGCGCGCTGTCGACGTCCCAGGGGGCGTTGCTCGCCGCCAGCACCAGGAGGCCCTCGGTCGAGCGGCCGACGCCGTCGAGCTCCTGCAGGAGGGCGTTGGTCAGCCGACGGCCCATCTCGCCCTGCGCCCGCTGACGCGCGTACCCGATCGCGTCGATCTCGTCGATGAACACGACGGCCGGCCGCAGGTCGCGCGCCTGCGCGAAGATCTCGGACACGTTCAGCTCGGCCTGGCCCTGGAACGGCGAGACCACGTCGTCGATGCCGACCGAGAAGAACGGGAGGCCGCACTCCCCGGCGATGGCCCGGGCGAGCAGCGTCTTCCCGCAGCCGGGAGGCCCGTAGAGGAGCACACCGCCGCCGGCGCTGCGGTTGTACTTCGCGTACAGCTCGGGTCGCACGAACGGCAGGATGATCATGCGGTGCAGCAGCTTCTTGACGTCGTCCATGCCGCCGACCTCGGCGAAGGTCAGGCCGACCTCCTCGGCCAGGCTCGGCGCCGTGTCGGGACCGGCGTCCAGCGCGATGCCCCGTCGCGCGATCGCCTGCTGCAGCGACGCCTCCAGCTCGGCCAGGCCCTCGACCAGACCGCCACCACGGGCCACCTCGAGGGCGCCGCGCGCCACGTCGAGCCGGTCGACGTCGAGGGCGCGCCGGGTCAGCACGAGGGCGTCCTCGGGTCCGAGGTCGCCGGCCGACAGGAGGCCGGCCTGCAGCGTGACCGCCTCGTCGACGCGGCCCGCGTCGACGAGCAGGTCGGCGAGGAGCCCCACCAGCGCGACGTTGGTCGGGTCGGCCGCGACAGCGGCCTGCAGCGCGTCGATCCTCGGGTCGGTCATCGGTTCCTCCTGCTAGCAGCGCGACTGACGAGCACGGCGATCCAGAACCATGCGACGAAGACCAGGAAGGCCGCGAGGAGCACCGCACCGGCCGCCTGCGTGGGACGGTAGCCGAGCAGGAGGGCCGCGGCCAGGACGACACCGAGCTGGGCAGGCACGACCAGCGCGTCGGGCAGGCGTCGGACGAGCCGCAGCGGCCAGGCGAACCAGCGCGCCTCGCGGCCGACGTCCCGCGCTCCGCTCGCGAGCTCGCGGTCGTCCAGGTTGCTGAGCGCAGCACTGCGCAGACGGGGTGCCGCCTGCCTGCTGAGGCCCCGCTCGTGCTCCAGCGCGCCCAGCAGCCAGAGGGCGTCCGCACGCGTGGGGTCCTGGGCGAGCACCCCGCGGACCACCTCGACGGCGTCCGCGTCGCGCCGCCGGACCATCAGCAGGCGTGCCCGGACCATCTCGACCTCTGGAGAGCCGGGCGCCTCCGCCGCAGCACGCGTGAGCACCCGCTCGGCCTCGTCGGGATGTCCGTGGCGCAGCAGCAGCGACGCGTAGCCGGTCAGCAGGACGACGTGGCGAGGCTGCGCCTCGAGGCACGCGAGGAGGAGGCGTTCGGCCTGCGCGACGTCGCCCAGCTGCTCGACGGCGACGGCGCGCTGGAAGCGCAGCTCCAGGTCGTCGGGGGCGAGGGCAAGACCACGGGACGTCACGTCGACGCACTCCTGCCACCGCTCGAGCTGGCGCAGCGCCATGGCCTGGAGGGCGAGACCGCGCGGGTCCGGTTCGGCACCCGCCTGCGCGAGCTCCTCGAGGCAGCGCTCGGGGCGGCCGACCTCGAGCCAGTGCTCGGCGCGCGTCAGCGCGGAGTCGCTCATCACAGGGTGTCCCGGATGCCCGGGACGGACAGACCGATCACCGCCGACGCCAGGAGGCCCGCGATCGTCGCCGCGACGCCCACCCCCCAGAACGACGCCACGTCGTCGCCGCGGGCCTGCCAGGCGCGGAACGGTCGCAGCAGCAGCGGCAGCTGGCCGGCGAAGGCGGCCAGCCCGCCCACGCGGAACGACACGGCATTGCTGAGCGTCGTCCCCAGGGCGAGGGCAACGCCCAGCGCCACCCCGACGACCCCGATCCCGACGACGGCGGCCTGGACGGCAGGCGACACCCGCAGCCGACGCGCGATCGCCAGCATGCCGAGCGTCGTGCCGACGCTGCCGCCGACGATGGCCGGGAACACCCCGGAGAACACGTTGTAGGAGGGCTCGACCGGCTGGTAGTCCTGCAGGACCGGGCGGAACGGACCATCGACGGCGTCGGGCATGGGGTCATTCCACCACGCCGGCACGGCCGAACAGCCGCGCGCTAGAAGAGCGAGTTCAGCTCGCCGTAGTCGAGACCACGAGCCAGAGACTCGTACGTGCCAGCGTCGAACAGCTCCGCAGCCGCTCGTCGGGCCACGGCGTAGGCGGCTTGTGCGACGCTCGAGCCGACGCTCACCCGTGCCACCCCGAGTCGTGAGAGCTCCGCGACGCTCAGGCCGCCGGGTCCGGCCATCACGTTGAGCGGGCTGGCCACGGCCTCCACCAACGTCGCGATGGTCTGGCGGTCGCCGACTCCCGGGACGAAGACGCCGTCCGCTCCGGCGTCGAGGTACCGGTGCGCCCGTTCGAGCGTCTCGGCGAGGAGGTTCTCGGGAGCGGTGAGGCCCCCGAGATAGACGTCGGTCCGCGCATTGACGAACAGGGGCACTCCCGCCCGCAGCGCTGCGCGTCTGGCGGCGCTGATGCGGTCCACGAGCTCGTCCGGGTGAAGCGCGCCGTCCTCGATGTTGATCCCGACGGCACCGGCTTCGAGCATGGCGTCGACCGTTCGCTCCACGCCGTCCGCACCCGCTGCGTACCCGGCCTCGACGTCGACGGTGACCGGCACCGAGACCGCGCCAGTGATCCGAGAGACGGCGGCGACAGCGTCCGCGCGCTGCAGGGCGTTGCCGTCCGCACGACCGACCGCCCACGCGACACCTGCACTGGTCGTCGCGACAGCCGGTGCGCCGGCCTCCTCGACGATCCGGGCGCTCGCCACGTCCCAGACGTTGGCGAGGAGGAGCGGGCGGCTCGGGTCGGCGTGGAGGGCGTGGAAGGCTGCGGCGTGCTCGATCATCGTGTTCACCTCGCCAGTCAAAGGGGCTCGGCTGCCTCCGTCTGGCGAGTTTCGGACGAGACAGGCACCGTCCGACTCCTGGGTCCACCGCTGCACGAGGACTGTCGGGCCTCATCACGACGGCACAGTGGACCTCCGAGCGAGACCCGTCGCGCAGGGCGAGAGGTCTCAGGAGCCGTGTGTCGCAAGCCGTGCCACGGGGACCGCTATCACCGCGAAGCGGACGACCCTTCCCGCCAGACAGGTGACGCCGAAGAGGACTCGGGGTTGCCGGGCGCAGCCCGCAGCGACGCTGGCGACGGCGAGCGGCGGGAGGCCGACGCTGGCAGCCGCGAAGACGATCGGCACCGCCGTCCTGCGTTCCTGCAGCGCCGCAACCACGCGGCTGGACCTGTGACCCTGACGTGCGGGGGCCTTGCCACGGGCCTTCGCCACCCCTCTGCGGGCCGCCTCGTAGATCACGAGCTTGCCGACCGTCTGTCCCACGGCGAGACCCAGGACCACGAGCACGAGCACGTCGGGCCGCGCTGCCACAGCGACGAGCGCATAGGCCTCGGCGTTGAGCACCGGAACGAGGGCCGAGCCCGCACCCACGAGCACGGCAGCGCCGGCCGTGACGAGGACGGCGCTCACCCGCAGCCCTCCCCTGCAGGCGCGAGGAGCCGGAGGACACGTCGTCCGGACCACACCTTCACAGCGGCCACGGCGAGGACCAACGACAGGGAGAGCCAGGGCAGACCCACGAGTGCCAAGAGCACCACGGCGGAGGTGTTGACCGCCTTCGCAGGCGGAGACCAGTTCCACCGATACACCATTGGGTCCACCGCGGCAAAGTCATTCGGACTGGCGAGGGGCCACGCGAGGAAGGCGAGCGAGAGCATGGTGTCGAGGACCATGAACGACAGGAAGAACGGCACGAGCGCCACAGCCGTCTCGGGCAGGTGTCCGATCACCCCGACGCAGAGGACCGACGTGCAGGCTCGGTCGCTGACGATGTCGAGGACAGCCCCGAACCGGGTCTCCTCGCCCCGGCGGCGGGCCACGAGCCCGTCGAGCATGTCTCCGATCCAGTACACGCCGTAGGCGACCGCGAGGAGGTCAAGGCGCGCCTCGACCACGGCGACGACGCCGGTGACGACGGCTCCTACCGTGCGCACGAGGGTGACGAGATTGGCGACGGTGCGCAGGTCTCCGAGGTCGACATCCCGGTGAGGCGCGAGACCCACCTGCGCCGTCCTGTCGGGGTCTTCTCGGCTGGAGAGGGCGGAGAACGAGATCATGTCCGCAGCGTGCATCCCTCGCCGGACGCTCTGCATCGCCACGCAGGATGGGACGACCCAGCCGCCTCGGAACGAGGGACCACCCTGGCTGGTACCTCGGTACCGAGTTTCAGCGGGTGCCGTCGGAGAAGATCAAGTGCGCGGTCACCCGATGCAGAATCGACGACATGACGACCACTGCTCCCTCTACTTCGTGGCTGCCCGTGGCATCGCGTGCTCTGCGTCCGTGGCTCTTCGGCCTGACCTGCACGGTGCTCGCGTGCTCACTGCTGTGGACCTTCGCTCAGCACGGTGCGATGCGCTTCGCCGTGGCCAGCACCGCCGGCATCGCGGTGGCGGCCTGGGCATCACGGTCGGCACCCGTCGAGCGCTCGCTGTTGCTGATCCTCGCCACCTGCGTGTCCGTCGGGATGACGAATGCCGAGATGCTCTCCATGTGGCCCGCCACCGCCGGACTCGTGGCCCTTGCCGGCTATGTCTGCTTCACGCACCGGAGCAGCCGTTCCCTGCAGGCGCTGGGGATCCTGATCGTCGCCACGCTGGTGGTGGCGTGGGTGTGGTTGGTCGCACCACTGACGTCCGACGGGTGGTCGGAGCCGGTACCAGCGGGTCCCCGGCGGGCGGCGGCCGCTGCCGACCCCTCGGCCTGGAGCTCGCCGCCCATGGATCCCGACCGGGCAGGTCTCGCCTTCGTCGCCGTGGTCCTGGCCATCGTCGTCGTGGTGGCGGGTAGAAGCATCGCCGGCATTCGAGGCATGTTCGCGCACTCACGCGGAGAGACGGACCGGGTGAGCCGCATCGCCCAGCGCGTGGATGCCGACCGTGCGGACCTCGAACGGCGTCATGAGCTCGCCCAGGAGCTGCACGACTCGATCGGGCACCATCTGACGGCGATGGTCGTCCAGGCCGAGGCCGGCCACGTGTCCTCGCCCGACCGCGCGCTCGACTCGATCGGCACGCTCGGGCGAGAAGCGCTCCAGGAGCTGGAGGCCGTGCTCTTCGGACTGCGCCAGGCACCCCGACCCGGCGGAGAGCTCACCCGCATCCACACTCACCTGGTCCCACCGCTGCACGCTGCCGGCTTGGAGGTCACCGTCACCGTCGCCGCACAAGATCTGTCTGCCGCCTTGGAGCACACGGTCTACCGCATCGTGCAGGAGTCGCTCACCAACGTCATGCGGCACGCTCAGGCCACTCGCGTGCGAGTCGTCGTCGACGAGACCGAGAACGGCAACATCCGCGTCCTGGTCGCGGACGACGGCGTCGGCCTCCCTGAAGCACTGCGTCGTGGCGCGGGCCTGCAAAGCATCCGCCGTCGCGCAGAAGAAGCGTCGGGCACCGTCGCCGTCAGGAGCTCTTCCCCGCATGGCGTGACCGTCGAGGCCGTGCTGCCACGGGATGCAGGATGATCGCCGTGGCCGTCATCGACGACCAGAGTCTCGTGCGCGACGGCCTCTGCCTCATCCTCGACGCCGAACCGGACATCACCGTCACCATCGAGGGCGAGCACGGCGGGAAGCTCCTCGACGCCCTCGATCGCGGAGTGGAGGTCGACGTCGCGTTGCTGGACCTGCGCATGCCGGTCATGGACGGGATCCGCACCCTGGGCGAGCTGTCACGTCGCGCGATGCGACCTGCCGTGCTGGTGGTGACGACCTTCGACCGAGACGAGCTGGTGCTGGACGCGATCGCCGCAGGGGCCGACGGCTACCTGCTCAAGCGAGGACGCCGCGTCGACCTGCTCTCGGCTGTCAGGACCGTGGCCGCAGGCGGCTCGGTCCTGGCGCCCGATGTCGTCCCCGCGGTCGTGCGCCGCGTCCGACGGGACCCGTCGACGACGGCGGAAGACATCTCACGACTCGGGCTCACGCCACGCGAGCACGAGGTGCTCACCCTCGTGGGGCGCGGTCTCAGCAACCACGAGGTCGCAGACCACCTCATCCTGTCCCCGCACACCGTGAAAACCCACGTCACCAACCTCTTGGCCAAGACGCAGAGCAGAGATCGCGTGCAGCTGGCGCTCCTCGCCGTGCGCGCCGGTCTGGTCTGAGTGATGCCGTGAGGGCGCGACGCCAGCACTGCTCCTGGTGGGCTGCTCGCGGCCCGGACGCGTGATGATGACGGCGCCGCGTCCTGAGGTCTCTCGAAGCCGGACAGTCCACAGATGGGAGCGGACGTGTGCAGCGTGAGCGCACGTCAGAGGCCGACCGTCTCACGGTCCCAGGGTGCGCGGCGCGACAGATCTCTGGGTGGCTCAATCGCGCTCGCGGCGGCGCGGTCTCTGGTAGATGACGCCGAGCACGGCAGCCAAGGTGTTGAGGCTCATCAGCTGCGCGAAGAGGCCCCAGTTGAGGGCGTCGTCGGTGACGAGGGCCAGCGCGGCGATGAAGACGAGGATGAGGATCGAGACGACCACCCATTGGATGACGAACTGGCGGACGACATCGGCGGATGTGCGAGGTGTGGAGGTCATGGTGTTGTCCTGTTCGAGCGGTGTGCGTGGGGCGGCGGAGTAGCCGGGGTCCTCGTGCGGCGGGAGGTCGCCATGGCGAGGTGGGTGCCCGGGCGACGGGGCGATGTCGATGCAGGACGAGCGGGCATCGACACCGCCCGGTGCCCGGGCGTCAGGCCCTGCGTCGGCGCAGCGCCAGCATCGATCCCGCAACGAGGGCGACGGTCCCGGCGATCAGCAGGCCCAGTTGCGGTCCGCCGGCGTCGGGCAGCGGACCGCCGTCACGTCCCGGGCGGCTCGTGCCGGGGTCTGGGGTCGGTGTCGTGCTGCCGTCGTCGGGCACGGTCGGCGTCGGGGTGGGCGTGGGGGTCGGGTCGACGGCCCGGACATTGACCAGCTCGCCGGCGTCACCGGTCGGGTCGGCCGCGGTCAGCGTGGCGGTGAGCTGACGATCTGAGCGGACGTAGCCGTCCGGCGCCTGCGCCTCCACGACCGTGTACGTGCCCGCGGCCAGTCCGGTCAACGAGAAGTGGCCCGGCCGCGTGTCACGGTCGCCGGCGCCGTCGTCAGCGACCGTGGTGCTGAAGTTGTTCGGCCCGGTGACCGTGAACGTGGCGCCGGCGAGAGCCTCACCGTCCTCGTCGACCTTGGTCCAGGCGAGCGTGCCCTGGTCCCCGGTGCCACCGCCGCCCTGACGGACGTACCGGATCCGGTCGGTCCACGTGCTGTCCCGCGTGCCGAACGTGTTCTCGATGACGTCCCCGGACGCGACGGAGTCGTCGACCGCAGCCTCGTAGATGTAGCGGTAGGCGATCGAGCCGTCCGTCACGGCGTTCGGGATCGTCACGGTGAACCGGTGGTCGGCTGGGTCGTCGGACAGCGTCCACGTGCTCGAGTCCATCTGCGTCCAGTTCTGAGAGCTGTCGGACTGGTAGACCTGGAAGGTGGAGGCGACGATCGACGTCCGCGGGTCGTAGGTGTCGGTGACGGTGGTGCCGTCGTCGAGCCGGCTCCCGCGGATGGCCGCGTCGTAGAGGATGTTGCCGTTGTCCCGGAGCGTCGAGGTCTTGATGGCCGCGTCGGCCCAGCCGCCCTGGCGAGGGTTGATCTCGGTGTCGGTGTGGATGATGCGGCCCGCGCCGGTGGTCCAGTCGAGTCCTGCGCCGTTGGTCGGCTGCGCGCCGATGACGGGCACCGTCAGCTCTCCCTGCACGTTCGACGCCGTGGCGACGTAGTCGGTGAAGGTGCAGGTAGCGCGGGTCTGCTCGATGACACAGTTCGCGATCACCTGCCCACTCGGCGAGCGCAGCTCCTGGGTGCCCGGGACGCCACTCACCTGAGAGGGGATGCCGACGGTGAACGTGTCGCCCGGCTGGGTTCCCGTCGGAGCCTGCCAGGTCACGCGGGCCTCGAGGCCTTCGCCCACGAGCGCGGACTCAGGCGTCACCGAGATGCCGGTGACGACGTCGCGGTCGGCGGCGGTCGCGCTGGTCGTGCCGGCTGCAACGAGCCCGGCTGTGAGGACGGCTGCGACGGCGAAGAACGCGGCGAACGGCCGCCGCCAGAAGATGGTGTCCATGATCCCCCTTACGGGTCCGATGCCCCGGGCGGATCGCCGCGGCGCCGGTCAAGAGTCTAGAAAGACGTTCGCATCACGCGGAAGTGGTACGGATGTTTATTCGAGCGTGAGCTCCGACTCATGGAGACGGGGGTCTCGGTGCAGCAGTCAGACACCTTCGACTCAGCGCGCTGGAGTCGGGGCGGCTGCCTGCGGGGGCGCGAGAAGGGTGATCTGCGTCTCTGACAGTCGGCCTTGCCGAGCGACGAGCCAAGCGACGGACGTTTGAGTACCGGCCCTTGCGTCGATGAGCGTCCCCGCGGAATCCTCGGAGTGGTGCACGCAGGTGGTGTGCGTGCAGAGTGTTCACCGAGACCTTCTGGCGAGGCACTGGCTTACCACGCTATCGTGTCGTCATGACTTGTACGATCTTCCAAAAAAAGGGATCCCTTGCTGTGCTCGCGGTGATCGGGCTCGCCCTGCTGACCGGGTGCGGCGGTACCTCCGGCACCGAGAGTGGGGCCGCAGACGCGTCGGCCTCGCCGAGTGCTTCCGCCACCGTCCCGAGCCTCGACCCGTCGAACCCGTGCCCGGCCCTTACGGGCGACGACGGGCTCGTGGATCGCGCGCTCGCCGGGGCGGACCTTTCGGGCGACGAGCGCCAGTCTCTCCAGGACACGCTGTTCGCGGTGGTCTCCTCCGGTCCGAAAGACCTGCAGGACCCGGTCGGACAGCTCGTCGACTACCTCGACGACCCCGAGGCCTACCAGCCCCTCGACGGCGGTTCCGACGATGAGGTCACCGCGGCGGCGAAGGCCATCCGCTCCGCCTGCTCCTGAGTGAGAACTTCCGACTCAGAAGGCCGCTTACCGGGCTTGATCTCGCGACCCCCCGGCCCAGGTCGAGATCGTGCTGACGCGCAGACTCTGTCGACGTCCGCTCGCCTGACCAGGGTCGGGTCCAGGCTGCGTCGCCTTTCGGGCCCAACCTGCACCGACGACAGCAGCCATGACCTGGGTGATGCCCGCCGCGACGAGCACGGTCTCAGCTCCGACCCAGCCGATCACCGCTCCTCCCAGGAGCAGGCCGACGGACGTCCCTCCCGAGTGCAGCACGGTCTCGGCGGTGAACGCCGCTCGTCGGTCGGCGCCGTGGGTACGGGAGCTGATGGCTGCGTTGAGCGCAGCGATCGCCCACGGCGTGGCGGCGCCGCCGACTGCCGCCGCGCACGCGACGCCGACCAGGCTCGGAGTCGCCAGCGGGAGGAGCAGGAAGGCACCACCGAGGGTCAGCCATGCGCCCGACATGGCGAGCGTGTGCGGCACGCGCTGGATGACGAACGGGACGACGAACGAGGCGAGCACCGAGGCGAGTCCGTACCCGCCCATCCCGGCCGCGAGCAGTTGACCGGGGCGACCGTGTTCCGTGCCCAGGATGGTCAGTCCCAGGCTGAAGCCGAACCAGCACACGCCGGCGATGCCCGCCATGGCCACCCCGGCGGCGAGGTCCGGGTGCCTGCGCAGCACCGCAACGGCGGACACGCCTCGCACGGTCGCAGGGACGGTTCGGTCCTGTGTCGGGGTGGGGACGCCAGGTACCGCGAGGAGTGCCAGCGCGGCCAACCCGACGACGACCGTCTCGCACCACAGCAGCGGCGCAGCACCCCACACGGTGACGCACCAGGCCGCGGCAGGCGGGGCGAAGACCATCGACACGCGGTGGGCGAGGTCCTGCCAGGCCAGCCACCTGGCCGGGCCCATCCTCCCGCCTCGGCGGACGTGCTCGTCGGCGAGATCGGCGACCAGCGACCGCTCCGCCGGTCCCAGCAGCGCGGCTGCCGACCCCGTGATCAGCCCGGACGCACCGAGCGCCGTCGCTCCGAGCTCGCCCGAGATCGTCGCTGCAGGCACCACTGCCATCCCGACAGCATTCGCAGCCATGACGACGGCCAGAGCCCGGCCTGTCGTCAGACGGTCGCGCACGTGGCGACCCCACCATGCCACGGTCAGCAGCGGCAGGCCGGCCGCTCCCCCGACGAGACCCATGGTCCAGGGCTCGCCAGTCTCCTGGAGCGCCACGAGAGGGAGCGCGACAGCCGTCAGGCGAGTCCCGATCCAGGTGACGAAGGTGGTCGCGGTCAGCAGCAGCAGAGAGGTGCGCACGACTCCAGCGTGCGGTGCGATGCGCGCGTCAGGTAGGGGTGACGTCGCGACCCTGACTCATACACTGAAGGCATGACGCCACGCCTTCGCACTGATGACCTGGTCCTGGCCGAGGCCGTCGCCCGGCACGGATCGGTGGGGGCTGCTGCGAAGGAGCTGCTGACCACCCAGCCATCGGCATCGCGGCGCCTGGCAGCTCTCGAGCGTCGTCTCGGTACTCGGCTGTTCGAGCGCGACACGACGGGCGCCCGCCCCACACCAGCCGGACGTGAGCTGGCGCGGCACGCCGCACGACTCCTGGCTGAGCTCGAGATGCTCCCCGCCCACGTCCAGGCGGCCACCGAGACACGGGCCCTCAGCCTCGGAACGATCCAATCCCTCGCACCCATCGTCTTCACCGCTGCGCAGGTCGAGCTCCCCGACATCGCGATCCAGGGAGAGGTGGACCACGGCCCCGTGCTCGTCGGCCAGGTGCATCAAGGCCTGCTCGATGCCGCAATCATCACCATCGCGGGCCAGACCGTCCTCCCCCACGGACTCCGCACCGTCCCGCTCGGCAGCTCCTCGCACGTGCTCGTCCTGCCACACCTGACACCTGCCCCAGGCAAGGACGGGAGAGACCTGGCAGGTCGAGAGGTCATCCACCACTCGATCGACCTCGCAGGCCACCGGCTGCACGCAGCGCTCTCCGCGCTGGGAGCCCACGCACACCACGGGCTGACGCTCGAGACGACACTGCGCGTCGCGCGACATCGTCGAGTCCCGGCCGTGGTGCCCGAGATGGCGGCCCTGTGGTGGGACGATCCGCGCGACACCCTCCTCCCGTCGCCGGTCACGAGCAGCACCAGCTTGCAGCTCGTGACCCGGCAACCACCCCACGCCCTCCTCGAACGAGCACTCCCCGGGCTACGCGCCCGCATCCTGGGCGTCCCCCGTCCCTAGATGCCCCTCGAGTCGATGAGCGTGTCTCGGACGAGACGAGCGCCTGGTCGACTCCTGCGGCTCATCGGACAGATACCGCTACCCCCTAGGGGTATCGTGGTCCCATGAGTCCTCGTCATGTCCTCCTGACCCTGGCCTCGGCCCTCCTGCTGGCCGGGTGCGGCTCGCCCAACACCAGCGACGAGGGCCACGACGGAGCCGACGTCACGTTCGCGCAGCAGATGATCCCCCACCACGAGCAGGCCGTGGAGATGAGCGACCTCGCACTCGAGCCCGCCCGCGGCGCGTCCGCCGAGGTCACCGACCTCGCCACCCGCATCCGCGCCGCCCAGAAGCCGGAGATCGAGGAGCTGACCGGCTTCCTCGAGGGCTGGGGCGAGGACGTGCCCAGCGGGCACGGTGGCCACGAGGGGCACGGGGGCGCCGGCCACTCGATGACCGGGATGATGAGCGAGGACCAGCTGTCGAGGCTCGCCGACTCCGACGGCGCCACCTTCGACCGGCTCTGGCTCGAGCTGATGGTCGAGCACCACGAGGGCGCCGTCGAGATGGCCCGGACCGAGCTCGCCGACGGCCAGGACTCGCGCGCGAAGGCGCTGGCGCGCGCCATCATCGACGCCCAGACCGCCGAGATCACCCAGATGAAGGGACTCCTCGGATGAGCGCCACGCACGAGCACCCCGAGGCGCCCGGCTACTCCGACGACAAGAAGGCGGTCCTCGCCCGACTGCGGCGTATCGAAGGCCAGGTCCGCGGCCTCACCCGCATGGTCGAGGACGACACCTACTGCATCGACGTGCTCACCCAGGTGAGCGCGACCACCAAGGCGCTCGAGGCGGTGGCCCTCAAGCTGCTCGACGAGCACCTCGCCCACTGCGTCGTCAACGCGGCGCGCGCGGGCGGGCCCGAGGCCGACGCGAAGGTCAAGGAGGCCTCCGACGCCATCGCCCGGCTCGTCCGCTCCTGAACCGACCCGAACCCAGCCGACCCCGTCCCGAGAGGGGACCAGCATGACCACCACCTACGACGTCACCGGCATGACCTGCGCCCACTGCGTCGCCGCCGTCACCGAGGAGCTCAGCGCCCTCGACGGCGTCACCGACGTCACCGTCGACCTCGTCGCCGGCGGCACTTCCCACGTCACCGTCACCGGCGACACCTCGTCCGACGCGGTCCGCGAGGCCGTCGCCGAGGCGGGGTACGCCCTGGCCTGAGGGGAGCACACCGTGACCACCCAGAACGCCGGCCAGGAGACCGTCAGGCTCGACGTGCACGGCATGAGCTGCACGGCCTGCGCGGCGCGCATCGAGAAGAAGCTCAACCGGCTCGACGGCGTCGAGGCGAGCGTCAACTACGCCACCGAGAAGGCGACCGTGCGCGTGCCCGAGGGCACCGACCACCAGGTGCTGCTCGACGCCGTCGCCGCGACGGGCTACTCGGCGACGCTGCCGCAGGAGCACCACGGCGGGGCGCACGACCACACGGACGGTCTCCATGGGGCCGCCTCCATGCGGCGACGTGCGCTCGTCTCCGGCGTGCTCAGCCTCCCGGTCCTGGTCCTGTCGATGGTGCCGGCCACCCAGCTCCCCGGCTGGCAGTGGCTGGCGCTGGCCCTGGCCACCCCCGTCGTCACCTGGGGCGCCTGGCCGTTCCACCGGGCTGCCGCCACCAACCTGCGCCACGGCGCCGCCACGATGGACACCCTCGTGTCGGTCGGCGTCGGCGCGGCGTACCTCTGGTCGCTGTGGGCCCTTCTCCTCGGCGGGGCGGGTCACGTCGGGATGCGGATGGAGTGGTCGCTCACCGGCGGCGGCGCCCACGAGATCTACCTCGAGGTCGCGGCCGTCGTCACCACGTTCGTGCTCCTCGGCCACTACCTCGAGGCGAACGCGAAGCGTCAGTCGAGCGCCGCCCTCCGGGCGCTCCTCGACCTCGGCGCCAAGGACGTCGCCGTGCTGCGCGACGGCCTGGAGACGCGCGTCCCCGTCGACGACGTGCGCGTCGGCGACCTCTTCGTCGTCCGGCCGGGCGAGACGATCGCCACCGACGGCGAGGTCGTGGAGGGTGCGTCAGCCGTCGACGAGTCGATGCTGACGGGCGAGTCCGTGCCCGTGGAGGTCGACGAGGGTCGTGCGGTCACCGGGGCGACGGTCAACGTCGGCGGTCGGCTCGTGGTCCGCGCCACGGCCGTCGGCGCCGACACCCGGCTCGCGCAGATGGCGAGGCTGGTCGAGGAGGCCCAGGAGGGCAAGGCCGAGGTGCAACGGCTCGCCGACCGCGTCGCCGCCTGGTTCGTGCCCGCCGTGATCGCCCTGGCGGTGGCCACGTTCGCGGGCTGGCTGCTGCTCGGCGGCACCCTGACCCAGGCGTTCGTCGCGTCCGTGGCGGTCCTGATCATCGCCTGCCCCTGCGCCCTCGGCCTCGCGACGCCGACCGCCCTCATGGTCGGCACCGGTCGCGGTGCGCAGCTCGGCGTCCTCATCAAGGGGCCGCAGGTGCTCGAGTCGACCCGCCGCATCGACACCGTCGTCCTCGACAAGACCGGCACGGTCACCACGGGCGAGATGCGCGTCGTCGACGTGCGGCCTGTCCCCGGTGTCGACGTCGGGCGGCTCCGCGCCCTCGCGGCCGGTGTCGAGCACGCGTCGGAGCACCCCGTCGCCCGCGCCGTCGCGGCCCTCGTCGACCAGCCCCTTCCCGTCCAGGACTTCGCCAACCACCCCGGCCAGGGCGTCAGCGGCGTGGTCGACGGCAGTCGTGTGCGGGCCGGACGGGCGTCGTGGCTCGGCCACGACGTCGCGCCGGTCGACGTCGTCGGCACGACCATCGCCGTCGAGGCCGACGGCCGCCTCGTCGGCACCGTGACGGTGGCCGACACGGTCAGGCCGACGTCGCGCCAGGCGGTCGCCGACCTGCGCGACCTGGGCCTGGAGCCGGTGCTGCTGACCGGCGACGCGCGCCGCGTCGCCGACGCCGTGGCCGCCGAGGTCGGGATCGAGCGGGTCGAGGCCGAGGTGACGCCCGACGACAAGCTGCGCGCGGTCCAGCGCCTGCAGGCCGAGGGTCGCGTGGTGGCCATGGTCGGCGACGGCGTGAACGACGCCGCCGCGCTCGCCGCCGCCGACCTGGGCATCGCGATGGGCACCGGCACCGACGTCGCGATCGCCGCGTCGGACCTGACGCTCGTCTCCGGCGACCTCTCCGCCGCCGTCGTCGCCGTGCGGCTGTCGCGGGCGACGCTGCGGACCATCCGGACCAACCTGGTGTGGGCGTTCGGCTACAACGTCGCCGCCCTGCCCCTCGCCGTCGCCGGGCTCCTGAACCCGATGATCGCCGGCGTCGCGATGGCCGCCAGCAGCGTGCTCGTGGTGACCAACAGCCTGCGCCTGCGTCGCTTCGACTGACTCACGGCTCTCGTCCACCTACGACGACGCGTAGTACCGTGTGCCGGTGAGCGCAGACCGCCGCCTGACCTCGGGCCACGCCCGCACGGTCCGTGCTGCGTTCGTCGGCGCGCTCACGACGGGGCTCGGCGTCGGCGCCCACGAGGCCGCCGGAGGCGCTGCGCCCTCCCTGGGTGCGCTGGGCGCGATCACCGTGGGCGTCGGCGCGCTCGCCTGGATGCTGAGCGGCCAGCGCTGGACCCCGCGGACCCTCCTTGCGGCGTTCCTGCTCACGCAGGGCGCCGTCCACGGCGTGTCGATGGCGCAGCACCCCGTCATGGGTGGCGACGGCGCCCTCATGCTGCTCACCCACGGCCTGGCCGCCGCTCTCCTCGTGGCCGTGGTCCCACGCGCCGAGCACGCGCTGCTGTCGATCCTCGACCACCTCGCCCTGCGGGCGCTGCGGATCCTGCGCGTCCTCGCGCCCACACCGCGCCCCGACCTCCTCGTCTCCACCCCGTCGTCGCTGCACGGCGTCGCGCGCCTCGCGCTGCCTCTCGGAAGGGCACCCCCGGCATCGGTCTGACCACCGATCCACCCCCTTCCCGGAAGAGACACCCATGCACCCGACCCTCCGGGGTCGGTCCGTGCTGCTGTGCCTGCTCACCGGCCTGCTCGTGCTGCTGCCCGGGCTCGCCGCGTCGGCGCACAGCGCACTGATCGGCTCCAACCCCCAGACCGGCTCGACCGTCCAGGCCCTGCCGGAGCAGCTCGAGCTGCGCTTCAACGAACCCGTCAGCGACATCAGCCCCGCCATGGTGCTGCGCCGCGACGGCGACACCGTGGCCACGCTGAGGCCTCGCGCCGACGGCACCCGGCTCCTGGCCGACGCACCCGGCACCACGCTGCCCGACGGCCGCTACACGCTCGTCTGGCGCGTCGTGTCGGCCGACGGCCACCCGATCGACGGCGTCGTCGCGTTCACCCTCGGCGACGGTCGGACCCCGGCCATCGCCGCACCCACCCAGCGCACAGCGTCCGACGTCTCCTCGACGTCGCGCTACGGCGCGTACGCGCTGGGCGGCCTCGCTGCCCTCGTGCTGCTCGCCGCCGTCGTCGTCCTCGTGCGCCGCTCCCGCACCACCCCGACCTCCGACAAGGACCACACCCGATGAAGCGACTCACCACCCTCCTGCTCGTCACCGTCACCGCCGTCGGCCTGACCGCCTGCGGCGCCTCCACCGACGCCTCGACCGCCACCGAGGCGTCGACCGTCTCGGTGCAGGACCCCTGGGTCAAGGCCGCCGACTCCGGCATGACCGCCGCGTTCGGCACCTTCCGCAACGCCGCCGACCGCGACGTCACCATCGTCTCCGCCACGACCGACGGCGTGGCGGGCCGTGTCGAGCTGCACGAGATGGCCACCGACGAGGACGGCCAGATGGTCATGCGCCAGAAGAAGGGCGGCATCGTCGTCCCCGCCGGGAAGGCGCACACGCTCGAGCCCGGCGGCGACCACATCATGCTCATGGACCTCACCCGACCGGTCGAGCCCGGACAGGACGTACGCGTGACGATCCGGTTCTCCGACGACTCGACCATGTCGTTCACGGCCCCCGCGCGGTCCTTCTCCGGCGCCGAGGAGGACTACGAGGGCGGCACCGGTCACGGGGACACCGGCGAGCACGCGGACCACGGCGACCATGGGTGAGCCGCGTCGCGGACTCTCGCGGCGGGCGCTCCTGACGTCCGGCTCGGTCGGTGCGGCCGGTGTCGTCGTGGGTGCCGCCGGCGCGTCGGCCGCGGCCCACGAACCACCCGCCGCCGACCCCGGCCTGCGGACCGTCCCGTTCCGCGGGACCCACCAGGCCGGGGTCGTCACGCCCCCGCAGGACCACGGCGTGCTCGTCGCCTACGACCTGCTCGACGGTGTCGACGCCGACGCACTCCGCCGGCTGTTCGCCATCTGGACCGACGACGTGGAGCGTCTGACGGCCGGACGCGCGGGGCTCGCCGACACCGAGCCCGAGCTGGCGCTGCGCCCGTCCGGGCTCACGGTCACGCTCGCCGTGGGGCCGGGAGCGGTCGAGGCCGCCGGCGTCGACGTGCCGTCGTGGCTCGGCCCCCTGCCAGACTTCACCGTCGACCGGCTCGAGGGCCGCTGGAGCGAGGGCGACCTGCTGCTGCAGATCTGCTCCGACGACGAGCTCGTCGTCTCGCACGCCCTCCGTCTGCTCACGAAGGAGGCGCGCACCTTCACGACCGTCCGGTGGGTGCAGCGTGGCTTCCGTGGCCCGCTCGGGCGTGACCGCACACCGCGCAACCTCATGGGCCAGGTCGACGGGACGGCCAACCCGCGGCCTGCCGACCACGACGCGCTCGTGTGGCGCAGCTCGACGACGACGCCCGAGGGTCCGGCCTGGCTCGACGGCGGCACGACCATGGTGGTGCGGCGCATCCGCATGGAGCTCGACACCTGGGACGAGATCGACCGGACCGCGCGCGAGCGCACGATCGGGCGCCGGCTCGACGACGGGCGGCCGCTCACCGGCGGACGACTCGAGGACGATCCCGACCTCGACGCGGTCGACGCCAACGGGCTGGAGGTCATCGACCCCTTCGCCCACGTCCGCCGGGCCAGGACGGACGACCGTCGCCAGCGCATCCTGCGGCGGCCTTACAACTACGACGACCCGCCGCCACCGGGCGAGCTGACCGACGCGGGCCTCGTCTTCGTGTCCTTCCAGGCCGACCTCGAGGCGCAGTTCGTGCCCCTCCAGCGGCGGCTCGCCGAGCTCGACCTGCTCAACCAGTGGACCACCCCGATCGGCTCCGCCGTGTTCGCGGTGCTGCCCGGCGCACGCCGCGGCGAGCAGCTCGGCCAGTCCCTCCTCACCTGACCTCCTCTCCTGCGAAGGACCACCATGACCTCCACCACCGACGCCCGACCGGGCGTCTGGGCGCAGCTCAAGCCCCTCGTGCTGCGCCTGCACTTCTACGCCGGCGTCCTCGTCGCGCCGTTCATCCTCGTCGCCGCCGTGACCGGACTCGTCTACACCGCGGCACCGCAGATCGAGCGCGCCGTCTACGCCGACGAGCTCACCGTCGAGCCTCGCGGCGCACAGCTGCCGCTCTCGGAGCAGTTCGCCGTCGCCCGCGAGGCGCACCCCGACGGGACCCTCGTCGAGATCCGGCCGCCCGCGACCCCCGACAGCAGCACCCGGGTCGTGTTCACCGACGCCGACGTGCCCGAGAACTCCTACCGCGCCGTCATGGTCGACCCCTACACCGGTGAGGTGCTCGGCCAGGAGCGCCAGTACGGCCAGTGGCTGGGCGTGCGCGCCTGGCTCAACGAGCTGCACAGCACCCTGCACCTCGGCACGGTCGGGCGCTACTACAGCGAGCTCGCCGCCAGCTGGCTCTGGGTCGTCGTCCTGGGCGGCCTCGCGCTCTGGTCCACCAAGCGGCGCACCGACCGTCGCGCACGTCGTCTCCTGCTGCCGGAGCAGTCGGCGACGGGACGCCGCCGCACCCTGTCGTGGCACGCGACCCTCGGCGTCTGGCTGGCCGTCGGTGCCCTGTTCCTGTCGGCCACCGGGCTCACCTGGTCGCGCTTCGCCGGCGAGCACGTGGCCGAGGTGCGCACGGCGCTCTCGTGGACCGGCACCACGCTGACGACAGCGCTGGACGGCGACGACGCCGGGTCGTCGGGCCACGGTGGGCACGGGTCCCACGGTGGGCACGGGGGATCCGGTGCGGGCACCTCCGACGACGTCGTGAGCCGCGGCGTCGGCGTCGACGGGGTCCTGGCAGCGGCGCGCGCGTCGGGGCTGCAGGACCCGCTCCTGCTCACCGCCCCCGTCGACGACGCGTCGGCGTGGACCGTCGCCGAGAAGAAGCGCAGCGCGCCCACGCGGCTCGACTCGGTGGCCGTCGACCCGCGTGACGGGTCGGTCGTCGACGAGATCCGCTTCGCCGACGAGCCGCTCGCGGCCAAGCTCACCCGCTGGACGATCGACGCCCACGTCGGCGTCCTGTTCGGGCTGCTCAACCAGCTGGTGCTCGCGGCGGTCGCGCTCGGCCTGATCGCCGTGACGCTGCTCAGCTACCGGTCGTGGTGGCAGCGTCGTCCCACGCGCGGCACGGCCCGGGTCGGGCGTGCGCCGGGGCGCGGCACGTGGCGTCGCCTCTCGCCCGGCGTGCTCGTCGGCGTCGTCGGGGTGACGCTCGCGGTCGGGTGGTTCGTGCCGCTGCTGGGTGTCTCGCTGGCGGTGTTCCTCCTCCTCGACCTGGCGCTGGCCGCCCGGGCTCGTCGGTCCGCGGCCGACGAGCCGGACCGTCCGCGGGAGGACCTGCCGGTCGGCTGACCGGGCCGCCGAGGACCGCGCCTCGCCCGTCGTTCCAGGCGGGCGAGGCAAGCCTGGGCTCCGTGAGGCGAGCCTGATCTACGTTGCGCACGATGGAATTCTTGGGAACGATGTGCGTTGTAGAGATCAGAGACCCTGACTGAGAAGGACGTGCACCATGACCTCGACCACCCACACCGACGCCCCCTCGGCCCTCGCGACCACGTCGGAGATCGCGGCCGGCGTCGCCCAGTTCCTCACCCCCGTCGTCCACGACCTCGAGGCCCTCGTCGTCGACGGCAAGCAGGCCCACTGGCACGTGCGCGGCAGCGCCTTCGCCGGCGTGCACGAGACGCTCGACCAGCTCGTCGCCCACGCGCAGGACTACGCCGACACCGCTGCCGAGCGCATCGTCGCCCTCGGCCTGCCGCTCGACTCGCGCCTGGCCACCGTCGCCGCGAAGTCGACGCTGCCCCCGCTGTCCGACGGCTTCCAGCCCTGGCAGACCACGGTCGCGCAGACCGTCGCCCAGATCGACGCCGCCCTCGTCACGATCCGCACCGCGATCACCGGACTGGACGACATCGACCTGTCGAGCCAGGACGTCGCCATCGAGATCGAGCGCGGCCTGACGAAGGACCGCTGGCTGCTGCAGGCGCACATCGCCGCCTGATCGCCCGGTCGTCGAGCCCGGTCCGCCACGCGCGGGCCGGGCTCGCTGCGTCCTCGGCCGCGGTCTGCCCTCGGCGCCGTCGGTCGGGACTGCGTCGGTGCGGCCGGTGGTGAGGGCGGTCTCCGAAAGGCCTCGACGGAGCAAGCACGCCCCGCGTGGTCGGCCGTCCCGGCCTTCGCCCCCATCGGTGGATCTGCAACCTCAGAGAGGCCGCTGCGGTTGCCGAGCCACCGATGACGGGGGTCCTGGTGCGTCCTCCACCGGATCCCGGCTCCGGGCGGGGACTTCTCCATCGTCTCAGCGCTCAGAGGGTGGAATCCGCACCGCGCACCCCGGCCGACCGGTCCATTCGGTGGAGAAGTCACCGCCCGACAGGGGAACAGCGCAGGAGGCAGCCCGCGCCACGAGCAAGCGAACCGCTGCGTGTGAGATAGGCAACCCTTGCCTCAACCGGCGCAGGTAAGCCTATACTCACCTCATGAGGTCCCACCGTCGCCGCGTCCCGCTGCAGCACGTGCTGCTCGCCGGCTGCGCCGACGACCTCGTGGTGCTGCAGTCGGCGCTGGCCCTGCTGCCCGCCGACGTGTACGGCCAGGTCGTCGTCGAGATCGACCCCGACGTCGACCTCCCCGTCCTCGAGACGCCCGCCCGCGTCACCGTCCACCGCGTCTGGCCCGGCACCGCCGACCGCGCCGTGGCCGCATGGATCGCGGAGTGGATCCCCAGCGAGCCCGACGCCGCCCGCACCGTCGGGCTGTGGATCAGCGCCGGGTCCAGCGCCCGCAGCGTGCCCGTCGAGCTCGACGTCGTCGCCCAGACCATCTGAGCTGCCCATCCGAGCGACGCACCTCAGCGCAGGTGCAGCGCCATCCACGTGTCGTCCACGGGTGAGCCGTCGATGAGGAACTCCCCGACGAGCACGCCCTCGACGACGAAGCCGCAGCGCTCGTAGAGCCGCTGCGCAGCCGGGTTCGTGCCCAGCACCCGCAGCGTCACCTTCGCGGCGCCCTCGGCGCGCGCCCGCTCGACGGCCGCACGCACCAGCAGCTCGCCGATCCCCCGACCCCGGGCCGACGGGTCCACGGCCAGGCCGTCGATGATCCGCACGTGCGCGTGCGTGGCCAGACCACCTGCCCGGTGGAGCGCCACGTAGCCGACGACCGCGCCGTCGCGCTCGGCCACGAGGAAGCCGCCCGGACCGCCGTTGCGCTCGCCGAAGAACGCGTCGCGGGCCGGCGGCTCGCCCGGCGACCACCGTGGGCTCCAGGTCGCGAGGTCGAGACCGAGCAGGGCGGCGTCGTCGGCGAGCACCGCAGGGCGGACGTGGGCCATGGGCCCGATCCTCGCACTCGCGCCGACTAGCCTGTCGGCGTGGACCGTCACCGCCGACCCGCCGTCCGCCCGGTCGAGCCGTGACCCCGCTCGTCGCGTCGTTGCTGCCGGACGAGGCGGTGGTCCACGAGACGCGGCGGTCCGGCGCGCCCGGTCAGGCGTGGGCCCTCCTGGCCGAGGAGGAGCGCCGTCTGGTGCCAGGCGCGGGGGAGCGTCGGCGGGACGACTGGGCCACCGGACGACTCCTCGCGCACGCGGCGCTGGCCGAGCTCGACCGAGACGTGCCCGTCCTTCGCCGGGGCGACCGGGGCGAGCCGCTGTGGCCGGCCTCCGTGGTCGGCAGCATCACGCACTGCGACGGCTACGCGGCGTGCGCCGTGACGCACGGCGGCGACGTCCGCGCGCTCGGGATCGACGTCGAGCCGAGCCTGCCGCTGCCACCCGGCGTGCTCGACGTGGTCGCGTCGCCGGCGGAACGTCGCCATCTCACCGACCTCGCCGACCAGGACGCCTCCGTGCCGTGGGACCGGCTGCTGTTCTGCGCCAAGGAGGCCTGCTACAAGGTCTGGTTCCCCCTGGAACGGCGGTGGCTGGGCTTCGACGACGTGACCGTGCACCTCGCCCGTGACGGCAGCTTCGAGGTCATCCTCGACGCCGTCGCCCGGACGTCCCTCCCTGCCCGTCTGCGGGGACGGTGGGGCGAGCGCGACGGTGTCGTGGCGGCGGGGATGCACTGGCGTCCTGCCGTCGGAGGGCGGTCGGACGGATGAGCGACGAGCGGCTGCGCGGAACATCGGGCCGGTCTCCCGTCGTTGCACCGGGCATGACCACCATCGCCGTGACCGGCGCCACCGGGACCGTCGGCGGGCTCGTCGCCCGCCACCTCGCCGAGGCCGGGGCGGAGGCCCGCCTGCTCGTCCGCGACCCGAGCCGGGCCCCCGACCTGGGGCTGCCGGTGTGGCAGTGCGCGTACGACGAGGGGCCCGCGCTCGGGGAGGCGCTGGCCGGCGTCGACGCGCTCTTCTTCGTCTCCGGGCACGAGAGCGCCGACCGGATGGCCGACCACCGCTCCGTCGTCGAGGCGGCCGTCGAGGCCGGGGTCGGGCACGTCGTCTACACGTCGTTCGTGGGCGCGGCCGCCGACAGCACCTTCACGCTCGGCCGCGACCACGGAGCCACCGAGGACCTGTTGCGCGATTCCGGCCTCGCGTGGACCTTCCTGCGCGACAGCTTCTACGCGGAGGTGTTCCCGCACTTCGCCGGCGAGGAGGGCGTGATCCGCGGCCCGGCCGGCGAAGGACGGGTCGCGGCGGTCTCGCAGCGTGACGTCGCCGCCGTGGCCGCCGAGGTGCTGCTCCATCCCGGCGACCACGCGGACCGCGCCTACGACCTCACCGGCCCCGAGGCGCTGACGCTCGCGGAGATCGCGACCGTCCTGAGCGAGGTCACCGGCCGACCGCACCGCTTCCACGACGAGACGCTCGAGGAGGCCCGCGCCAGTCGCGCCCACTACGGCGCACCCGACTGGCAGGTCGACGCGTGGGTGAGCACCTACACCGCGATCCGCGACGGCGAGCTCGCCGACGTCAGCGACGACGTCCCTCGACTCCTGGGGCGCCCGGCTCTCTCGCTCGCCGAGGCCCTCACCGCGCCTCGCTGACGCGTCACGCCGTCGCGGCGGCCAGGACGGCCAGCTCGTCCTCGCGCGTCAGGCCCGCCGCGCGGGGTCGGTCCAGACCTCGTGCGCGCTCGTCGGCGAGCACCTCGGCGGCCGTCTCCTCGAGCGGGCGACGGACGAGCCCCGCGGCCTCCGCCCGGGTGGTGTCGATCCGCATCATGCCGCCGTAGCCGTCGGGCAGCCAGAGCGGCAGTGAGCGCTCGCCCGACCACGGCCGCACGTCGATCGCCTCCAGCCGTTCCGGGCCGACGGGCACGAGGCGTCCGCGGAACCCGACGGTCTGCGCGACCCGCAGCAGCGCCTCCCCCAGCGCGACGCCGTCCCCGGCGACGTTCAGGACCCCCGTGACACCGCGCTCGGCTGCATCCACCGCGAACGTCGCGACGTCGCGCACGTCGACCACCTGGCACCAGGCTGCCGGCGGGTCGGGCACCAGCACGTCGTCGCGGTCGGCCTGGGCGAACCGCGCCGGCCAGTAGCCGAACCGGTCCGACGGGTCGCCCGGGCCGGCCAGCAGGCCCGCACGCAGCACGAGCGGGGAGGCGTGCGCGAGGACCGCGCGCTCGCACGCGACCTTGCCCTCGCCGTACTGCTCGGCGTCCACCTCGTCTGTCGTCACCGCATCGCGCAGCGGGTCGTCCTCGTGCAGCGGTCCCGACAGGTCCGCGTACACGTTGGCGGTGGACACGAACGTCCAGTGGGCGGTCGCGGCGCCGAGCGCCGACAGGGCGGAGCGGACGTGTCCCGGCTGGCGGGCGACGTCGACGACGGCGTCCCACGGTCCTGCCACCGCGTCGTAGGCGTCGGGACCGCCGCGGTCGGCACGCACCCAGCGCGCGCCGTCGACGACGTCGCCGCTCTCGCCACGCGCCAGGCACGTGACGTCGTGCCCCCGCTCCAGCGCGCTCCGCGCGACCTCGCGGCCGAGCCATGCCGTGCCACCGAGCACCAGCCACCGTCCCATGCCTCCACCTGAGCAGGACGGGCGCCGACTCGCCAGAGGTGTTCACCGAGGGCTGACGGCCTAGGCTCAGGGCATGGCCTCCATCAGCACTCTCTCCGTCACCGGGACCGCCTCGACCCGCGAGAAGGTCGCGCTGCCCGACGGCGGCGTGCTCACGGTCAAGCTCGTCTCGCCCGACGGCGAGGTGCTGGCCGCCTCCGCCAGCGTCGCCGGCGACGGACCCACCCCGTTCGAGCTGTCCGTCGACGCGGCGCTCGTCCCCGACCCCGACACCCTGCGTCTCTGGGCGATGCTGCGCACCGACGTCGGCGTGTGGGGCACCCCCGAGCTGGTCACCGTGCGCGAGGAGCTGCAGCTGTCACGAGTCGACGCCTGATGCCACGGGGTGCCCAGGTCACGCACCTGTCGCGGGAGGAGGTCGCCGCCGCCGACAGCCCCGTGCTCGGACGCATCGCCTCCCTGCTGCGGCCCTACCGCCGACAGCTGGTGCTCGTCTGCGTCGCCGTCGTGGCCGGCGCGGCGCTGACGTCGGTCATCCCGTTCCTCACCCGCGCCGTGTTCGACCAGGCGCTCTTCCCCACCGACGGCGGCCCCGCCGACCTCGGCCTGCTCGGACGGCTCGTCGGGCTCATGTGCCTCATCCCGGTCGTGACGGCCCTGATCTCGGTCGGGCAGAACTGGCTCACCGCCACGATCGGCAACTCCGCGATGGCCGACCTGCGCAGCCAGCTGTTCGCCCACCTGCAGACGATGGAGCTCGCGTTCTTCACGGCCACGAAGACCGGTGCCATCCAGTCGCGGCTCGCCAACGACGTGGCCGGCGTGCGGACGGTGCTCACCGACACTGCGACGACCATCCTGCAGAACACGGTCACGGTCGTCGCCGCCGTCGTCTCCATGGTGCTGCTGTCGTGGCAGCTGACGGTCCTGACGCTGGTGCTCATGCCGGCGTTCATCGCCATCCAGCTGCGGGTCGGTCGACGTCGCCAGAAGCTCGCGCGCCGCACGCAGGAGTCGCTGTCGGAGATGACCGCGATCACCGAGGAGTCGCTGAGCGTCTCGGGCATCCTGTTGTCGAAGGTGTTCGGCCGCGCCGAGTCCGAGACGGAACGCTACCGCGAGGCCAACCGGGAGCAGGCGCGCCTGCAGGTGGCGCAGGCGATGACCGGCCGCACGTTCTTCGCGACGGTCCAGACGTTCTTCGCGATCACGCCGGCCCTCATCTACCTGCTGGCCGGGCTGATGATCACCGGCAGCCTGCCCGGTGGGGCCGACGCGCTCACCGCCGGGACGCTCGTCGCGTTCACGACGCTCCAGGCCCGGCTCCAGATGCCGCTGCTGCAGCTGATGCGCGTGACGCTCGACGTCCAGACGTCGCTCGCCCTGTTCCGCCGCATCTTCGAGTACCTCGACCTCCAGCCTGCCGTGGTCGAGAGGCCGGGTGCCGTCGCGCTGCCCACGGTGCGGGGCGAGGTCGAGATGCGTGGCGTCTGGTTCCGCTACCCCGAGCCGCGCTCGCTCAGCGGGGGGCGGACCGGCGACCGGTTCGGCGACTCGACGGTGCGCATCGACCGGCCCGACGGCGTCGCCGCGCCCGTGCCCGACGACGCCTGGGCCCTGCGCGACGTGTCGCTGCGCGTCGAGCCGGGCCAGCTGGCGGCCATCGTCGGGCCGTCGGGATCGGGCAAGACGACCGCCACCTACCTGGTCCCACGCTTCTACGACGTCACCCGTGGTGCCGTGCTGATCGACGGCCACGACGTGCGCGACCTGACCCTCGACACCGTCACCGGCGCCGTCGGCATGGTGACGCAGGAGCCGTACCTGTTCCACGGCACCATCCGCGACAACCTCGCCTACGCCCGGCCCGACGCGAGTGCCGAGGAGATCGAGCAGGCTGCCCGCGACGCCAACATCCACGACCGGATCCTCAGCTTCGCCGACGGTTACGAGACCGTCACGGGCGAGCGCGGCTACCGGCTGTCCGGCGGCGAGAAGCAACGGCTCGCGATCGCCCGCGTGCTGCTCGCCGACCCCCGCATCCTCATCCTCGACGAGGCCACCTCGGCCCTCGACACCGAGACCGAGCGGCTCGTGCAGCAGGCCCTCGAGCGCGCCCGCGCCAACCGCACGACCATCGCCATCGCGCACCGGCTGTCGACCATCCACGACGCCGACGTCATCTTCGGCGTCGAGGACGGGCAGGTCGTCGAGCAGGGCACCCACGACGAGCTGCTGGCTGCTGGCGGCCTCTACGCCCGCCTCTACGTCGAGCAGTTCCAGTCCGGTCGGGGCCCGCGGCGCGCCGACGAGCGCCGGGCGGACGTCAGCGTGTGACCCGCCGTCCCGTCGCCGCCCCGCGCGGGCGGCTTCCGTCGGGGCTCAGCGCTACCGTCGTCGCGTGATCGCTCGAGTCGAAGGGACGGGTCGCCCCCTCGTCGTGCTGCACGGCTTCGGGGTGGACCACCGGATCATGCTGCCGCTCGAGTCCATGGTGAGCGACGTGTCCTGGCGCCGCGTGTACGTCGACCTGTCCTGGGCGGAGGCCGTGCACGACGCGGCCGCCTCGAGCGCGCAGGACGTGGCCGAGGGCGTCCTGGCCGAGGTCGAGGAGCACCTCGGCACCGAGCCGTTCGCCGTGATCGGGAACTCCTTCGGGGGGATGATCGCGCGGTGGCTCGCGCACGAGCGTCGAATCCGAGTCCTCGGTCTGGCCACCGTCGCCGGGCTTGTCCAACCGGACCACGCTGCACGCGACGTCCCGCCACGCACGGTCCTGCACCGCGACGACGCGGTCCTCGAGCGCGCCGGCGACGCACGCGACGACTTCGCGGCGATGAGCGTCGTGCAGGACGCTCGTTCGCTGGAGTCGTTCGAGGAGTACGTCCTCCCCGGCCTGCGCGGCGCGGACCCGGGCGCCATGGAGCGCATTGCGTCGGCGTACGCCCTCCCCGCGGTGCCCGAGGTGGCGCACCCGGAGCCCTTCGCCGCACCCACGCTGCACGTCCTCGGACGGCAGGACCACGTGGTCGGCTACGAGGACGCGCTCACCCTGCGCGACCACTACCCACGCGGCACCTACGCAGTCCTCGACACGGCCGGCCACAACGTCCACCTCGAGCAGCCCGGTGTCACGGGTGCCCTCGTCCGGGACTGGCTCGCGCGCGTCGACCGTCACGCAGAGCACCACGGCACGGCGTGAGCGGTCGAGCTGCGGTCAGAGGCCGCCGAGGCCCACGTACTTCGTCTCGAGGTACTCCTCGATGCCCTCGGCACCGCCCTCGCGGCCGAAGCCGGACGCCTTGACGCCGCCGAAGGGGGCGGCCGGGTTCGAGACAATGCCCTGGTTCATGCCGACCATGCCCGTCTCGAGGCCCTCGTAGACCTTCACCGCGCGGGCGTAGTCGGTGGTGAACGCGTAGGCGACGAGGCCGTACTCGGTGTCGTTCGCCATGCGGATCGCGTCGTCGTCGTCGGTGAACGTGAAGATCGGCGCGACCGGGCCGAAGATCTCCTCGGTCGACACCTTCGCCGACAGCGGCACGTCGGTGAGGACGGTCGGCGGGTAGAACCAGCCGGGGCCGTCGGGCACCTGGCCGCCGGTGACCACGGTGGCGCCCTTCTCGACGGCGTCGTCGACGAGCTCAGCCACCTTGTCGCGCTGCTTCTCCTCCACCAACGGGCCGACCTTCACGTCGTCCTCCAGGCCGGGGCCGATCTTCAGGGCGCCCATCTTCTCGGCGAGCTTGGAGGAGAACTCCTCGGCGACGTCGGCGTGGACGATGAACCGGTTGGCGGCCGTGCACGCCTCGCCGATGTTGCGCATCTTCGCGAGCATCGCGCCCTCGACCGCCGCGTCGACGTCGGCGTCGGCGAAGACGAGGAACGGTGCGTTGCCGCCGAGCTCCATCGACACCCGCAGCAGGCCCTCGGCGCTCTGCTCGACGAGGGAGCGCCCGACCTCGGTGGAACCGGTGAAGGTGAGCTTGCGCAGCCGCGGGTCGCGGATGATGGGCTCCATCACCTCGCCGGTGCTCCTGGTCGTGACGACGTTGAGCACGCCCTCGGGCACGCCAGACTCCTCGAGCACCTTCGCCAGCCACAGCATGGTGAGCGGGGTGAGGCCGGCGGGCTTGACGACCATCGTGCAGCCGGCGGCGATGGCGGGCGCGATCTTGCGGGTACCCATCGCGAGCGGGAAGTTCCAGGGCGTGATCATCAGGCACGGGCCGACGGGCTGCTTCAGGGTCAGCAGGCGGGTGGCGCCGTTCGGCGCGACGGAGTAGCGGCCCGACACCCGGACGGCCTCCTCGGAGAACCAGCGCAGGAACTCGGCGCCGTAGGTGATCTCGGCCTGGCTCTCGCTGAGCGGCTTGCCCATCTCGAGCGTCATGATCGTGGCGAGCTCGTCGGCGCGGTCGACGACCGTCTCGAACGCCGAGCGCAGGATCTCCCCGCGGTCGCGCGGCGGCACCTTGGCCCAGTCGGGCTGCGCAGCGACGGCGGCGTCGATGGCAGCCTTGCCGTCCTCCACGGTCCCGTTCGCGACCTCCACCAGCGTCGAGCCGTCCGCGGGGTTCTCGACGGCGAAGGTCGCACCGCCGGTCGCGTCGCGCCAGGAGCCGCCGATGAAGAGCTGGGTGGGGACGTCGGGCAGTGCGGAGGAGGTCATGTCCCGAGGCTACGACGGTCGCGGCCGGTCGGCACCTGGTGACCTTAGCCTCACTGCAAGCATGGCCTTTGTCCGTATTCTTTCGCTTCTGTGTTCGGTATCATAGAGGCATGTCCAGTACGCAGCTCGCCGACCGGCTCGAGGCCGTCGCCGCCGAGCTGCGTGCGTACCCGACGCCCACCGATGCGTTGCGGCTGCTGCAGGGGCTCTCCAACGCGATCGACGCGGAGAAGGTGGTCCTGGTCGCGGACGTGGACGAGCATCGGGACTTCGAGGCCGAGGGCTGCTCGAGCCTGAAGAACTGGCTGCGCGACCAGCTGCACCTCGACGGCAAGCAGGCGGGCCAGCTGGTCCGCTCGAGTCGGACCCTGCGCGACATGCCCGACCTGGAGTCACTCGCCGTCGAAGGTGCCGTCTCCCTCGACCACGTCGACGCGTTCACCTACGCCGCCAAGCACATCGACCCCATGGTCGTCGAGCAGTGCATGAACCCACTGCTCGACCTGGCCACCCACGCAGCACCCACGACAGTGCGTCAAGCCGTCAAGAAGTTGCGCGCCACCGCCCACCCCGATGACCTCGACGAGGCCTGGATCAAGGGCATGGACCGCCACGACCTCAAGGTCTCCGTCGTCGGCGACGGCGTCGCCGTCACCGGGTTCCTGCCCTTCGACACCGGCACCAAGCTCAAGACCGTCCTCCAGTCACTGTCCGCGCCCACCTGCGCCGAGGACGACCGACCCGTCAGCATCCGCCGCGTCACCGCCCTCGACGCCCTGCTGTCCTCGGTACTCGACTCCGGCCTGCCCCAGGACAAGGGCGTGCGCCCCCACGTGGACCTGACCGTCGACCTGTCCCGGCTCGCTCACAACCCCGAGACCGCCACCGCCGAGCTCGCCGGCTTCGGCACCATCGGCCCCGGCCAGCTGCAGCAGATGCTCTGCGACAGCGACCTCACCCCCATCCTGACCGCCGGCAGACACAGCGTCCTCGACGTCGGCCGCACCCACCGCCTCGCCACACCCCAACAACGCAAGGCAGTCGTCAACCGACAAGGCGGCACCTGCGCAGGCCCCGGCTGCAGAGGACCCGTGGTCCACGTCCACCACGTCGAGTACTGGTCCGAAGGCGGACCGACTGACCTCGCCAACCTCATCGGGCTCTGTCCGAGATGTCACTCAGCGGTGCACCAAGGGTTCTTCACCATCGACCCCGACACCCACCAGACCCACCGCACCCTCAGGACCCGACGCACCAACGCCCGTCGCACCCGAGCCGGCTGAGCCGCTACCGCACGCGGCGGACGAGTGCGGAGCGGTCGAACACCTCCGGGTGCAGCACCGACGCGAACGCCTCGACCCCGTCCACGAGTCGCGGACCGGGTCGCACCACCACGGCGTTGCCGTCGACGGCCCACACCTGGGTGTCCGGGAGCTCCCGCGCGACGACCTCGGCCTGCTCGGCGGCGCCGTCGAGGCCGAAGCCGCACGGTGCCACCAGGACCACCTCGGGACGCTCCGCCCGCAGCGCGTCCCAGCCCGACGGACCCGACGGCGTCCCCGCGTGCATCCCGACGGGCTCGCCACCGGCGGCTGCCACCTGGTCCGGGATCCAGTGACCGCCCGTGAAGAGCGGGTCCACCCACTCGACCACGGACACCCGAGGACGCTGGCGGCCAGCCACACGGGCCTCCACGTCGGCCAGCCTCCCGCGCAGACTCGCCACCACCGCACGGCCGCGGTCGACGACACCAGCCGCGGCAGCCACCTGCTCCACCGACACCAGCACGTCGTCCAACGTGTGCGGGTCGAGCGTCAGCACCTCGGCGCTGCACCCGAGGTGTGCCAGTGCCTCGTCCACCCGGTCGGTCGGCAGGGCGCACACCCGGCACAGGTCCTGCGTCAGGACGAGGTCCGGGTCGACGTCGGCGAGCGCACCCTCGTCGAGGGTGTAGAGGTCGACACCCTCCTCACGCCGCGCCCGCACGTAGGCGTCGATCTCGCCCGGCGTCCACCCGCTCGTGTCGGCGCCCGTCACCACCACGCGGTGCTCCGTGCGCGCCGACACCGGCTCGTCGCACTCGAACGTGACGGCCGCGAGCCGGTGCTGCAGACCCAGGGCGTACACGATCTCCGTCGCCGACGGCAGCAGCGACGCGATCCTGCGCGCGTCGCTCACTGGGGGCGGCGGGGACGGCGGCGCGGGTAGCGCGGCAGCTGCCGCACCCGCACCACCACGAACACGGCGATGACGAGCAGCACCGCCAGGATCACCAGCTTCTGGAACGTGTCGGCATAGGGCTCGACCTGCTCCCAGTTCTCGCCCAGCCGGTAGCCGGCCACCACGAAGATGCTGTTCCAGATCAGGCTGCCCGCCGTCGTCAGCGCCAGGAACAGGCCGAACGACATGCACTCCACGCCCGCGGGAAGCGAGATCAGGCTGCGGAAGATCGGGACCATCCGGCCGAAGAAGATCGCCTTGGTGCCGTGCTTCGCGAACCACGCCTCCGTCCGCTCGAGGTCGCTGACCTTCAGCAGCGGCACCTTCTCGAACACCCACACCGTGCGGTCGCGGCCGTAGGCGCGGCCCAACCAGTAGAGGATCGCCGCGCCGATCACCGAGCCCGCCGTCGTCGCGAACAGCGCTCCCGCGAGGCTGAACGTGCCCTGCGCGGCGGCGAAGCCGGCCAGCGGCAGGATGATCTCGCTCGGGATCGGCGGGAAGATGTTGTCGGCGCCGACCGCGAGGGCCACGCCGAACAGGCCCAGCTTCTCCATTAGGTCGACCGTCAGACCGGCCAGGCCGCTGTCCGGACCCGTCGAGGTGGCGGACTGCACGAGGGCGGACGTCACGGCTGCGCTGATCACCAGGCGAGGGTACCTGCGCGCACCCGAGCCAGGGTCCGACACGGACCCGGGGCTACCGTCGCGGTATGCGATCTCGGGTCACACGCAGCGCCACCGTGCTCACCGCGACCCTCCTCCTGCTCTCCGCCTGCACCGGCGGCCACGACGAGGACGGCGACGCGGCGACGACGTTCCGCACACCGTCGCGGGCGGTCGACGTCGTGGCGGGCCGCACTCCTGCCCAGAACGCCGTCGGCACCTCCCGGCGGCTGTTCGAACGCTCGGACGTGGCCATCGTGTCGGCCCGCAGCGCCCGCTCCCAGCAGCGGTCCGTGAAGGTGGCCGCGCGCCTGGGCGTCCCCGTGCTGCTCGTCGGACCCACCACCCGCGCCGAGCTCGACCGTCTCGGCGTGCGCACGACGCTCGCCGTCGGGCCGAAGGACGCGAACTGGCCCGACCTGCCCGGACGTCGTCTCGTCGGTGACGACCAGGCCGACGTCGACCGCGCCGTGGCCCGGATCCCGCGTACCTCGCCCCGCGACCAGGACGTCGTGGTGCTCGTTCACGCGCCCGGTGCCGACCTCACCTCCGTCGGCACCGCCCGCGCTGCCGGCGCGACCGTCGTCGGGGTGAAGGGCGGCGACCCGCGCGCGGACCGACGCGCGATCCGTGCGCTGCGTGACCAGCCCGACGCGCCCGTGGTCGGCGTCGGGACGACCTTCCGACGCGGCCTCGGCTACGAGGTCACCGCGGTGCGCCGCGACCTGACCCAGCCGGGCGGCGGACTGCTCGTATTCCCGGGGCGTCACGTGGTCGCGCTCTACGGCCATCCCGGCACCCCGTCCCTCGGCCTGCTCGGTGAGCAGGGCACTGCGGCGACGGTGCGCCGAGCCGCGCGGCTGGCGCGCGAGTACCAGGAGCTCTCGGACCAGCCCGTCGTCCCCGCGCTGGAGATCATCGCGACCGTCGCCTCCTCCGAGGCCGGGGACGATGGCGACTACTCCGCCGAGAGCAGCGTCCGCGACCTGCGGCCGCTCGTGGAGGCGGCCGAGAAGGCCGGCCAGTACGTCGTGATCGACCTGCAGCCCGGCCGGACCGACTTCCTCGCCCAGGCCAAGCGCTACCGCTCGCTGCTGGAGCGCCCGCACGTCGGCCTCGCGCTCGATCCCGAGTGGCGGCTCGCGCGCGACCAGAAGCACCTCACCCAGATCGGGTCGGTCGGCGCCTCGGAGGTGAACGCCGTGGCCGACTGGCTGGCCGAGCTGACCCGCGAGCGCCGACTGCCGCAGAAGCTCTTCGTGCTCCACCAGTTCTCGACGTCGATGATCCGCGACCGCAGCACCCTCGACGTCGGCCACCCCGAGCTGTCGACCGTGGTCCACGTCGACGGCCAGGGCACGCCGGGCGCGAAGATCGGCACCTGGAACACGATCCGTCAGGGGTCGCCGAAGGGCGTCCACTGGGGCTGGAAGAATTTCCTCGACGAGGACGAGCCGATGCTCACCGTGCCACAGACCTGGCGCGACGTCAGGCCCCGACCGGATCTCGTCACGTACCAGTGAGCTGGGCAGGACAGGGCGGGTGCCCCTCCGTGGTCCTACCCTGACGGCATGGACCGGACCCGCGTCGCCGTGAGCGCCGGCTTCCTGCTCCAGGGCTTCACGTTCGCCGCGCTCGTCACGCAGACGCCGCGCCTGCAGGACAGGTTCGACCTCGGCGAGGGCGACGTGACGGTCCTTCTCGTGGGGGTCGCCGTCGTGGCGGGACTCGGCAGCGTGCTCGCGGGTGTCCTGGCCACTCGACGCTCGAGCGGGACGGCCCTGACGACCTCGCTGGTGGGCATCGGCGCGGGGGCCGCACTGGTCGGCTGGGCGCCCTCGTACCCGCTGCTCATCGCGGCGTTCACCGTCTACGGCGTGGCGCTCGGCGGGGTCGACGCCAGCATGAACATGCAGGGCGTGCGGGTGGAGGCGCTGCGGGGACGCAGCGTGATGACCGGGTTCCACGCGTGCTGGAGCGTCGGCGGCATCGTCGGCGCCGGGTACGCCGCGCTCGGTCTGCCCCTGGGCGTCGGGTTGTCGGTCGTGGCGGTGGTCGTCGTCGCGCTCGCCGTCGCCTCGGCCCGCCACCTCGCAGCGGACGCGCCGGGGACGCAGGTCGACGACCTCGCGGCCGCCGCGACGATCCCTGTCCCCTGGCGACCCGTCCTGCTGTTCGGCCTGGTGATCTGCCTGTTCTACTCGGCCGACACCGGTACCGGCTCGTGGAGTGCGGTGTACCTGCAGCAGGCGCTCGGCGCGGCGAGCTGGCTGGTCCCGCTCGGGTACGCGGCGTACCAGGTCGGAGCCCTCGTCTCGCGTCTCCTCGGCGACCAGCTCGTGCGCAGGGTGGGTGCAGCCCGGGTGGTCGCGGGCGGTGCGTTCCTCGGTGTCGTCGGCTTCGCCGTCGTGCTGGCCGCGCCGGTCGCGGTGCTGGCGGTGCCCGGCTTCCTCGTCGCGGGTCTCGGGATCGCGGTCATCGCCCCGCTCGCGTTCGCTGCCGTCGGCGCCGCCGTCCCCCCGGAGGCCGCCGACGCGGCGATCGCCCGGATGAACATCGCCAACTACATGGGCGCGATCCTCGGTGGCGCGGTGATCGGTGCCGTCGCGCAGGGCGGCTGGCTGCGGGTGGCGTTCCTCGTGCCGCTCGTGCTGGTCGCGCCGATCCTGCTGCTGTCACGCGCCTTCGACGGTCCGCGGGCGACCCGCGTCGGCTGACGGGACCACGCACGGGCCGGCCGCCGGGTCCACGGACCCGACGGCCGGGGAGCCCGTCAGCTGCACATCGTGGTGCGCGTGTACATGGCGTCGCCCCAGTACTTCGCCTTCGTGGTCTTGAAGTAGATCCCGGCGGCGGTGTCGTTGTAGCGCTGCTCGTAGTGCAGGTGCGCCGACGACTGGCCTCCGCTCTTGCCGACCCGGCCGATGCCGCTGGTGGCCTTGACCATCTGACCGACCTCGACGTCCACCTTGCTGAGGTGGGCGTAACGAGTCGACCAGCCGTTCGCGTGATAGATGTCGACGGTGAGGCCGTAGCCCGTCCCCTTGTTGCCCGCGAACGTGACGCGACCGCCGTTGCTCGCCTGGACCGGCTTGCCGAGGTCGCTGTCGCCGCCGGTCGGCAGGTTGAAGTCGATCGCGTTCAACGGGTCGTGGTTCTTGCGGGTGTTGCCGCGCCACTCCTGACCGCAGGGGAACGGGACCTCGAGCGAGGGTCGCTCGGCGGCGGCGATCGACGCTCCCGCCGCCACGGAGGACTCGGCTGGTCCCGCCGTTGCGGCCGTGCTCGACACGGCGGCGCCGGCACAGAGGGCGATCGCCGCCAGGGTCGAGGTGAGTGCTGATCGTCGGTTCATGAGGTGCTCCTGCCGTCGAGGGGCTCGTGGGTCGAGCCGTCGCTCCGCGAGCCTGTTCCTCGGCACTGCGATCCTGCTGCGACGTCGGTGCGAACGCCTCGCAGCGGCGGCGCGGTGGGTCGCACCTCGCCCGTGCGACAGTGTGGGCGTGCAGTCCACCGTCGCGTCGCTCTGGCGCTACCCGGTCAAGTCGTGCCGCGGGGAGTCGCTCGAGCGGGTCGTCGTGGAGCCGTGGGGCGTCGCGCAGGACCGACGCTGGATGGTCGTCGACCCGGCGGGGACGATGGTCACCGCCCGCGAGCTGAACCGGCTGCTGGTCGTGCACCCGACACTCACCGACGACGGGCTACGGCTCACGGCCCCCGGTGCGCCGGCGGTCGACGTGCCGGTCCCGGACCCGGCGGGGCAGGTGCCGATCGCGATCTGGTCGTCCAGGCTCACGGCGGCCGACGCCGGCGACGGCGCCGCGGCGTGGTTGACCGAGGTGCTGGGCCGTGACGTGCGGCTGGTCCACCTGGACGACCCCCGACGCCGGCCGACGAGCCCGACGTACTCCGAGCCGGACGACCGTGTGAGCCTGGCCGACGGGTACCCGCTGCTCCTCACCACCGCGGCGTCGGCCGAGGCCGTCTCGGTGGCGGCCGGGGCTCTGGTGCCCATGCACCGCTACCGTCCGAACCTCGTCGTCGAGGGCACGCAGGCGTGGGCCGAGGACTCCTGGCGGCGGTTCCGGATCGGCGACGTCACGTTCCGCGTGGTCAAGGGCTGCGCCCGGTGCGTCATGACCACGATGGAACCCGACCACGACGCCGGCAGCGTCGCGCGCGGTCCCGAACCGACCCGCACCCTCGCCCGCCTGCGTCGCTTCGGCAAGGGCGTCTGGTTCGGCGTCAACGTCATACCCGACCACCCGCTGCCGGCCGGGGCGACGATCGCCGTCGGCGACCCGGTCGAGGTGCTCGAGGCCGTCGAGCCCGGCACTCGGCCGATCGGGTCGTAGGCGCGAGAGCGTCAGCCGCCGTAGAACTCGCCTGCGGCCGCGCCCGGGGGCGCCTCGGCCTCGCGGGCCATGGGGGTGAAACGGGAGTAGTGACCCTGGAAGCTGACGGCGACCTTGTTGACGGGACCCGAACGGTTCTTCGCGACGATGATGTCGGCCTCGCCCGGGCGCTCGGACTCGCCCGCGCCGGTCGCGTCGGGACGGTTGATGAGGAAGACCATGTCGGCGTCCTGCTCGATCGAGCCCGACTCGCGCAGGTCGGAGATCTGCGGCGTCTTGTCGGTGCGCTGCTCAGAGCCACGGTTCAGCTGGCTGATCGCCACGACGGGGACGTTGATCTCCTTGGCGAGCAGCTTGATCTGGCGGCTGAACTCCGAGACCTCGACCTGACGGTTCTCGACCTTCTTGCCCGACGTCATCAGCTGCAGGTAGTCGATGACGATGAGGCCGAGCTTGCCGTCGGCGGCCTTCTGGATGCGCCGCGCCTTGGATCGGATCTCCGGCATCGTCATGTTCGGCGAGTCGTCGATGGTGATCGGTGCCGACTGCACGCGCGGCATGACCCGGCTGACCGCGTCCCAGTCGCGGTCGGTCATGCCGCCGCCGCGCATGTGGTGGATGGCGACCTTGGCCTCGGCCGACAGCAGACGCATCGCGATCTCCGCGCCCGACATCTCCAGGCTGAAGATGGCCGACGGGACGCCGTTCTTGATCGACGCGGCGCGGCAGAAGTCGAGGCCGAGGGTGCTCTTGCCGACACCGGGGCGAGCCGCCACCACGATCATCTGGCCACCGCGGAAGCCGGTGGTGAGCTTGTCGAGGTCGGGGAACCCGGACTCCAGGCCCGCCATGTCGCCGTCGCGCGACTGGATGTCGTCGATCTCCTGGATGGTCTGCGCCATCAGCTCGGAGATCACCTTGTAGTCATCGGTGCCGCTGCTGCCGTCGACGTCGAGGACCTCGGCCTGGGCGCGGTCGACGATCTCGGCGATCTCGCCGGTCTCGGCCCAGCCGAGCCCGGCGATCTTCTGCCCGACCTCGATGAGTCGGCGCAGGATGGCCTTCTCGCGCACGATCTCGGCGTAGTAGTCGACGTTCGACGCGATCGGGACACCCGCCACGAGGGTGTGCAGGTACGGCGCGCCGCCGACCTTCGTCAGCTCGCCACGCCGCTGCAGCTCGGCCGCGACCGTGATCGCGTCGGCCGGCTCACCGCGCTGTGCGAGGTCGACGATGGTCTCGAAGATCGCCTCGTGGGCGGGGCGGTAGAAGTCGCGGCCCTCGAGGAGGTCGTTCGCCGGGTCGATCGCCTGCTTGCTGAGGAGCATGGCCCCCAGCACGCTCTGCTCGGCCGGGAGGTCCTGCGGCGGGACGCGTCCGGCGGGGACGTCGTCCTCGGGCTCGGGCCCCATGGCGTGCAGATCTGCGACAGTCACGCAGCAGCCTTCCTCTCTCGACCCACCCCACGGTAGGTCGGACCTCCGACACGTTCGCGCAGCCTCCCCGGCGGGCAGGTCCCTCGTCCTGTGCGACAGCCGACGCGTCACACTAGGGGCCCGGCGGGCGCAGAGGAAAGCCCGGCACGCACAGCCCCTGTGGACAAGGCTGGGGAGAATGTGGAAATCGCCGGAAAGCCTGTGCACAGTCCGTGGACGGCCTTGTGGAGAACGGGGGGAACAGGACGTGGAAACGGCCTCTGACCTGCGGCGATGCCGTGCACACACTGTGGGCCCACATTACGTGGACGTCATCCTCCGGCCACCTGCGGTCGCATCGGCACGTCGACAGCGGTGGTGAAGTTCCGGTGAAATCCACAGCCAGGCACAGAAACGTGTTCACCTGGGGCGCGGCCGACCGGCAGATCGTCGCGGTCGCCGTCCCGGCCTTCTTCGCCCTCGTCAGCGAGCCCCTGATGCTGCTCGCCGACACCGCGATCGTCGGCCGGCTCGGCGTGGCCGAGCTGGGCGGTCTGGCCGTCGCGTCGAGCGTCCTGCTCACGGTCGTCGGACTGTGCGTGTTCCTGGCCTACGGCAGCACCGCGACGGTCGCGCGACTGCACGGCGCCGGCCACGAACGGGCCGCGTTCGACGGTGCCACCGGGGGACTGTGGCTCGCGGTCGGGCTCGGCGTGGTGCTCGGCGGTCTGCTCGCCGCCGCGAGCCGTCCCCTGGCCGGGGTGCTCGGCAGCTCCCCGGAGGTGGAGGGCCACGCGACGACCTACCTCCTCGTCTCCGCACCCGCGGTGCCCGCCATGCTGCTGGTGCTCGCCGCGACCGGCGCGCTGCGCGGGGTCCTCGACCTGCGGACGCCGCTCGTCGTCACCGTCGTCGCGAACCTGCTCAACGTGGCGCTGAACCTCCTGCTCGTGCACGGGGCCGGGCTCGGCGTGGCCGGGTCCGCAGCCGGTACGGCGATCGCCCAGTGGGTGGCGGCGCTCTGGCTGGTCGCCGTGGTGCTGCGGCGGGCCCGGGCGGCGGGGTCGTCGGGACGTCCCGACGTGGCGGGCGTCGTGAGCGCGGCGCGCGACGGCGTGCCGCTGCTGGCCCGGACCGCGACCCTGCGCGCCGCGCTGCTCCTGGGCACGGCGGTGGCGGCCACGTTCGGCGACGCGCCTCTGGCGGCGCACCAGATCGCGACGTCGCTCGTCACGTTCCTCGCGTTCGCGATGGACGCGATCGCCATCGCCGGCCAGACGCTCACCGGTCGCACCCTGGGCTCCGGGGACGCCGAGGGCACCCGGGAGCTCACCCGCCGGATGATCACGTGGGGCGTCGGCACCGGTCTGCTCGCGGGGCTGCTGCTGCTCGCCCTCTCGCCGGTCGTGGGGTCGTGGTTCACCGCCGACGAGCAGGTGCATGCAGCACTCGTCCCGGCCCTGGTCGTCGTGGCTGCGGTGCAACCCGTCTCGGGCGTCGTGTTCGTGCTCGACGGTGTGCTGATCGGGGCGGGCGACGGCGTGTACCTGGCGTGGGCCGGCCTCGCGGTGCTGGCGGTTTACGCGCCCCTGGCCCTGCTGGCCGGCTCGCTCGGCGCCGGGCTCGCGTGGCTGTGGCTCGCCTACGGCGGGTTCCAGCTCGCCCGTCTCGTCACGCTCTGGCTGCGGCAGCGGGGCACCGCCTGGATGGTGCTCGGCGCCTGAGCGTCAGCGTCGCCAGTACCCGGACACGTCGAGGCAGTCGCGCGGGACGGACCGGTCGGCACGCCAGTGGGTGCGGACGTCGCGGGCAGCGGTCGACTCCCCGGCCATCCAGGCGTAGACCTGCCCGGCCGGCCAGTCGAGGTCACGGACCGCGTCGAGCAGCAGCGTGGTGGTCCCCGGCTCGGCACCCACCGGTCGGTGCAACCAGGTCACGTCGACGCCGTCGCGCACGGTGAGGTCCTGCTCGTCCTGGGGTCCGGAGACCTCGACGACGACGTGGGCGGGCGGACCCGGCGGCAGCTCCTCGAGGAAGCGCCCGATGGCGGGCAGGGCGGTCTCGTCGCCGGCCAGCACGAACGCGTCGACGTCGTGCGGGAAGGCCTGCCCGACGGTGGGTCCGGCGATCCACGCGAGGTCGCCCGGCCGAACCTGCTCGGCCCACCCGGCCGCCTGACCGTGGCCGTGCCTCACGAAGTCGAGGTCGAGCTCGTCGGGAGTGACCCGACGGGGCGTGTAGTCCTTGCCGAGCGGGCGCACGCCCTCCGTCGTGTAGTCGAGACCGTCAGGCCGCTGCCGCGGCAGCACCGGTCGGTCGGCGTCGGGCGCAGGCACGAAGACCTTGATGTGGTCGTCGAAGCCGGGCGAGGCGAACGCGGGCAGCGTCGACCCGTCGAGGCTGCGCTCGGCGAGGTCCGCCCCCGCGAGCGTGAGCCGACGCATGCCGGGCGTCACGTCCTCGACGCGCACGACCTCCAGCTCGCGCAGCACCGCCACGTGGGTCGTCGTCGTTCGTCGCAGCTTCGGCACGCGGACACCCTAGACCGGCTCAGTCGTCGGCCCGGAAGCCGACCGTGGCCCACCGTGGCTGTTCGAACGACGCGGCGCCGACGTTCACCACGCCAGGGCGCACGGCCAGGACCGACGGCGTGACCGCGAGCGGGACGACGACGGCCTCGCGGCGCAGTGCGGCCTCGAGCCGGGCCGTGGCCGCCGTCCGGGCCCGCGCGCTGCGGGCGTCGCGCACGGCGTCCCAGGGCGCCGCGGAGGAGGCGACCCCGGTGACGTTCGCGGGTGAGGTGACGGGCAGGAACCGGTCGCGTGCGGCGTCGGGGCCGAGCAGCGACGGACCCCAGCTGAAGGTGAGCAGGTCGAAGTCGAGCGGCACGAGCACCTGGGCGGCGAAGTCGTCGGGCGCGACGGTGCGCAGTCGCACCGCGACCCCCACCTCGGCCAGCTGCGACCGGATCGCGCGGGCGCGGGCCGCCAGGGCGTCGCTGCCTCCGGCCACCGGCAGGGAGAGCCGCAGGGGACGGGTCTCGGTGTAGCCGGCCTGGGCGAGCAGACGCCGTGCACGGTCGACGTCGCGCGTCGTCGGACGCGCCACGGCGTCGTAGCCGCGCTGCCCGGGCAGGACGAGCAGGCTGTCGGCCGGGCGCGGCTCGGCACCCACCGGCTCCGCCACGTCGCGCGCGAGGGCGTCGCGGTCGAGGGCGAGGGCGACGGCCCGGCGCACCGCCACGTCGCGCAGCGGACCTCGCCCCGCGTTCATGGTCAGGTGCGACCACTGCGAGCCCGACGTCCGCTGCACCTGGGCGGCAGGCACGTCGCGGTCGGTGTCGAGCGTCGCGACGTCGAGCTCGCCCGCGGCGTACGCCTCGGCCTGCACCGACGGCTCCGCCACGCGCCACACGATGCGCCGCAGCCGCGGCGGGTCGCCCCACCAGCGGGGGTTCGGCTCCTGGGTGATGGTGCCGGTGTCCTCGTCGACGTCGCGCGTGACGAAGGGGCCGTTCGACGGCAGCGGACGGTCACGGAAGGTGCGGTTGAAGGCGCGCGGGCTGGCCGCGACCTGCGCCGGCAGTCGCGGCGAGACGAACAGCGGCCAGTCGCCCCGCCGCTCGGCGAAGCGCACCGTGTAGCCGAACCGGTCCCGGCCGGGGCGGACGTCGGCGATCGCGTCCCACCCGTCGCTGCTCGCGACCGCGTAGCGCTCGTCGGTGCCGCGCAGGGCGCGCCAGGTGGCCGCCATGTCGGCGGCCGTGACGGGCGTGCCGTCGTCCCACACGGCGTCGGGGTTCAGCCGGACGGCGACGGTGAGCGGGTGGTCGGCGACGACCTCGACCTCGCGGGCGTGGTCGGGGTCGACCTCCCAGCCGCCGTCCTCGGTGATCCGCACGACCTGGCCGGTCGTCGGGCCGACGAGCCGCTCGACGTCGGTGCCGACGGCGTCGGCGTGCAGCGGGTTGAAGGTGACGGGCAGCGACCCGAGACCGATCCGCAACGTCCCGCCGCGCCGGACGTCGGAGGGGTCGGCGCGCACCCACGCGGTGGTCCCGTCGCGCGCCTCGGTCGTCGCTGACGGTCGGGGTCGCGCGTCGCGGTCGGACCCGCCGGTGCAGCCGCCCAGCACGAGGGCGAGCAGGAGCGGCAGGAGCAGGAGGGTGCGCGGGGGACGGGGCACGGGAACCTCGGGGGAACGGGGTCTCGGGACGGACGAACGACGACGGGGCCCGGCCCGGCAGTGCCGGACCGAGCCCCGTCGCAGGACCTACTTGGAGGCGACCACGTTGAGGCGGACCTGGGCGGTCACCTCGGGGTGGACGCGGACGGTGACCGTGTGGGCACCGAGCGCCTTGATCGGGTTGCCGACCTCGATGCGACGCTTGTCGACCGAGCCGCCGGCCGCCTCGAGGGCGGTGGCGATGTCGGAGACGGTGACGGCGCCGAACAGGCGCCCGCCCTCGCCGGCGCGGACCGCGACGTTGACCGGCTCGGCCTCGAGACGACCCTTGATCTGGCGGGCCTCCTCGAGGTCGTGCACGGCGCGCGCGTCGCGGGCGGCCTTGATGGACTCGACCTGCTTGGCCGCACCCTTGCTCCAGCGGATCGCGTAGTTGCGCGGGAGCAGGAAGTTGCGTCCGTAGCCGTCCTTGACCTCGACGATGTCGCCGGGCTCTCCGAGGTTGCTGACCTCGTGCGTCAGGATGAGCTTCATCGGTGGATCAGTCCCTCTCTCAGCGTCCGCTGGACGTGTAGGGCAGGAGCGCCATCTCGCGGGCGTTCTTGATCGCCTTGGCGATCTGACGCTGCTCCTGGACGGAGACACCCGTCACCCGACGCGCGCGGATCTTGCCGCGGTCGGAGATGAACTTGCGCAGGAGCGCGGTGTCCTTGTAGTCGATGGTGGTGACGCCGGCGGCCGCGAGCGGGTTGCTCTTCTTCTTCGGCTTCCGGACAACTGGCTTGGCCATGGTTCTCCTTGAACGGTGTATCTAAAGAACGGGGTGTGACTGGATCAGAACGGGGGCTCGTCGGCGGCTGCGCCGCCGCCCCAGGCGTCGTTCCCACCCTGCGGTGCGGACTGCGGCTGCGACCAGGGGTTGGCGTTGCCGCCACCGGCGTTGCTGCCGCCCTGTCCGGCGCCGTAGCTGCCGCCACCGCCGCCGAAACCACCGCCGCCGCCACCGAAGTCGCCGCCACCGCCACCGCCGCCACCGCGCGAGGCCTTCGTGACCTTCGCGGTGGCGAAGCGCAGCGACGCTCCGACCTCGTAGACGTTCATCTCCACGCTGGTGCCGCGTCCGCCGTCCTGGCGCTCGTACTGCCGGACGTTGAGGGCGCCGTGCACGATGACGTGCTGGCCCTTCTGCAGCGACTCGGCGACGTTCTCGGCCATCTGGCGCCACACCGAGCAACGGATGAACAGCGGGTTGCCGTCCTTCCACTCGTTCGACTGACGGTCGAAGGACCGCGGCGTCGAGGCGACGGTGAAGTTCGCGACCGCCGCACCGGACGGGGTGAACTTCAGCTCGGGGTCGTCGGTGATGTTGCCGACGACGGTGATGACGGTCTCGCCTGCCATGGGACCAGCCTTTCGATGGTGGCTGTGGTTGCCGGGGGTGGGATTCGATCCAGTGAACGCTGTACCAGTGAACCCCGGGGTGCGGACAGTGAGCGCGTCACCGTCCACAGGGAGCTCGGGTGAGCCCTTACTTCGCGTCGGGTCGGGTGACCTTCGTGCGGACGACGGACTCGTTGAGCCCGAGCTGGCGGTCGAGCTCCTTGACCGTGTCCGGCGTGGCGGTCAGGTCGATGACGGCGTAGATGCCCTCGTTCTTCTTGTTGATCTCGTACGCGAGGCGGCGCTTGCCCCACACGTCGACGTTCTCGACGCTGCCCCCGTCGTTCTTCACGACGTTGAGGTAGGTGTCGAGGCTCGGGGCGACGGTGCGCTCGTCGAGCTCGGGGTCGAGGATGACCATGACTTCGTAGTGACGCAACGACAAGGTGCGTCCTCCTTCGGTCTGAACGGCTACGGACGGTCCGCAGCAGGAGGTGTGCCCGGATCGGGCAACCACGGAAGTCTAGCCGTGCCCATGATCCCGGGCCAAATCGCGGGGTCCCGACCGCCCGGGGGCTAGCGTGTCAGGGTGCAGGACGCCCTCCCCGTCGACTTCGAGCCGGTCGACCTCGACATCGTCGGCCTGGTCGTGTCGCCCCGGCACCGCTACGACGGTCGGCCCTCCGACGGTCCGCGACCGGCGATGGGCTCGGACCGGCAGACGTCGGTCGACGTCCGGGCGCACAAGGGCGTGGTCGGCGACCGGTACTTCGGCACCCGGCACCGGTTCGCGGCGGTGACGTTCCTGGCGGTCGAGGAGGTCGCGCGGGTCGGCGCGAGCCTCGACGCGCCGGGGCTCGACCCGTTCCTGGCCCGCCGCAACGTGCTGACGCGCGGGCTCGACGTCGAGTCGCTGGTGCACAGCGAGTTCACGCTCGAGCAGGGGGGCCGCAGCCTCACGTTCCGCTCGCTCACCCGGGCGAACCCGTGCGCGTGGATGGACGTGGTGCTCGCGCCCGGGGCGCACCAGGCGATGCGCGGCCACGCGGGAATCCGCAGCGAGCCGCTCGACGACGGGGTGCTGTCGGTGGGTCCTGCCCGGCTGGTGGCGGTGCGCCACCTGAGCCCCGACGACGCCGCGCAGCTGCGGCGCGAGGCGCTCGCGACGGCGCGTCGTCAGGGCTGACGGGAACCCGACCGGACGCGTCCCTCGTCGTCGACGACGTGCCCCTCGGCCTCCAGGAGCGGGGTGGCCGCCTCGCGGTGCTGGCGGTAGAGCCGGCCGTTCGTGGGCAGGACGCGCCACCAGGGCAGTCCCGGGACGCGACGCAGCACGTTCGCGACCGCCTGGCCCGCGCCCGGGTGACCCGCCTCGAGCGCCACCTCGCCGTAGGTCAGGAGGTCTCCTGGTCGCAGGGCGTCGACCACGTCGGCGACGCGCTGCTGGAACGGGGTGAGCCGCTCCGGCGGGTCGGCGTGCCCACCGCCGGGCAGCGGCATCGTGGAGGCGTCGTCACCCATGGCACCAGTGAACCCCAGGCGTGTCGTGGGTGCAGGGTCGTGCTTGCAGCCGCGTCACCGTCGGCGGCGGTCCCGTCCGTCCCCCCGGTCGTCCAGACCCCGGGCGATGGCGTCGAGCGCGGTGTCGAGCTCGACGTCGCTCACGCCACCGAAGCCGACGACGAGCCCCGTGAGGGTGGAGCGTCGCGTGTAGTCGGCGAGCAGCGGCACGTCGAACCCCACGGCCCGTGCCGCGTCGTGCACCGCCAGCGCGCGGTCGGGCGGGAGGAGCCAGGTCGAGTACATGCCCGCGCTCGGACCGGCCGGCTCCGCGTGGGCGGCGAGCACGGCGGCGACGCGTGGCGCGCGGTCGGCGTACACCCGGCGCGCCGAGCGGACGACGCGGTCGACGTACCCGTCGCGCAGCATCGACAGGAACGCCCGCTGCACCGGCCACGAGACGCTCTCGTGCCGGACCGCGCGGGCGGCGCGGACGGCGTCGAGCAGGTGCGGCGGCGGCACGAGCCAGCCGAGGCGCAGGCTCGGGGACACCGACTTCGACGCGGTGCCGAGGTAGGCGACGCGGGAGCGGTCGAGCGACGCGAGCGCGGGGACGGGTGCGACGTCGTAGCGGAACTCGGAGTCGTAGTCGTCCTCGACGACCACGGCGTCCTGTGCCGTCGCCGCCGCGAGCAGCGCCACCCGGTCGGCCGCCGGCATCACGTGGCCGAGCGGGTGCTGGTGGGCGGGGGTCACGTAGGTCGCGACCACGTCCGGCGGCACGACCGGGACACCGCGGGCGGGGACGTCGACGACCGTGCGTCCCGCGGCGCGGACGATGGCGACCGCCGCCCGGTAGCCGGGGTCCTCCACCGCGACGGCGCCGTCGGGCAGCACCTCGAGCAGGGCGCGCAGGCCGTCGGTCGTGCCGTGGGTGACGACGACCTCGTCGGGGTCGCAGTCGACGCCACGCAGCCGACCGAGACGTTCGGCGAGCGCGGCGCGCAGCGCGGGGATGCCGCAGGGGTCGTCGTAGCCGGGGGGCGGGACGGCGGCGGCCACGTCGCGCCACGCCCGCCGCCACCCCGCCCGGTGACGTGGGTCGATCCAGGGGGTGCCGGTGTCGAGGCGCACCAGGGTCGGCTCCGCGGGTGCCGTCGTGCCGCGCGGCGTCGAGGTGGACGGGGGTGAGGTGGACGGGGGTGGGGCGGTGGCGGTCCCGGCCACGAAGGTGCCCGAGCCGTGGCTCGCGTCGAGCCAGCCCTCGGCGACCAGCTGCTCGTAGGCCTGCGTGACCACGGCGCGCGAGACGCCGAGCTCGACGGCCAGCGCCCGGCTCGCCGGCAGCCGCGTGCCTCGGCGGAGCGTGCCGGCACCCACGAGACGACGGATCCCGGTGGCGAGCTGCGTCGCCAGGGGGACGTCGGCCGTCCGGTCGAGGCGGAGCGGCAGCGTCGGCGGTCCCGAAGTGGTCTGCACGTACTCCACGATAGTGGACCTGGACGTCAGTCCACTTGCGCAGGACGCTTGAGCCATGTCGACGATCGATGCCACGCCGCTGTCACCCACCCCGCGCACCACCCTCGGGCGCTCGCGTGAGCGAGGGCTCACCGACCGGGCCGCGCTGCACGCGATCCTGCGCGAGGCGCTCGTCGCACACCTGGGCGTCGACGTCGGCGACCACCCGGTGGTGCTGCCGGTCGCGATCGCCGTCGACCTCGACGGTCCCGACGCCGACGGCACGCTCTACGTGCACGGCTCGGTGGCCGCGCGGTGGCTGACCCGCTCGGAGCGGCGGACCGTGTGCGTCACGGCGACGCTGCTCGACGGTCTGGTCGTCGCGCGGTCCGGCTTCCACCACTCGATGAACTACCGCTCCGCCGTGGTCGTGGGCGAGGCGCGGATCGTCGAGGACCCGCAGGAGAAGGCGCACGCCCTCGACCTCACCGTCGACCACGTCGTGCCCGGCCGCTCGGCCACACTGCGCCCGCCCACCCGCAAGGAGGTGGCCGCGACCGCCGTGCTGGCGATCCCGCTGCGCGAGGCGTCGGTGAAGGTGCGCGCCGGCGACCCGGTGGACGACGACACCGACGTCGAGGCCGGGGCGTGGGCGGGCGTCGTGCCCCTCTCGACCGTCGCGTCGAGCCCGGTCTCGGCGGCGGACTCCCACGACGAGGTACCGGCCGACGTCGTGAGCCGAGCGGCGCAGCTGGGTGCCTGAGCGCGCCAGGGGTCGCGCGAGGCACGGTTTTCTCAGGCGAGCACGGCTTGCTCTCCGTGCTTACCTGAGTAAACCGTGCCCGGCGGAGATTCCCAGGTCGACCTGGGAATCTCCGCTGCGGGTCAGAGGTCGCTGGAGACGTCCCAGATGTTGACGCCCTCGACCGTGCCGGCGAGCTCGTCGATGCGGGCGAGCTCCTCGTCGCTGAAGTCGGTCTGGGCGGCGGCGGCGAGGTTCTCGTCGAGCTGCTCGGTGGACGACGCGCCGATGAGGGCCGACGTGACACCGCCCGGCCGCAGCACCCACGAGATCGCGAGCTGGGCGAGGCTCTGGCCGCGCCCCTCGGCGACCTCGTTCAGCCCGCGCAGCCGCTCCACCATGTCGGGCGTGACGACGTCGTCGGTGAACGAGCCGCGCTCCCCTGAGCGCTTCGCCGGCTCGTCGCCCAGGTACTTCGACGTCAGCAGGCCCTGCGCGAGCGGGGTGAACCCGATCGAGCCCATGCCGTGCTCGTCGAGCACCGTCAGCAGACTCTTCCCGCCTGCCGCCCCCGGCCCGGCACCCCCGCCCTCCTCGATCCAGCGGTTCACCATCGAGTACGACGGCTGGTGGATGACGAGCGGCGTGCCGAGGTCCTTCGCCACGGCCACGGCCTCGGCCGTCCGCTCCGGCGAGTACGACGAGATGCCGACGTAGAGGGCCTTGCCCTGGCGCACGGCGGTGTCGAGCGCGCCGATCGTCTCGGCCACGGGCGTGCCGGGATCGGTGCGGTGGGAGTAGAAGATGTCGACGTAGTCGACGCTCATCCGCTCCAGCGACGCCTCGAGGCTGCTCAGCAGGTACTTGCGCGAGCCGAGCTTGCCGTACGGGCCGGGCCACATGTCCCAGCCGGCCTTGCTCGAGAGCACCAGCTCGTCGCGGTAGGGCTTGAAGTCGGTGCGCATCATCCGCCCGAAGTTCTCCTCCGCCGAGCCGTACGGCGGGCCGTAGTTGTTGGCGAGGTCGAAGTGCGTGACACCGCGGTCGAACGCGTGCCGCAGGATCTCGCGCTGCGTCGCGAAGGGCCGGTCGTCGCCGAAGTTCCACCACAGGCCCAGCGAGATCGGCGGCAGCAGCAGTCCGCTGTCGCCCACGCGCCGGTACTCCAGGTGCTGGTAGCGGTCCTCGGCCGCGACGTACGGACGGTGGGTCTCGGGCACGGCGTCGGCCCAGTAGCGCTCCTCGGTCATGGCCCCGACGCTAGCGACCAGGACCGACGACGGCGAGCCGGCCGGACGTCGAGGTGGCACCCTCGGTCCATGGCCTTCCCGGTGACGATGGCGGTGCTCGCCGCGCTCGGGCTCGTGCTGAACCTCTCGGCACCTCGGCGGACCGCCCGGCAGGTCTCGTCCTGGGATCAGGACCAGCTCGACCGGGGCTCCTCTCCATGCTCGACACCCGTCATCGATCAGCCTGGGCGATCGCCGCGTTCTCGGCCACGGCCGCCGTGTCGGAGACGGTGCTCGGTCGATGGTCTGCCATCGCCTGGGCCTGCGTGGCGGTCCTGAACGTCCTCTCGGTGCTCGCCCACCGACGCACCGGTCCTCGGATGCGACACCTGCTTCTCGAGGCCGGGGCGCGGAGCCCGGCTCGACGTGCGGCTGAGGTCGAACGACGGCGGCAAACTGGTCGACTCCTCGACGCCAAAGCCGTTGCCGCCACGTCGGGTGCCTGCCTCGTCCTCGCCGTGCGGCACCAGGACGCCGGCCCGGTCGCCCACGTCCTCCCAGGCGTAGGGATGATGACGTTCCTCGTCGGTCTCGGTCTGCTCACCGCAGCCGTCGTGCTCCCCGGACTCCACCGCGAGGACCGCTGACCCCAGCCGACCATCGGGCAGCCGCCACGGGGGCCACCACGACGCATGCTGCCCCCTCCGGTGCTGGTGGTCACGCCTCTTGTCGGCATGCTCGTCCTGGCCGTCGCCGTCTGGCGGACCCTTCGTGGTCTCGCCGCACCACGGGACGCGTGATGGAACACGCTCCATCCTGACGTGACGAAACGCCCGCGAACCGTCACCCTAGGGGCATGCGAACGGTCGTCGGCGTGGTGCTCGGGGCGTGTGCCCTCGGCATCGTCACGGCTGCGGCGCTCGGCACGGCACCGTTCCTCGTCACGCCGACGCCGTGGGTGGTCGGGCTGATCGGGGTCGCGATGCTGGCCGTCGTCGCCCAGCCGGCGGCGGCACCGTCGGCCCGACGGGTCGCGAAGGTCCTCACCGTGGTCGGCTCCGTCGGCGCGGTCGTCGCCTGGGCCGCCTACCTGCGCGGGTTCAGCGACGAGAACGGGCTGCGGGGCTGGCCCGATGCGCTCGACTCGATGGTCGACCTCGGCTCCTCCACCGCGGCGCTCGCACTCGCCGCGTTGCTGGTGGTCGCCGGCTCGGCCACGGCCCGACGGCAGCCGCCCGGGATCGACGACGGGACGCCCGTCAGCGCAGACGCGTGACCTCCACGCTCACGAACAGCTCCGACGCACCCGGCGTCGAGTAGATGCCACGCAGCGGCGGGCAGTCGCCGTAGCCCCGACCCCGCGCCACGAGCACGTGCCGGTCGCCCGGCACGACCGCGTTCGTCGGGTCGAACCCGCGCCAGTCGCCGTCCCAGTACTCCACCCACGCGTGCGACTCGCCCTCGACGGTCTCGCCGACCACCGGCTCGGCCGACGGGTGCAGGTAGCCCGACACGTACCGGGCCGGGATCCCCGCACGACGCAGCGCGCCGAGCGTCGCGTGCGCGACGTCCTGGCACACCCCCGCGCCGGCCTCCCACGCCTCCGCCGCCGTCGTCGACACCTGCGTGACGCCCGGCAGGTAGCGCAGGTGGTCGTGGACCAGGCCGAACACGCCCACCGCGTACTCGCCCGGGGTGTCCGACGACGCCCGCAGCGTGTCGAGCTGCGCCCCGAGGTCGTCGTGCGGACGCACCCACGAGTCGAGCACGAGGAACTCGCACCACTCGTCGCTCACCGCGGCGAGGTCGGACCACCCCACCGGTGCGACGTCGACCGCGTGCGGCGTGCTCTCGACCGTCGACGTCGCGACGACCGTCAGCGCGTCGTGCGGCTCGTGCACCTCGAACGCCGTGACGACCGTGCCCCAGTAGTCGCGGTACTCCTGCGACCACGCCGTCGGCGACACCTCGACCCGCGACCGCAGGACCACCTGGTCCGACGTCGTCAACGGCGTCATCCGCGCCTCGTTGTACGACGCGGCCGCACCCTCGGCGTACGTGAAGCCGGTCGTGTGCCGCACCCGCAGCTGCATGGGTCGCGGCGACCCGCTCTGCCACTGCGACGCCGACCCCTGACCCTGCATGCTCACAGCGAGACCCCTCCCGTCCACGCGTGCGTGTCCGAGTGCGAGAAGTAGCGCGCGCCGACCGCCTCGCTCGCGGCCGCGCACGTGCGCTGCAGCCGCTCCATCTCGATCGGCATCGCCTCGACGATCTCCGCCAGCGGCCGGTACTCCAGCTCGGTGCGCGCCCGACCCAGCAGCCGCTGCGCCTCGTCGCCGAACCCGGCACGCTGTCCGCGCGCCTCCAGACGGCTCAACGCCCGCTCGGCCTCCATCAGCGCCGAGACCACCGACCGCGGGAACCACCGGTCCAGCAGCAGGAACTCCGCCGCCTGACGGTCGCCCTCCAGACCCCGGTACGCACGGATGAACGCCTCGTAGGCACCGCACGCCCGCAGCGTCGTCGGCCAGGCCACCTGGGTGTCCGATGCCAGCGCCGCCGTCGACAGCAGCCGCGCCGTCATGTCGACGCGCTCGATGCTGCGCCCCAGCACGAAGAAGTTCCAGCCCTCGTCGCGCGGCATCGTCCCGTCGGCGATGCCGTTGACCATCGCCGTCCGGTTGCGCACCCACGCGAACATGTCCGGCGGGCGCTTCGTCCGCGCCGACGGCAGACCGCGCCACATCGTGTTGATCGACGCCCAGATGTCGGTCGACAACGTCTCCCGTGCGCCCCGCGCACCCTCGCGTGCGGCCGTGATCGCCGACGCGATCGACCCGGGCGAGTCGACGTTGTGCGCCAGCAGGTCGAGGATCGTCCACCGGTTGACCGCACCCGTGTGACCCTCCACCCCCATGACCGACAGGAGCTGCTGGCACGACGCGGCCTCGTCGATCGCCGGGTCCTCCACCAGCACCTGCAGCTGGACGTCGAGGATCCGCGCAGTGTCATCGGCGCGCTCGAGGTAGCGCCCGATCCAGAACAACGACTCCGCGATCCGGCTCAGCATCAGAGGTCGCCCCCGTCCTCGGTCAGCACCGACGGCGCAGCCGCCCGCATGCTCTTGGCCTTCTCCGGACCGTCGGCCTCCTCGTCGACCGCGTCCTTCGGGTCCGCGGGCGTCGACGGGTCGGCCAGCACCCACGTGTCCTTCGAGCCGCCACCGCGGGAGGAGTTCACGATCAGCTCGCCCTCGGGCAGCGCCACCCGCGTCAGGCCGCCCGGCAGCACGTAGACGTCGTCGCCGTCGTTCACCGCGAACGGCCGCAGGTCGACGTGCCGCGGCCGGATGCCCTGCTCCACGAGCGTCGGCACCGTCGACAGGGAGATCACCGGCTGCGCGATCCACGCGCGCGGGTCGGCGTGGATCTTGACCCGCAGCTCGTCGAGCTCCTCGCGCGACGCCGCAGGACCGATGACGATGCCCTTGCCGCCCGACCCGTCGACCGGCTTGAGGACGAGCTCGTCCAGCCGGTCGAGCACCTCCTCGCGCTGGTCGGCGTCGCCGAGGCGCCAGGTGTCGACGTTGCGCAGCACCGGCTCCTCGCCGAGGTAGTAGCGGATCAGGTCGGGCACGTAGGTGTAGATGAGCTTGTCGTCGGCCACCCCGTTGCCGACCGCGTTCGCGATGGTCACGTTGCCGGCGCGGGCCGCGTTGACCAGGCCCGGAACGCCCAGCACCGACTCCGGGTAGAACTGCATGGGATCGAGGAACTCGTCGTCGATGCGCCGGTAGATCACGTGCACCGGCTCGAGCCCGCGCGTCGTGCGCATCGAGACCCGGCCCTGCTGGCACACCAGGTCGCGGCCCTCGACGAGCTCGACGCCCATCGTGCGGGCGAGCAGCGTGTGCTCGAAGTAGGCGGAGTTGTAGACGCCGGGCGTCAGCACCACGACGTTCGGGTCGCTCACGCCCGACGGCGCCGCGGCACGCAGCGCCGCGAGCAGGTTGCGCGAGTACTGCTGCACCGGACGGATGCGGTGGTCGGCGAACACCTCCGGCAGCGCCGCGGACATCGCCGGCCGGTTCGTCATGACGTAGGAGACGCCCGACGGGACGCGGCAGTTGTCCTCCAGGACCCGGAAGTCGCCCTGGCCGTCACGGATCAGGTCGATGCCCGAGATGTGCACCCGCACCCCGTTCGGCGGCTCGATCCCGGCGACGACGCGGTGGTAGTGCGGCGACGTCAGCACCGTCTCGCGGGGCACGACCCCGTCGGTGAACACCTCGCCCGGTCCGTACACGTCGGCCAGGAACGCCTCGAGCGCCTTCACCCGCTGACGCACGCCGGTGTCGACGTCGGTCCAGTCCCGCGCCTCGATGATGCGGGGCACGATGTCGAGCGGGAAGGGCCGCTCCTCGCCGCCGACGCCGAACGTGACGCCCTGGTCGAGGTAGGCCGACGCGAGCGACTCCGCGCGGGCCCGGATCTCGTCGTTGCCCATCCGGGTGAACGCCGCGTGCACCTGCGCGTACTCCGAGCGCAGCGTCGAGTCGTCGAACATCTCGTCGAACCCGGCCACAGGTCCGTAGCCGTCGAAGAGGTGCGCGTCGCTCACGGGGGCCACCCTAGGGAGGAGAGGTGTCGATCATGTTTCGTGACCTGTCTAGCGGAGACCCGGTCGGCCTGCACCCCAGAAGCACCCGGCCGGTTGGCCGCGGACCGCGCTTCCTCCTAGGGTCGAGCCATGAGCGGCGACGGGGAGCGGACGGAGCAGGGCGACGGGTCCAAGCCCGGGATCAAGGACCGGATCGCAGGCTGGCACCCCGTGCTCGCCCACGTCATCCGCACCCTCGACCACTACGGCGCGCACCGCGGCAACCTCGCCGCCGGCGGCGCCACCTACTTCGGCTTCCTCAGCTTCTTCCCCCTCCTGGCCGTCTCCTTCGCCGTCGTGGGGCAGCTGTCGGAGATCTACCCCGACGCCCAGCAGGACTTCGTCGACGCCCTCAGCGGGGTGCTTCCCGGCATCGTGTCCGTCGACCCGCAGCCCGGTCGCATCGCGCTGACGGAGATCGCCTCCAACGCGCCGGCCATCTACACGGTGGGTCTGCTCACGGCGCTCTACGCCGGACTCAACTGGGTCAGCGGGCTGCGCGACGGGCTCAACCAGATGCTCGAGCTGCCCACGTCGGAGACCGGCAACATCGTGAAGGCGAAGGGCACCGACCTGGTCACGCTCGTGGTGCTGGGCTTCATCCTGCTCCTCTCGGTGTCCGTCGGCGGCCTGCCCGTCGCGCTCGGCACCTTCCTGCTCGACCTCGTCGGACTGCCCGGGCCGGTCGGCACCGTGTTGCTGACGCTGCTGTCGGTGGTCGTCGGCCTGGCCGTCAGCACCGTGCTGTTCTGGGCGATCTTCCGCCTGCTGCCGAAGCCCGACCTGCCCGAGCACGCGCTGTGGCGCGGCGCCCTGTTCGCCGCCGTCGGCTTCGAGCTCATCAAGCAGTTCGCGAGCCTGGTGCTGCGCGGCGCCAGCTCGGTGCCGGTCGCGTCGCTCGCCATCGCCCTGACGCTGGTGGTCTGGATCTACTTCTTCTCCCGGCTCGTCATGTACGGCATCTCCTGGGCGTGCACCGACGAGTCGACCTTGGCCGAGCTCGCCGAGCTGGAGGACGCCGACGACGAGGCGCAGGCCGTCCGTGACGACGACGACGACCTCGACGAGGAGCCGGTCGACGTCGGGTACGTGCGCCCGCTCGTCGTGGGCCTGGGGCTCGGGACGCTGCTCGGCGCCGTGCTGGGCCGCTCCACCCGCGACGACTGACGGCTCCTAGGCTGCTGCCATGAGCAGCCACGGCTCGCAGCCCCGCCCCTCGGCCCGCACGATGTCGGCCGAGGAGACCCGTGCGCTACAGGTCGTGCGCCGCCGGACGACCGCCATCTGCTTCTTCGTCGTCGCGATCCACGGCGTCATCGGGCTGGTCGTCGTGGCCGACGTCATCGCCCGCCAGGGCCGGCAGAGCGGGGCCGTCGTGCTGGTCGTCATGTCGGCGTTCCTCGCCATCGGCATCAGCGTCGCCGTGCGCGCGATCCTGGCCGCCCGGCCGGTCTTCTCGTGGCCGTGGGTCCTGGTCTCGCTCGTGCCGTCGGCCGCCGGTCTCGTGTGGGTGCTCTGACCTTCACCGGCACGACACACGCGCTTCACCCCCCGATGTCGGGCGTGGCGGATACTCTGGCCGTGGAAAGGGTCCGCCCATGGCCGAGCACGTCCTGGTCCTGAACGCCAGCTACGAGCCGCTGCAACGCGTGTCCCTGCGGCACGCCATCAAGATGCTCGTGCGCGAGGTGGCGGTCATCGAGGAGGAGGCCGAGGGCACCTTCGGTCCATTCCCCAAGCCCAAGGTCCTGCGACTCGTCCGCTACGTCGTCACCCGCTGGCGGCACCGGCGCGGGCACCTGTGCACGAAGTCGGCGGTCAAGGCCCGCGACCGGATGTGCGCCTACTGCGGCGGACGCGCCGAGACCGTCGACCACGTGCTGCCACGCAGCCGCGGCGGTGCGCTCACCTGGGAGAACGCCGTCGCCGCGTGCCTGCGCTGCAACCATCGCAAGGCCGACCGCACGCCCGCCGAGGCCGGCATGACCCTGCTCATCACCCCGGCCGCTCCGCCGCCCGGGTTCCTCGTCGGCTGACCCGCTCGCGGTCCGGGCGCCGTGGGGTCCGTCGGCCTACGATGGACCGCACACGGAAGAGGTGACGATGACCGAGCGGCGGGCCCTGGGCGCCGGTGACGTGCTCGACGGTCGCTACGTGCTGCAGGACCTCGTCACGGAGAAGCTCGGGTCGTCCACCTGGCGCGCGCACGACCGTGTGCTCGCGCGCAACGTCGGCATCGAGATGGTCCCCAGCGACGACCCGCGCGCCGACAACTTCCTCGAGGCGGCCCGACAGTCGACGTCGGTCACCGATCCACGGTTCCTGCGCGTGCTCGACCTCGTCGAGGCCGACCACGACCACCACGTCATCGTGCGGGAGTGGGCGCGGGCATTCCCGCTCGACCAGCTGCTGCGCCAGTCGCCGCTGCCCAACCGACGCGCCGCGACCGTGGTCGCGGAGGTCGCTGAAGCCCTCGCGCACGCGCACGAGAAGAACCTGTTCCACCGTCGCCTCACCCCGCACCACGTCCTCCTCAAGCAGACCGGGGCGGTGCGCATCGTCGGCCTCGGCGTCGCGACCGCCCTGGCACCGGCCGGCCACCAGGACACCTTCGAGGACCTCCGGGCGTACGAGCAGATGGACGTCGAGGCCCTGGGCAAGCTGTTGTACGCGTGCCTCGTGGCCCGCTGGCCCGGGGTCGGCGTCGATGGCCTGCGCGCCGCGCCGGCCGAGGGCGGCAAGCTGCTGCGCCCCCGGCAGGTGCGCGCGGGCGTCTCCCGCGACGTCGACGCCGTCGTCGACCGGATCCTCGGGCGCCCACCGCTGAACCACCGCACCCCGCTGCGCACGGCCGCCGACATCGGTCGCGCGCTGCGGCTCACGGGCGAGGACGAGGCCGACGTCGACGACCCGAGCCCGCTGCACATCTCCTCGCCCGACCTGCTGCGCCTCGACCCCGTCATCGTGCCGGAGGGGCCCCCGCCGGGTCTGGAGCCGCCCCGGCGACGTCCGAAGGCCTTCGAACCGGCCCCGCCGACCACGTTCGAGCGGAGCGTGCACCGCGCCAGGCGTGCCACCGCGGGCGGCGACCGCAAGCTGGTCCTCGCCGGCGTGGCACTCACGCTCGCCGTCGTCGGGCTGCTCGCCTTCGCCGTCGGACGGTTCACCGGCGAGGACCGTCGGCCGCCGACCGCGACCGTCGCCACCGAGGAGGCGCCGGCCCGCATCCTGCGGATCGCGTCGGTGCGCGACCTCGACCCGCAGGGCCAGGACGGCCAGGAGAACCCCGAGGACGTGGGGCTCGCCGTCGACGGCAACCCCGAGACGGGCTGGCGCACCAGCACCTACTACCGCCGCGCCGACCTCGGTGGCCTGAAGGACGGCGTGGGCCTCGTGGTCGACCTGGGCGGCCCGCGCGAGGTCGACTCGATGCGGATCCTGCTCGGCGGCGCCGGCACCGCGCTCACGGTCTACGCGACGAGCCCCGGCGGGGAGGTGCCGGGCAGCCTGCGCGACCTGCGCCGCATCGCGACCCTCGACGACGCCGGCACCGACGTCACCGTCACGTTCCCGGCGAACACCATCACCCGTCGGGTCGTGGTGTGGCTGACGGCGCTGCCCCAGGTGGGTCCCGGCGAGTTCCAGGGCGACGTCCGCGAGATCAGCCTCAAGGGTCGACGGTGACGATCCTGCCCCCGTCGCTCCGGTCGGGCAGCGGAATGATCCCCACCTAGACTGCGTTGAGCAGAGGAAGACCGTCTACGAGAAGGCACCCATGAGCACTGAGTCGTCCGCCAATGACGTCCGCAACCTGATCATCATCGGCTCCGGCCCGTCGGGCTACACCGCAGCCGTGTACGCGGCCCGCGCGAACCTCGCCCCGCTCGTCTTCGAGGGCTCGGTCACCGCCGGCGGCGCGCTGATGAACACGACCGAGGTCGAGAACTTCCCCGGCTTCCCCGAGGGCATCATGGGCCCGGCGCTGATGGACAACTTCCGCGCGCAGGCCGAGCGCTTCGGCGCCGAGCTGATCGCCGACGACGTCACGTCGGTCGACCTCACGGGCGAGGTCAAGTCGGTCTCGCTCGCCGACGGCACCACCTACCGTGCGCACGCTGTCGTCCTGGCCATGGGCTCGGGCTACCGCAAGCTCGGCGTGGCCCGTGAGGACGAGCTGTCGGGCCACGGCGTCAGCTGGTGCGCCACGTGCGACGGCTTCTTCTTCCGCGAGCAGAACATCGTGGTCGTGGGCGGCGGCGACTCCGCCGTCGAGGAGGCCACGTTCCTCACCCGCTTCGCCTCGAAGGTCACGCTCGTGCACCGCCGCGACGAGCTGCGCGCCTCCAAGATCATGCAGGACCGCGCGATCGCCAACGAGAAGATCGAGTTCGCCTGGAACTCCGAGGTCGCCGAGCTGCACGGCGAGGGTCGTCTGGAGAAGGTCACGCTGCGCGACACCGTCACGGGCGAGACCCGCGACGTCGACGCGACCGGCCTGTTCATCGCGATCGGCCACGACCCGCGCTCGGAGCTGCTCACGGGGCAGGTCGACCTCGACGACGAGGGCTACGTGCTGGTCCAGCAGGGCAGCACGGCCACGAACCTGTCCGGCGTCTTCGCCGCCGGCGACCTGGTCGACCACACCTACCGCCAGGCGATCACCGCGGCGGGCACCGGGTGTGCTGCGGCCCTCGACGCCGAGCGCTTCCTCGCCGACCGCGAGCAGGCCGGTCAGCCCGCACCCGACGTCGCCATGGCCCAGTGGGCCGAGTGACCCCGATCCCCACGACCCCCATCCGCTGAAGGAGAACCCCATGCCCGAGATCACTCCCGTCACCGACGCCGACTTCGCCGAGAAGGTGCTGCAGGCCGACGGCCCCGTGCTCGTCGACTTCTGGGCCAGCTGGTGCGGCCCGTGCCGTCAGCTCGCGCCGATCCTCGAGGAGATCGCGTCCGAGAAGGGTGAGGCGCTCACCATCGTCAAGATGGATGCGGACGCGAACCCGAAGACGCCGAGCGACTACCGCGTCACCGGCCTGCCCACCATGAACCTGTACTACAAGGGCGAGGTCGTGAAGTCGATCGTCGGCGTCCGCCCCAAGTCCGCCATCCTCAACGAGCTCTCGGAGTATGCCTGAACCCGAAGGCGCCTAGCGCCTGAGCGGTTCAGGCAGGTCGAGTGGTGCGCGCCGTAGGCGCCCCGCATGGAGCCGCCGCACTGAGGGCGTAGCCGCGGCGGAGATCGAGACCTGGCAAGCGTCGAAGCCCCGGTGCGGCGCACCGGGGCTTCGACGTACCTGGAGCACCGCAGGTGCCCCGCAGGCTGACAAAGCAACCTATCGCTTTGTCGACATGTCGATCACTGATTCCGCGGCGGGTCCATCAGACCCACGATCCGCTCCAAGTCATCGATCGTCGCGAACTCGACGGTGATCTTGCCCTTGGCCTTGCCGAGGTCGACCTTCACGCGGGTGTCGTAGCGCTCGGAGAGCCGGGCGGCGAGGTCGGCCAGGCGGGGGGCGGAGACCGTGCGGCCGGGGGTGCGTGACCGCGAGGTGGCCGGGTCGCCGGTGTCGCCGAACTTCACGATCTCCTCGAGCGCACGCACCGAGATGCCCTCGGCCACCACGCGTGCGGCGAGGCGGTCCTGCACCTCGGGGTGGGAGACCGAGAGCAGCGCGCGAGCGTGCCCGGCCGACAGCACGCCGGCCGCGACCCTGCGCTGGACCGCGGGCGGCAGCTTCATCAGCCGCAGCGTGTTGGTGACCTGGGGGCGCGAACGACCGATGCGGTCGGCGAGCTCCTCCTGGGTGCAGCCGAAGTCGTCGAGCAGCTGCTGGTAGGCGGCCGCCTCCTCCAGGGGGTTGAGCTGCGAGCGGTGCAGGTTCTCCAGGAGGGCGTCACGCAGGAGGTCCTCGTCGGTCGTGTCGCGCACGATCGCGCCGATCGTCTCGAGACCGGCCGAGCGCGAGGCGCGCCACCGACGCTCCCCCATGATCAGCTCGTAGGCGCCCGGCGCCGTCTCGCGGACGACGACGGGCTGCAGCAGGCCGACCTCGCGGATCGAGTGCACGAGCTCGGCCATGTCCTGCTCGTCGAAGACCTGGCGCGGCTGTCGGGGATTCGGGACGACCGCGTCGAGCGGCAGCTCGGCGAAGCGGGCGCCCTGGACCTCCTGGAGCCCGGACTCCTTCGCCTCGGCGGGGGTCGACGGGATAAGTGACTCGAGCCCTCGGCCGAGTCCACGACGTGGTGCCATCAGGCGCCCCTCTCGCTGGTGGTCGGGTCGGACGTCCCTGACTGCGCGATCTCGCGGGCGGCCTCGAGGTAGGAGAGCGCACCGGACGAGCCCGGGTCGTAGGTGAGGACGGACTGCTGGTAGCTCGGCGCCTCGGAGATCCGGACGGAGCGCGGGATCGCGGTGGCCAGGACCTTCGGACCGAAGTGGCTGCGCACCTGCTCGGCCACGCCGGCCGACAGGCGCGTGCGTGCGTCGTACATCGTCAGCAGTATCGTGGTGATCTCCAGGTCCTGGTTGAGGTGCGCGCGGACGAGCTCGATGTTGCGCACGAGCTGGCCCAGGCCCTCGAGGGCGTAGTACTCGCACTGGATCGGGATGAGCACCTCACGGGCGGCGACCAGCGCGTTGACGGTGAGCAGACCGAGTGACGGCGGGCAATCGATGACGACGTAGTCGATCCGGTCGTCTGCCCGCTCGCGCTCCTCCAGGTGGGCGGCGAGCGCCTTCTTCAACCGGGTCTCGCGCGCGACCAGCGACACGAGCTCGATCTCGGCGCCGGCCAGGTCGATGGTCGCGGGCAGCACCGTGATGCCCGGTAGCTGCGGCGCGGGCCGGACGAGCTCGGACAGCGGGACGTCCTCGACCAGTGCCTCGTAGACGCCGGGCGTCCCCTCGGTGTGCGCGATGTCGAGCGCCGTCGAGGCGTTGCCCTGCGGATCGAGGTCGACCACCAGGATGCGCAGCCCCTTCTGAGCCAGGGCCGCCGCGACGTTCACCGCCGTGGTCGTCTTGCCGACCCCACCCTTCTGGTTGGCCACGACAAAGATCCGTGTCTGGTCGGGGCGGGGCAGCTGGGTCGTGCTGCGGGCACGGCGGGCAAGGTCGACGTGGTCCCGTGCCTCACGCGCGAGCGGGGTGTCGAAGGGCTGGTCCGGCTCCGACGATGTGAAGCTCGACGCCGGCGCCGCACCTGACGCCACCGAGCTCAGCGACGTCGACGAGCCGGGTGTCTGCTTGTCGTCAGCGCTCACAGGACCTCGTTTCACGTGAAACATGCCCCGCCCCGGTCCGGACGAGGGTCGTCACTTCGACACTTCCACCACGGTGGTCGGGATCTCAACATCACCGTACGTCCGGATCAGCGTAGCGGTCGCACCGAGACGTCCGAGTGTGCGCTTGGCATCCTTCACCTCGTCCGCAGCCGACTGCCCCTTGAGCGCGAGCAGCACGCCACCGGGTGCGACGAGCGGCATGCACCACTTCGCGAGCTTCTCGAGCGCCGCCACAGCGCGCGCCGTCACGACCTCGAACTGGCGGTCCACGTCCTCAGCACGCGCACGCAGCACCTCGACGTTGATCAGCTCGAGCTCGTCGACCACCTCCTGCAGGAATGTGGTCCGCCGCAGCAGGGGCTCGATCAACGTCACCTGCAGGTCGGGTCGGGCGATGGCCCAGACGAGGCCGGGTAGTCCCGCGCCCGATCCGACATCGGCCACGGTCGCGCCGGCGGGAAGCCGGGGGACGACCACTCCGCTGTTGACGAGGTGTCGGTCCCACAGCCGCGGCACCTCGCGCGGTCCGATCATGCCGCGCTCGACACCCTCGTTCGCGAGGATCGCCGCGTACTGCGTCATCAGGGGCAGCTGGTCGTGGAACACCCCCGCAGCCGAAGGGGGCGGCGGGGGTGTTTCACGTGAAACACTCATGCGGACCTCAGGCGTCCGCCGCCGGCAGCACGACGACGTGACGGCTCCGGTCAGCGCCCTCGGACTCACTGGCGAGTCCGGCGGCCGCGACAGCGTCGTGCACGACCTTCCGCTCGAACGGGCTCATCGGATCGAGCGCCACGCGCGGCTCGCCCGAGCGGACCCGCTCGATCGCGCCGGCCGCCACCGACTCCAGCGCGACCCTGCGCTGGGCACGGAAGCCGCCGACGTCGAGCATCAGTCGGCTCCGCTCGCCGGTCTCGCGGTACACGGCGAGCCGGGTCAGCTCCTGCAGCGCCTCCAGCACCTCACCACCGCGTCCGACCAGGTGGTCCAGGCCGCCGCCGACGACGGAGACCGACGCACGGTCGTTCTCCACGTCCATGTCGATGTCGCCGTCGAGGTCGGCGATGTCGAGCAGCTCCTCGAGGAAGTCCGCGGCGATGTCGCCCTCGGCCTCCAGCTTCGCAGCGTCGGTCATGACCGGATCACTTCCTCTTCTTCTTGTTCGGGCTCGGCTTGGACCCGGAGGTCCGCTGGTTGCGCGTCTGCTTCTTCGGCTGGTTGCGCTGCAGACCGGGGTGCGGCTTCTCGATCTCCTTCAGCGGGTCCTCCGGCACGTTCTTGCCGTGCTTGGCGTCGCGCTCCTGCTTCGCCTTGAACGCCGGCGTGCCCGGCGCGGGGTTGTTGCGGATGACGTAGAACTGCTGGCCCATGGTCCAGAAGTTCGAGGTGGTCCAGTAGATGAGGACGCCCACGGGGAAGGCGATGCCGCCGACGGCGAAGACGACCGGCAGCACGTAGAGCAGCAGCTTCTGCTGCTGGGCGTACGGACCCGACAGCGCGTCCGGCGGCATGTTCTTGCTCATCAGCTGGCGCTGCGTGATGAACTGCGTGGCGCACATCGTCAGCACCATGATCACGGCGATGATGCGCGTCTCGACGTGCGTCGCGCTGACGAGCGTGTCGGCGATCCGGCCGCCGAGGAACACCGCGTCCTGCAGCTCCTCGGCCAGCTTGGCCGTCATGAACCCGCGGGCACCGTCGGCGCCGTTCTTCGCGGCCTGGTCGATCACGCGGAACAGCGCGAAGAAGACCGGCATCTGCAGCAGCAGCGGCAGGCACGACGCGAACGGGTTGGTGTTGTGCTCCTTCCAGAGCTTCATCTGCTCCTGAGCCAGGCGCTCCCGGTCGTGCCCGTACTTCTTCTGCAGCTCCTTGATGTGGGGCTGTAGCAGCTGCATGTTGCGGCTGCTCTTGATCTGCTTGACGAACAGCGGGATGAGCAGCGCGCGGATCGTCACCGTCAGGCCGACGATCGCCAGCGCCCACGACCAGCCGCCCGACGGGTCGAGGCCGAGCCGCGTGAAGATCTCGTGCCAGACGAGCAGCACGCCGGACACCGCGTAGTACAGCGGCGTCATGATGGCCGAGCCGATCGAACCTAGGAAGTCGAACATGGTTCTCCAGGGGTGGGGGTGACCGTCGCCGAGGCGACGGGAGGTTCAGAGGGGTGCTGCTCGTCCTCGGGCGTGCCCTGGGCACCGCGACGTGGCGGCACCGGATCGACGCCACCGGCAGCCCAAGGATGACACCGGCACACACGTCGCGCGGCGAGCCACGACCCGCGGGCGGCGCCGTGCGTCTCGACGGCCTCGAGCGCGTAGGCGGAGCAGGTCGGGTAGTAGCGGCAGACCTGGCCGTACAACGGGCTGATCGCGAACCGGTAGGCCCGGAGCAGCCACACGAGCACGGTCCTCACCGGTGCACCCCGCCCCGACGCTCCGCCTTCTCGACCGCCGTCGTCAGCACGGACTCGAGGTCGGCCGACAACGTCGGGCCGTCGACGGACGCCGCACGGGGCAGCGCCCGCACCACGAGCCGCGACCCCGCCGGCACCGAGGCCAACGCCCCGTGCTCGAGGTGGTCGCGCACGCGGTGCCGCAGCCGACGCTTGACGCGGTTGCGCACGACGGCCGGCCCCACGGCCTTGGACACGACGAAACCGACGGAGGTGTCTCCGTCGGTTCCGATCGAGAGATGCGCGACGAGGGTCGGCGACGACGCCTTCACCCCGCGGCGGACCGCGACCTTGAAGTCGCCGGCCTCACGCATGCGGTGGGGCCGCCCGAGCACGGCTCAGGCGGAGAGGTTCGCGCGGCCCTTGCGGCGACGGTTGGCCAGGATGGCGCGGCCCGCACGCGTGCGCATGCGCAGGCGGAAGCCGTGCTTCTTGGCGCGACGACGGTTGTTCGGCTGGTACGTACGCTTGCTCACGAGTTTGGTCCTTCGACGATTCGGGCCGGGGATCGACGGCCACCGCTCGCCCACGGCGAAGATCTCGGTCGTGGGCATGCGGCAACGGTCGTGTTGCACGACTGCTCCACGGTACGGGGCGGTCGGAGCGTGGTCAAACCCGCCCCATAGGCTACCTGCGACCAACCGGTCCACGCGACACGCCGAGAGCATCACGGCAATCTTCCCAACCCGCTTGAAACGACCTCGCGACCGCTGCTAG